>JBBSQZ010000089.1:0-11723 GCA_038243565.1 Rhodothermales bacterium | reverse complement strand
GACCCGCCCCGCCTTCGTCCTTGCGTTTGTGCTCGCCCTGAGCGCGTGCGCCAACGACCCCGCCCCGAGCACGTCGGAGCAGATCGACTCTGCCTCTGCGCCGGTGGTCGCGATGCCGGACGGCGACCGCGTCGACCCGCCTGCTGCTGCCGCGGAGGCGTTCCAGAGCGGGCACGCCGGCGCGACCGACCTCGCCTGGTCCCGCGAGGACAACGGCGGCTACGAGGCGTCGTTTACCGAGGGCGGCGAGCAGATGTCGATCGTCTACGCCGCCGACGGGACGCCCGGGCCCGTCGAGACCGAGATCGCCCTCGCGGATCTCCCGGCCGCCGTCACGGCCGCACTCGCCCGCGACTACGCCGGCACGACCGTGAACGAGGCCGCCCGGATCGTCTCGGGAGGGCAGACGACGTACGAGGCCGAGATCACGGAGGGCGGGAAGCCGCGCGACCTCGTCTTCAACGCAGACGGGACACTCGCGGCGTCGATGGCCGCCGAGGCCGACTGATCTCCGTGCTGCGTCGCCTCATTCATGTCTGCGCCGTCGTGGCCGCCCTCACCGGCGGCGCGGGCTGCGCGCGGTACGTGGCGTCGCCGATCTCGCCCGAGGCCGTCCGCGCCGCGCTCGCCGTCCCATCGCCCGACTCGCTCGCAGTTCGGGCGGCGCGGCTGAGGCACCCGGCGCTCGCGCCGGTCGCGCTCGACCTCGCGGACGGCCTCACGCCCGACGAGGCGGCCGTCGTCGCCGTCCTCGCCAACCCCGGCCTTCGCGCGCGCCGTGCGGGCCGGGGCGTCGTCGCGGCGCAGCTCTTCGCAGAGGGCCTCCTGCCGCCGCCGCAGCTCGCCGCGAGCGCCGACGCCCCCATCGCCGGCGGCGACTCGACGAGCCGGACGGCCGTCGGCTTCGGGCTCGCGCTCGACCTCCAGTTGCTCGTCACGCGCGGGGCACGCCTCGCCGCGGCGAGCGCCATCCGCGACTCGACCGACCTCGGCATCGCCTACGCCGAGTGGCAGGTCGCGCAGCAGGCGCGCCTCTCGGCGTACCGCCTGATCTACCTCGGCCGGCAGCGCGACCTGCTCGCGGTCGAGGTCGAGGCGCTCCGGCAGAGCCTGGACCTGCTCAACGAGGCCGAGCGGCGGCGCCTCATCACCGAGGTCGACCGCGCCGCGGCCGAGGCGGCCTTCCGCGACGCGCGCCTGACGGTGCTCGACGTGGACCGACAGATCATGGAGGAGCGGTTCGCGCTCGTCGGCGCGCTCGGCTTCCCCGCCGACACGAGCGTGGCCGTCCAGCCCGCCGCCCTGCCCGAGCCCGTCGTCCCGCCCTTCGCCACGCTCGCGGCGGGCCTGGACTCGACGCGCCTCGACCTGCGCGCGCTGCGGCTCGGCTATGCCAGCAGTGAAGCCGGACTGAGAGCCGCCGTGCTCGGGCAGTTTCCTGCCATCAACGTCGGGCTGAACCTCGCGCGCAACGACGCGGGGCTCGTCACGCTCGGGCCGGCCGTGAGCGTTGGCCTGCCGTTCTTCGGACTCGGCCGCGCATTGCTGTTCGACCGCAACCAGGGCGGCATCGCGCTGGCGACGGCGAGCCGGGGCGCGCTCCTCGCCGAGTACGCCGCGCGGCGCCGCGAGGCCGAGGTGGCCGTCGCCCAGAGCGCCGCGGCACTGGACCTCGCCCGGCAGCGGGTCGACGCCGCGCGCCTTGCCTACGCCACGCGCCGGCACCTCGTCGAGATCTACGGCCAGGCGCTGCTCTTCGGCCAGGCCGACGTCGTGACGTACTACCAGGCCCGCGTCGACGCGCTGGGGCTCGCGCTCCAACTGTTGCAAGCCGAGAGTACGGTCGCCGAGACGGCCGTCGCGCTCGACTTCGCGGCCGGATACCCTCTCGCGCCGCCGGCCGGCCCGCCGACGGAGCCCGCCCTCGACCCGCTCCCGCCGCCCTTCCGCACGACCGAGTGACCCAGAATCCGGCCGCGTTGCATTCCCTGTCATTGCGAGCGACGCGAAGCAATCTCGTGACGCAGCGCGCTGACCGGCCAGATGGGCTGCGCCGTCCTTCGGATGCTTCGTCGCTTCGCTCCTCGCAATGACATTCCGGAAGAGACCATCCGGATTTGGTATGACCCGATTCCTTCTCCTGATCGCCGCGGCGCTCGCGCTTCCAGCGTGTGGCTCGAAGAGCGCTGCGCCCGAGGCGAACGCGCCCGAGCCCGTCGCCGACGTCGCCGTCCAGGTCGTTCGCGAAGGACCGATCCCGAGCACGTTCGAGGGCTTCGGGACGGCCGTCGCCGAGCCCGGATCGGCGCGGACGTACACGGTCCCGTTCGAGGGCGTCGTGCAGAGCGTGGCCGTGGCCGCGGGGCAGGCCGTGGGAAGTGGGGCGCTGCTCGTACGCCTCGCGCCGAGCGCGGCGTCGCAGGCGGACCTCCAGCAGGCGCGGATCGGCTTTGCAGCGCAGCAGGCGGCGCTCGCCACGACGCGCCAGCGCTACGACCTCCACCTCGCGACGCGCCAGGAGCTCGAGGCGGCCCAGTCGCTCGTCGCCGCGGCGCAGGCCCGCACGAATGCCCTCGGGAGTGCCGGGGCGCAGCGAACCGTCACCGCCCGGGCCGCGGGCATCGTCGACACTGTCTTCGTCACGCCGGGCCAGACCGTCGGGCCCGGCGCGCCGCTCGCTGCTATCTCGGGCGCGGGCGGCTTCACCGTCACGATCGGCGTCGACGCGGCGCACGCCGTGGACGTGGTGGCGGGCCAGGCGGTCACGCTCTCGGCCGTGGACCGGCCGGCCGTGCGCGTGCTCGGCCGCGTCCGGCGGGTCGAAGGCGCGCTGAGCGCCTCGACGCGCCTCGCGCAGGTCATCGTGGCCGTGCCGGGCCGCAATCCGTTCCTGCTCGGCGAGTACGTCCGCGGCCAGTTCGACGGCGCTGTGGCGCGCGCGCTCGTTGCGCCGCGCAACGCCCTGTTGCCGACGCCCGAGGGGCTCGTCGTGTTCACGGTCCGGAACGGGCGCGCCGTGCGCCACGCGGCGACAGTCGTCGCCGAGACGGACAGCCTGACGGGCTTCACGGCCGAGGGCGTGCAGGCGGGCGACTCGCTCGTCGTGTCCGACCTCGTGCAGCTGTCCGACAGCCTCCGGGTCCGCGCCGCCGCGCCCCGATGAGCGAGCCTCCCGCGCCCACCGACGTCACGCCCGAAACGCCTGCCGAGGCGCCCGAGGGCTGGATCACGCGCCAGGGCCGCTTCGTGGCCGTGCTGCTCGTCGTCCTCGCCGCGGCCGGCGTCTGGGCCGGGCTGGGGATGCCCGTCGGCCTCTTTCCGCAGGTCTCGTTCCCGCGCATCGTCGTCTCGCTCGACGCCGGCGACCGCTCGGCCGAGCGCATGGCGATCGAGGTCACGACGCCCATGGAGACCGCGCTGCGGGCGCTGCCCGGCGTGCAAGGGCTGCGCTCGACGACGAGCCGAGGTGCGGCCGAGGTGTCGGTCGACTTCGGCTGGGGCCGCGACATGTCGATCGCGCTCCTCGACGTGCAGACGGCCGTCTCGGGCGTGCTCCCGGGCCTCCCCGCCGGCACGCAGTTCGAGGTCCGCCGCATGGACCCGACCGTCTTCCCGGTCCTCGGCTACTCGCTCACGAGCACGACGCAGGACCCGGTCGCGCTCTTCGACCTCGCGCAGTACACGCTCCGGCCCGCCCTCGCGACCGCAGAGGGTGTGGCGCGCGTCGAGGCGCAGGGCGGCGCGACCGGCGAGGTCCGCGTCGAGGCCGACCCGGAGCGCCTCGCGCAGTTCGGCCTCACCATCGGCGACCTGGCGACGGCCGTCGGGCAGTCCAACGTCGTCACGGCGCTGGGGCGCATCGAGGACCGCAGCAAGCTCTACCTCGCCTTCACCGAGGCGCCGCTCGACACCGTGAGCCAGGTGCCGGACATCGTGCTGCGGGCGGGCCCCGAGGGCGTCGTGCGCCTGGGTGACGTTGCGACCGTCCGCCCGGCCGAGGCGCCGGTCTACACGCGCGCCACGGCCGACGGCCGGCCGGCGACGCTCGTCCTCGTGTACCAGCAGCCCGGCGGCAACACGGTCCAGATCGCGCGCGACGTGGAGGCAGCGCTGGCCCGCGTCCCGCTGCCGCCGGGGACGGTCGCGGCGCAGTGGTACAACCAGTCCGACCTCATCCTGGCGTCGTCGGCGAGCGTCCGCGACGCGGTTCTGATCGGCGTGCTGCTGGCCGCGCTCGTGCTGTTCGGCTTCCTGCGGAACTGGAAGATCACGGTCGTCGCCGTCGTCGCCGTCCCGGTCGTGCTCGCCGTGACGGCGCTCATCCTCTCGCTCATCGGCCAGACGATCAACGTGATGACGCTCGGCGGCATGGCCGCCGCCGTCGGGCTCGTCATCGACGACGTGATCGTGATGGTCGAGCACATCGTGAAGACGCTCCGCGGCGAAGCCGAGAGCACGGCGGCGGCGCAGGCGCTCAAAGGGCTCGGCCCGCGGCAGCGCGTGATGCTGGCCGCGCGGCAGTTCACGCGGCCGCTCGCGGCGTCGTCGGCCGCGACGCTCATCATCCACATCCCGCCCGCCTTCCTCTCGGGCGTGACCGGCGAGTTCTTCAAGGCGCTCTCGCTCACGCTCGCCTCGGCGCTCGTCGTGTCGTTCCTCGTCGCCTGGGTCGCCGTGCCCCTGATCTCGGAGCACGTGCTGACGGCCCGCGACGCCGAGGAGACGCCACCGGGGCGCGTCTGGACGCGGGCACAGCGCGCCTACGACGCCGCCGGGCGCCGGGTCATCGCGCGGCCCGTCCTCGCGCTCCTGCTCGTCGTGCCCCTTCTGGCCTTCGGATACATCGGCTACACCCGCGTCGGCAGCGGCTTCCTCCCGCCGACCGACGAGGGCGGCTTCGTGCTGGACTACCTCTCGCCGCCGGGCACGTCGCTCGAGGCCACGGACGCGATGGTGAAGCAGGTCGAGGCCATCCTCCAGGCGACGCCCGAGGTCGACACGTACAGCCGGCGGACCGGCTTCCAGCTCGGCGGCGGCATCACCGAGGCCAACGAGGGCGACTTCTTCGTGCGCCTGAAGCCCCTGCCGCGCCGGGGCATCGAGGCCATCATGGACGACGTGCGCGGCCAGGTCCAGACGCGCGTGCCGGGCCTCGAGGTCGAGCTCGTGCTGCTGATGGAGGACCTCATCGGCGACCTCACGGCGGTCCCGCAGCCGATCGAGGTCCAGCTCTTCTCCGACGACCCGGCGACCCTGACGCGCCTCGCGTCGTCCGTCGCGGACGGCCTGGGCGGCATCGCGGGCGTCGTCGACGTCGCCGACGGCATCGTGCCCGCCGGCGACGCGCTCGACGTCGTCGTCGACCGCACGCGCGCCGGCCTCCAGGGTTTGACGCCCCAGGACGTCGCCACGGCGCTCTCGGACGTCCTCGACGGCAACGTCGCGACGCAGGTCCGCCAGGGCCCGAAGCTCGTCGACGTCCGCGTGTGGGTTGCGCCCCGGTACCGCCGGACGGCGCTCGACGTGGGCCGGCTGACGGTCCGCGCGCCCGACGGCCACCTCGTCCGCGTGTCCGACGTGGCGACGATCCGGACGGTGACGGGCCAGCCGCAGATCGCGCGCGCCGACCTGCGCCGGATGGTCGCCGTGACGGGCCGCCTCGCCGGCCGCGACCTTGGCTCGACGATCACCGACGTGAAGGCGTACCTGGACCGGCCGGACACGCTCCCGCTCGGCGTGACGTACCGCCTCGGCGGGCTCTACGCGCAGCAGCAGGACGCCTTCCGCGGGCTCCTGAGCGTGTTCGGCGCCGCGACGGCGCTCGTGTTCCTGCTCCTGCTCGCGCTCTACCGCCGCTTCAAGGTGGCGATCGCGATGCTCGTGACGGCGCTGCTGTCGCTCGCGGCCATCTTCGTCGGCCTCTGGCTCTGGGGCGCGGCCGTCGACATCTCGTCGATGATGGGCATCGCGATGATCGTCGGCATCGTGACCGAGGTGAGCGTGTTCTACGTCGAGGAGCTGCGCGTGCTGCCGCCGGAGATGGAGAGGGGAGAGGCGTTCCTCGCTGCCGCCTCGAACCGGCTCCGGCCGATCGCGATGACGACGCTGGCCGCGATCCTTGCGCTGCTGCCCCTCGCGGTCGGACTGGGCGAGGGCTCGGGCTTGCTGAAGCCGCTCGCGATCGCCATCGTGTCCGGGCTGGCCGCGCAGCTGCCCCTCGTGTTGCTCGTGCTTCCGGCTCTCCTCGTCGCGCTCCGAGCCGACCTGCCCGAGGGGCCGCTGTCGCCTCGTGCGGTAGGGGATGATCCTCAGTCAACGCCGCCGCGCGGTAACTCGTTCGTTCAACGGCTTCTTCCTGAGCGCCGCCACGGATGATCCCATTCGCGTCTTGTCCTAGTGCGGCCACAGCCTCCGGGAAGAAGAGCCGTACGGGCTGCTCAACCGTGTGCCGATACTGGGTAGGACCGTCCCACCGTTCAGATGTATCATACCAAATCCGGCTGCTTCATCTCCGTGTCATTGCGAGCGCAGCGAAGCAATCTCGTCGTTCAGTGCGCTGCGTGTCGAGATCGCCACGTCGCTTCGCTCCTCGCGATGACATTCTGAAAGAGAGCAGACGGACGTGGTATCATCCCACCCGTCAACCTCTTCGACCGTGCCTACAACGCAGAGCTACACGGCCAAGCTCGACGGCAAGCGGCGGATTCTGCTCTGCGGCGCAGTCGTCCACGGGCAGTACCAAGTCCGTCACCGTGACGATGGCGTGATCGAGCTCCGCCCCCAGGTCGTCGTCGACGTTGCGTCGATCTCGGCGCGGACGCTCGCCGACATTACACGCTCGATGGAGGGCATTGACCGAGGCGAAGCGTCACCCCCTGTCGACCTCGACGAGGCGTTCCCCGGGCTCGACGACGAGGGCGCTGCCGAATGACGTTCACGATCCGGATGGGCGGGATCACCTTCGGCTTTGGCTGGGCGCTCCTCGGCGCCTGCCCCGCCCGCTCGTCGCACTTCTCGGTGGCGGCGTGAGCGTGATGGTGGCGGCGTTCGTCGCGGCGCTCGCTGGCACCTGGACCTACGCGTTCCTCCGCGACCGCCTCCCGCATTAGCGGCCTTGCACGATGCGGCGGTTTCGTCGGTTCTCTTCGCTTGTCATAACATCGCATATCCGGCCTCTCGGCCCCAGCCCCGATCCCCATGCTGTTCCGCCAGATCGCCGACTCCAAGCTCGCCCAGTACGCCTACCTCGTCGGCTGCCAGAAGACGAAGGAGGCGCTCGTCATCGACCCCGAGCGCGACGTCGACCGCTACCTCGCCATCGCGGCCGAGGAGGGGCTGACCATCACGCACGTCGCCGAGACGCACATCCACGCCGACTTCCTCTCGGGCGCCCGCGCCCTCGCCGACGCGACCGGCGCGCGCCTCTACCTCTCGGCCGAGGGCGAGGACGCCGGCTGGGGCTCGAACTGGGCGACGGACCGCGACGACGTGACGTTCCTCCGCGATGGCGACACGTTCGACGTGGGCAACATCGAGATCCGCGCGCTCCACTCGCCCGGCCACACGCCGGAGCACCTGAGCTACCTCGTCGTCGACCACGGCGGCGGCGCGTCCACGCCGATGGGCATCGCCTCGGGCGACTTCGTGTTCGTCGGCGACCTCGGGCGGCCGGACCTGCTGGAGAGCGCCGCCGGCCAGGCGGGCGCCCAGGACCCGGCGGCGCGGATGCTCTACGATTCCGTCCAGCGCTTCCTCGACCTCGACGACCAGCTCCAGGTGTGGCCTGGCCACGGCGCGGGCTCGGCCTGCGGCAAGGCGCTCGGCGCCATCCCCCAGTCGACCGTCGGCTACGAGAGGCAGTATAACGGCGCCATCGACGCCGCGCGGCGCGGCCAGGAGGCCTTCGTCGAGGCCATCCTCGACGCCCAGCCCGAGCCGCCGCTGTACTTCGGGCGCATGAAGCAGCAGAACCGCGACGGCGTCCCGCCGCTGGCGGCGCTCCCCACGCCCCGCGCGCTCTCGCCGGGCGACCTGGCGGACCTCGCGGGTGCCGGGCTCGGCGACGCCGTCGTGGTCGACACGCGTGCCGACCGCTCGGCGTTCATGGCCGCGCACCTGCCGGGCAGCCTCTACAGCCCGTTCGACAGGCAGTTCAACACCGTCGTCGGCTCGTTCGTGACCGACCCCGCGACGCCGCTCGTCCTGATTCTGCCCGAGGCGCGCGTCGAGGAGGCCGTCCGCGACCTCGTCCGCATCGGCTACGACCAGATCCCGGCGGTCGCGACTCCCGAGACGCTCGCGGATGTCCTTCAGCGCGACGGCGCCACCGCGTCGATCCCCGAGGTGACGTTCGAGGACGTGCTCCAGCGGGAGGACGGTGCCGGAGTCCTCGACGTGCGCCGCGAGGCCGAGCACGTCGCCGGCCACGTGCCGGGCTCGGCCAACGCCGCGCACACGCGCCTGGCGGACCACCTCGACCGCGTCCCCGACGGGAGCCCGCTCTACGTCCACTGCCAGAGCGGCGTCCGCGCGGCCGTCGCGAGCGCCTTCCTCGCCCGCGAGGGGCACGACGTCCGCTACGTCAACGACGGCTTCCCGCGCTACCGCGAGATCGCCCCCGACGCCGTCGAGACGGGCGCGCCGGCCCACGCTGCCGCCTGACGTGGGTCCTATCCGAAAAGGGACGTGTCGTTGCGAGCGAAGCGCACCGAAGGTCGGCGCAGCCCAGCAATCTGGCCGGTCAGCGCGCTGCTTCTCGAGGTTGCTTCGCTACGCTCGCAATGACAGCTCAGGCTTTCGCAGGAGTCGCTTTTCTCCCTTCTCTTCCCCACCTCCCATGACCGCCCCCTCGTTCGTCCGCTTCATGGTCTCGCCCGCAGGCCGCGCCCTCCGCGTCGGCGTCGGGCTCGGTCTCCTCGCCCGGGGCCTCTCTACGCGCCGCACGGCGGGAGGGAAGGCCACGGCCGTGCTCGCGCTCGTCCCGCTCGCCGCGGGGTCGTTCGACGTGTGCGTGCTCGGGCCGCTCCTCGGCGCACCGCTCGACGGGGACGCCGCGCGCGCCGCCCTCGCCTGCTGACCCCACGGGTTTCCCATGCTCTACACCCTCCTCGGCGCCGTCGCCATCGGGCTCGTCATCGGGCTCGTCCTCGGCCTGCTCGGCTCCGGCGGTTCCATCCTGACCGTCCCGGTCCTCGTCTACCTCGCGGGCCAGCCCGGCACCAGGAAGACCCACGTCGTCATCCTCCACCTGCTCCTCGACCTCCAGGACCGCCTCACCCGGCTGGAGGCCCGGCTCGACGCAGTAATCCCATGTCTTTCTTCTCCCGATTCATGAACCGCACCCCCGACGACGCCCCCCTCGGGCCCGCCGACTTCGTCGCCCGGCGCGACGCCGACGCTCCCATCCTCGACGTCCGCACGCCGGCCGAGTTCGCCGCGGGCCACCTCGCGGGCGCGACGAACGTGGACGTGAACGCGCCCGACTTCCAGGCGCAGGTCGAGGCCCTCGGGCTCCCGGCAGACGGCCCGGTCTACCTCTACTGCCGCTCGGGCACGCGGTCCGGCAGGGCCACGGGCATCCTGCGCGAGATGGGCCACACAGGCGCCGTCAATGCCGGCGGCTTCGACGCGCTGGCGACGGCGGGCGCCGAGACGGCGTAGCGCGTGGCTGCGCTCGGGTCAGGCTTCCCGGAACACCGGCTCGAACTCCCGCAGCGGCATCCCCGGCTCCCTGCCCGCCGTCGCGTCCGGCCGGGCCAGCTCCAGGTCGAACGCGACCCGGTCGGCGTGGTAGTAGCGGCGCTGGTCCTAGACGGCGTGCGCCACCTCGAGCCGGTGCGTCCCGTGGAGGGCGGGCGCCTCGTAGTTCCGCTCCAGCACGCAGTAGATCGTCTCCGTGGTGAGGCCGTGGCCTCTCCTCGCACCCTTCTGGAGGGGGATCTAGACCCCGACCTCGGCTGAGGTCGGGAACTGGCGTGCTATGCGTCGGCAGGGGCCTCGTCGTCGCCCATCGTCTCATCCGGCGCCGCGTCGCCGTGCGCGTCAGCGTGCGCCTCGGCGCCCGCGTCGGCGGGCGTGACCGCCACGTCGGCGAGGGCGTCCGCCTCGATGGCGTCCTCGATGGCGACCGCCGCGACGTCCGCGATCGCGTCGCCGTCGCGGAGGGCGATGACGCGCACGCCCTGCGTGTTGCGGCTGTACGTCGAGACGTCGGCGACGGGCATCCGGATCATCAGGCCCGCCTCGGTCGCGATCATCAGCTCGTCGCCGTCCGTGACCGACTTCAGCGCGACGAGGCGGCCCGTCTTGTCCGTCGTCTTCATGGCCAGCACGCCCGAGCCGCCGCGGCCCTGGTAGCGGAACTCGCCGAGCTCGGTCTGCTTGCCGTAGCCGTTGGCCGAGACCGTGAGGATGCGCGTCGCCTCGTCCTGCGAGACGACCATGCCGACGATCGTCTCGCCGTCGCCGAGGCGCATCCCGCGCACGCCGCGGCTCTTGCGGCCCATCGAGCGCACGTCCTGCTCGTTGAAGCGGATGGCGCGCCCGCCGGACGACCCCAGCACGACCTCGGCGTCGCCGTCCGTCATCTTCGCCTCGACGAGCTCGTCGCCCTCGACGATGTCGATGGCGATGATGCCGTCGGCGCGGACGCGCGAGAACGCCTCGAGCGGCGTCTTCTTGACGAGCCCGCCGCGCGTCGCCATGAGCACGAAGTGCGCGTTGAGGAACTCCTCGGAGCGGAAGTCCTCCTTCTTGACCACGAGGACGGCCCGGATAACGTCGTCCTGCGCGATCTGGACGAGGTTGCGGATCGAGCGGCCCTTGGCCGTGCGCGAGCCTTCCGGCACCTGGAACACGCGCAGCCAGTAGCACTGCCCGTGGTCCGTGAAGAAGAGCAGGTAGTCGTGGGCCGAGGCGGTGAAGAGGTGCGAGACGAAGTCCTCGTCGCGCTGCCCGAGCCCGCGCAGGCCGCGCCCGCCGCGGTTCTGCGTGCGGTACTCGTCCGCCGCCGTCCGCTTGATGAGGCCCTGGTGCGTGATCGTGACGACGCCGTGGTCGTCCTCGATGAGGTCCTCGTCCTCCATGTCGCCGCCGCCGAAGAGGTCGATCTCGGTGCGCCGCGGGTTCGCGTAGCGCTCGCCGACGTCGCGGAGCTCGTCCTGGATGATCCGCATGCGCAGCGGCTCGGACGCGAGGATGGACTGGAGGCGCTCGATCTCCTGGAGGATCTCGGCGTACTCCTCGGCGATCTTGCCGCGCTCGAGGCCGGTGAGCCGGGAGAGGCGGAGCGCGAGGATGGCGTCGGCCTGCGCCTCCGAGAGCCACGGCTGCGGCACGAAGTCGGCGCGGAGGTCGTCCGCGAGGCCCTCGTTGCGCGGGCCCGTCATCTCGACCGGCGACTGCGCCGGGAGGCCGAGGCGCTCGCGCTGCTCGGCCGTCAGGCGCTGCGGGTAGAGGCCCGCCATGAGGTTGCGCTTCGCCGCCTCGGTGTCCTCGGAGTGCCGGATGATGGCGATGACCTGGTCCAGGTGGTCCAGCGCGAGGACGAGGCCGTCGAGGATATGGGCGCGCTCCTCGGCCTTGCGGAGCTCATAGATCGTGCGCCGCACGATGATCTCGTGGCGGTGCTCGACGTAGTACTGGATGAGCTCCTTGAGCCCGAGCGTGCGCGGCCGGCCGCCGACGAGGGCGACCATGTTGACGCCGAACGTCTGCTGGAGCTG
>JBBSQZ010000088.1:0-11820 GCA_038243565.1 Rhodothermales bacterium | reverse complement strand
GGACGGAGGACGGAGGACGGAATTTTTGCATTTGCCCGCCTTCTGCCCTCCGCCTTCCGAGTTCACCCCTTCAACCCTTCCACCTTTTCCACCGTCAGGTCGTCGAGCGAGTCGAGGACGAGGTCGGCGTCCGAGAGGTCGGCGGCGGAGTAGCGGCCGGTCGTGACGGCGACGGCCTGCGCGCCGACCGCGCGCGCGCAGGCGACGTCGAGCGGCGTGTCGCCGATCACGACGAGCTCGTGGTGCGGCACGTCGCGGCCGAGGCGCGCCGCGGCGCGGGCGGCAGCGATCGCCGGGAGCGCGTTGCGGTGCTCGTCGTCCGAGCCGTAGGCGCCGAACGGGAACAGGGCGCGCTCGAGGCCGACGGCCTCGACCTTGAGGTAGGCGAGCGGCTCGAGGTTGCCCGTGAGCAGGCCGACCGGGACGCCGGCGTCGGCGAAGCGCCGGACGGCCGCCCCGGCGCCGGCGATGGCTGTCGCCTGTGAGCCCGGCAGGCGCGCGAGCATGTCCGCGTGGTAGTCCGCGAGGGCGTCCGCGAGCGCCGCCTCGGCGTCGTGGTCCTCGCCGAGGTCGCCGACGAGGGCGGTGTCCGAGAGGATGGCACGGAAGATCTGCGGGTCCGTCTTGCCCGAGAACGAGACGCCCGATGTATCGACGACCCGGCCGAGGCGCGCGTGAAGCGTCGCCTCGATGGCGCGGCGGCCGACGCCGTGGCCGTCGTAGAGCGTGCCGTCGATGTCGAAAAGGAGGATGGGCATACGGGATGGCGAGCGGTGGCGATGGTCGGGGAACGCGCGCCGCACGCTGGCGACGCGGCGCTTGCACGACGACGCCCCGCCCGCAGTGCCCCGGCCACGGGCTACCAGCCGCTCACTCCTGGCCGGCGGCTTGGTGCTCGGACAGGGCGGCCTCCTCCCGCCAGGCCTGGGACCAGCTCGTCACCGCGACGACGAGGAAGACGACGAGCGCGATCCGGCGCAGGCGGCGCTCGAGCACGAAGTACCGGCGCAGTTCCGGATCCATCTCCGACCCGGGCGTGAAGACCTGCTTTTTGGTCATCTGGTAGGCGTCCGCACCGCGCAGCCCTTTACCGCTCGGGCGCGAGGCCGGGGTGAACAGGTCCGAGAACGTCTCGGCCTTCTCGCCGGAGAGCCACTTCGCGATCCGAAGCGTATACAGGCTGGCCGAGAGCAGGCAGCCCATGACGACGGGGAATCCGCCCCAGGTGATGAGTGAGATGAGCACGTCGTTCATCGGGAGCGTGTCGCCGCTGCGACCTGCCGGCCGCCGCTACGCTGCATTGAGATGAGGTACGATGCCATCTCGCCGTAGTCCGCGATGCGCGTCGGCGTCTCGGGCGCGACTTGCGCCGGGGTGAGATCGTGCGAGGGGCCTGGATCGAGGTCGCGCATGGCGGGAGCAACTGACGTCGCGTCGCGCGCGAGCGGCTCCGCTGGGTTTCCTCTGCCACACGTCGTATTCCTCCTTGATGGCTTCCTCGACGACGGCGACCGGGTAGTCGCCCGAGAAGCAGGCGTGGCAGTAGCAGTCCCGGCCGTCGTGCGCCGCTTGAGCACGGAGAGTCGGCGCATGATGGGCTCCGTGTCGGACCCCGGCGTGAACGCCCGCAGCTTAGCTATCTGGTAGTCAGGCTGCCCGCGTCACGCACCTGCCGGTCGGGTCAGGATCGAGGTGATCAGGAGCAGGGCCGCCGTCCAAGCACAACGCCGCGTCCACCGCTCGCGGACATACAGGTGCCGAAGAAACGGGTCGATGTCTGCCTCCGGCGTGAACGCCAGCGCGCGGTGGTCGCGGACGGCCGCGCGGAGCCGTCTGTTCTCCTCGAACGTCGTGCCCGCTCGCGAGCGAAGGCCGTCTACGCTCAGCTCCCGGACGCCCGAGAGAAACAGACCAATCCGGAGTTCATAGAGCGAGGCGCCGATAAACAGGACGACTGTCAGGACCAGCGCGCCAAGGGTGAGCAGACTGAATGCGTGGTCGCTCATCTAGCGGTACCGAGGCGGCCCATCTGGCGCGCAATGCTCGCCTGAGTCGAGATCAGATGCCTGGCCATCTCGTCGTAGCTGCGGATGCCGAGGCCGGTCATCATCGTGTTAATGGCGAGGCGTGGAGCACCGGAGAGATCCTGGAGCACCGCTCCACCGCGCGACTGGAGGTCGCTCAGTTCGAAAAGGTGATCAACACGCGTGTAACCGAGTTCGGAGTAGATCCCCGCGCCGCCCCCCACCGCCGGCCCCAAGGGGAACGTGACCCCGCCTCCTGCGATGCTACCGTCACCTGCCACCGGAACGGTCAGCCCGAAATCCTTCGCCATTCCCGCAGCCATGAATCCCCCGAACTGAACCCCTAGCCCGGCGATGTCTGTGATCTCGTCCGGTCCCGCAATCGCGAATCCGGTTGGACCGGCGATGGAGCCAGCGCCGACCCCCAAGCCTGCGCTGCCCGTCATGAACGTTCCGAAGGAGTCTTCGTCGAACACGATTCCCACGACGGCAGACCCGGACAGGTATCCGTACTGGACACGGCCTTCCATTCCGAAGCCTGCAACCCACTGGGTGGCTAGGCGCGCCTGGCCCTGACTCTCGGCGGCCCGCTGCGCCGGCCCACGCGCCGGCGCTACGAGCGGTACGCCCTCGGTATCGCGCACGACATGCGCACCGGGGATGACTTGAGCGAGCGCACCCTCACGGTGTGGTGCGAACTCGCCGAGCGCGGCCCCGAGCGCTGAAGGAAGGTGGTTGAACTGATCCCGCGTCAGGTCCGGCCGGAGCGGGGCAAGCCGGCCCGCCCCGCCGTTCGCGATCAGATCATTCGCCACTCCTGATCCCGCGAACGACGCAAGGCTCTGGTAGTTGGCCTGAGCGATTTCGGGGGCGGTGTAGAGACCCTGAAAGCCATCGCCGAGCGCGCGCGCGATCGGATCATCGGGCTGCCGGTTCGGTGCTAATAGAGCAGGTCCGACCGGCTCCACACCGGGTGCGAGGCGGCGGTCGGGGGCTGGCCCCGGGTCAAGGTCTGGCAATAGAGACACCGAATATCTATGCTGCTGTACACTCTATGCGAAGATGCGTTCCAAACAGAGAGGCGTATCTGCCGGGGCCCGCCCACCGTCAGGCGTCGTACTCCTCCTTGATAGCCTCCTCGATGACGGCGACGGGGTAGTCGCCCGAGAAGCAGGCGTGGCAGTAGCGGTCGCGGCCGTCGTGCGCCGCCTCGACGGCGCCGAGCATGCCCTCGACCGAGAGGTAACCCAACGAGTCGACGCCGAGCCACTCGGCGATGGCGTCCACAGACGGGAAGGCGTTGGCGGCGAGCTCCTCGCGGGACGGGAAGTCCATGCCGTAGAAGCACGGCCACCGCACGGGCGGGCTCGCGGAGCGGAAGTGGACCTCGGCCGCGCCCGCGTCGCGGACCATCTGCACGAGCTGCTTCGCCGTCGTGCCGCGCACGATCGAGTCGTCCACCATCACCACCACGCGGTCCTTGAGGACGCCCGCGACCGGGTTGAACTTGGTCCGCACCTTCTGCTCGCGGCTCGTCTGGCCCGGCGAGATGAAGGTCCTTCCGACGTAGTGGTTGCGGATGAGGCCGATGTCGAGCTTGCACGTGCGGCCCATCTTGTTCGACTCCGAGACGTAGCCGATGGCCGCCGTGTTGGACGAGTCCGGCACGGCCATCACGATGGGCCGCTTGCCGTTGCCGTCGGGCACGGGCGCGTCGTGGGCGAGGCGCTTGCCCATCTTGCGCCGCACCTTGTCGACGGAGGCGCCGAAGATCTTGGAGTCCGGCCGGGCGAAGTAGACGTACTCGAAGACGCACTGCGAGACGCCGAGGGGCCGGTCCGGGTGGGGGACGCGCGGCAGGCAGACGCCGTCGAAGCCCTCGCCGGCCTCGGGGCGCGCGCCGGCCGCGACGCGCTCGACGCCGACGCGGTCGATCACGAGCACCTCGCCCGGCTCGACGTCCCGCAGGAACGTCGCCCCGACGATGTCGAAGGCGCACGTCTCGCTCGCGACGACGTAGGCCGGGAGGTCGCGGCCCTCAGCCGGCGGGAGCACGCCGAGCGCGAGCGGCCGGAAGCCGTTGGGGTCGCGGACGGCGATGAGCGCGTCGTCCGTCAGCATCACGAGCGAGAACGCGCCCTCGGCCTCGTGCAGCGCGTCGATGATGCGCGCGACGGAGCCGCTGGACGTGCTCTGCGCGGCGAGGTGCAGGAAGAGCTCGGAGTCCGACGACGTGTTGAAGAGCGTGCCCCGCGCGGCGAGGCGCTCGCGGATGGCGCGGCTGTTGGAGAGGTTGCCGTTGTGCGCGAGCGCGAGGTTGCCCTCCTGGAAGTGGACCGCGAACGGCTGGATGTTGGCCGGGTTGGTCGCGGAGCCGGTCGTCGAGTAGCGCGTGTGGCCGATGGCCGCGTCGCCGGTGAGCGTCTTGCCGAAGATGGACTCGTCGTCGAAGACGTCGAGCACGAGGCCGAAGTCCTTGTGGACGGGCATCACCGGCCGGCCGGTGAGGGCGTCGCGGTTGGACGTCGCGATGCCGGCGGACTCCTGGCCGCGGTGCTGGAGCGCGTGGAGGCCGAAGTAGGTCAGCCGGGCCGCGTCGGGGTGGTTGAACACGCCGAAGAGGCCGCAGTGGTCGCGCGGTTTGTCCACGAGGGCGGCGGTGGTGGGTCGGAAGGTTAACCGGGCCGCCGGGCCGTCCGTGCGCGCCGCGCAGATTTCGCAGCGCGGCGCGATCCCCGTAGAGACGCGCCGCCGGCGCGTCTCGGCCCGACCGCGGTGCTGCTCAGCGAATGGTGCCGCCGATCTGGACGAGCTCCGCGAAGACGCCCGCCGCCGTGACCTCGGCGCCCGCGCCGGGGCCGCGGACGACGAGCGGGCGGTCCGGGTAGCGGTCCGTGCAGAACGTCACGAGGTTGTCGCCGGCGTCGAGCGCGAAGGCCGGGTGCCCGGGACCGACGGCCTCGACCGAGAGGCTCGCCGCGCCCGCCTCGGCGTCCACGACGGCGAGGGCGCGGAGGACGCGGCCCTGCGCCGCGGCGTCCCGGCGGAGCGCGTCGAAGTGGTCGTCGTGCGCCTCGAGCTGGTCGTAGAACGCGCCGACGGTCGGCGCCTGCGTGCAGGCGGCGGGGAGGACCGGGCGGACCGTCGCCGCCTCGGGCTCGAGGCGCAGGCCGGCGTCGCGGGCGAGGATGAGCAGCTTGCGGCGGACGTCCGCGCCCGAGAGGTCGTCGCGCGGGTCGGGCTCGGTGTAGCCCAGCGCCTGCGCCTCGCGGACGACGGACGAGAAGCGGACGGTCGCGCCGGGCGCGCCGCCGCCGACGGCGGCGGAGAACGTCGCGAAGATGAACGAGAGCGAGCCCGAGAGGACGCCCTCGATGCGCCGGATGCGGTCGCCCGACGAGACGAGGTCGCCCAGCGTGGACACGACGGGCAGGCCCGCGCCGACGTTGGTCTCGTAGCGGAGGTGCGCGCCGCGGCGCGCGGCGAGCGCCTTGAGGCGGTCGTAGTCCGCCTGCGGGCCAGACAGAGCCACCTTGTTGGGCGTCGAGACGCTGAGGGACGCCTCGAGGAGACGCGCGTACAGGGCTGGCACATCCGCCCCGGCCGTCGCGTCGACCACGACGGCGTTGGGCAGGTTGAGCGCGATGGCGCGGTCGACGAACGCCTCGGCGGACGCCGGCTCGCCCGCATCGCGGGCGGCGCGCCAGGCGGCGAGGTCGATCCCGCGCGCGTCGAAGGCCATCGTCCGCGAGTTCGACACGCCGGCGAGGCGCAGTTCGAGGCCGCGCTCGGCCCGCAGCGTCGCCGCCTGGACGGCGATCTGGTCCAGCAGCGCCGCCCCGACGAGGCCCGTCCCGACGACGAACAGGTTGAGGCGGACGGCGCCCGAGAGGAAGAGGCCGTCGTGGACGACCGCGAGCGCCTTGGCGCGGTCCGCGGCGCTCACCACGACCGAGATGTTGCGCTCGGACGAGCCCTGCGCCACGGCGCGGACGTTGACGCCGTTGTGGCCGAGCGCGGCGAAGACGCGGCCGGCGATGCCCGGCGTCTGCGGCATGCCCTCGCCGACGACGGCCAGGATGCTGAGGTCCGTCTCGACCGAGACGGGCGCGACGGTCCCGCGCGCGATCTCGGGCGAGAACTCGGCGTCTACGGCCACGCGTCCCGCCTCAGCCTGC
This sequence comes from Rhodothermales bacterium, assembly GCA_038243565.1. Lineage (GTDB taxonomy): Bacteria > Bacteroidota > Rhodothermia > Rhodothermales > Rubricoccaceae > DASVSE01. The sequence goes on along the minus strand of JBBSQZ010000088.1, from coordinate 5,618 downwards.
TCCGGCGCGACGGCGACGCTGATGGAGTTCTCGGACGAGCCCTGCGTGATGAGCGCGACCGAGACGCCGGCGCGGCCGAGCGCCGTGAAGAGGCGCGCCGCGACGCCGGGCGTCCCGAAGAGGCCGCCGCCCGAGAGCGTGAGCAACGCCACGCCGGGCACGCTGGCCACGCCTCGGACCGGGTGGCCCGCATCGGCGCCGGCGCCGCGGGCGGAGACGACGGTGCCGGGCGCGTCGGGGCGGAACGTGTTGCGGACGTGGATCGGGACGCCGGCGGCGAGCGCGGGCGCCATCGTCGGCGGGAAGAGGACCTTGGCGCCGAAGTGCGCCATCTCGGCGGCCTCGGCGTACGTCATCTGCGGGATCGGGAACGCGTCCTCGACGAGCCGCGGGTCCGCCGTGAGCACGCCGTCGACGTCGGTCCAGATCTCGATCCGCTCCGCGCCGAGCGCGGCCCCGACGAGGGACGCGGTGAGGTCCGACCCGCCGCGCCCGAGCGTCGTCGTCCGGCCCTGCGCGTCGGCGCCCGTGAAGCCCGGAATCACGGCGACGGTGCCGGGCTGGACCGCGGCGCGGATGCGGCGGGTCGTCTCCGGGGCATCGACGTGTGCGCCGCCGAAGGCGGAATCCGTCCGGACGAGCGCTGCTGCGTCGAGCGCCTGGGCGTGGACGCCGCGCGCCCGGAGGGCGGACGCCATCAGCACGGCCGAGGCGCGCTCGCCGTACGAGAGCGCGCGGTCGGTGGCGCGCGGGCTCGCCTCGCCGAGCGCGGCCATGCCGCGCAGCAGGTCCCCGAGGCGCTCCGCGAGCGCGGCGAGGTCGGTCAGCACGGCCTCGCGGTCATCGCTGACGAGGCGCCCCGTCGCGGCGTCGCGGTGCCGGGCGGCGAGCGCACCGAGCGCCTCGGCGTCGAGGCGCTCCTCGGCGGCCGAGGCGACGAGTGCGAGCAGCGTGTCCGTCACGCCGCCCATCGCCGAGACGACGACCGTGGGCGGAGCGCCTGCCCGGGCCTGCGCCGCGACGAGGTCGGCGGCGTGCGCAATGCGGTCGGCCGTCCGGAGCGACGAGCCGCCGAACTTCATCACGACGTTCGCTCGCCGTCCAATCATCTCAGCCATTCTGCTTCGCATCCAAATCGCGGAAGACCTCTTCCATCGGGCGGAAGCCACCTTCGCGGCGTGCCTCGTCCGCGGCCCGAGCGTCGTCCGCATCTTCGAGTGCTTCGAGTGCTTCGAGCGCCTCGAGATCCTCGACCGATATGATGGCTGCGACGGGCTGCCCGTTTCGCTCAATGACGATGCGGTCGTTCTCGGTGCGTGCCCGGTTGAGCGTGTCCGTGAGATGCTGGCGCAGGGAGCCGGCGCTGATCGTGGTCGGCATAGAATGTGGGGTCAGTACGCGTCTTTCCGGTTCCGGACGCGGAGAACGAGAATGGTCACGGTCTCTTGCTGGACGGTGTAGAGGACGCGGAAATCTCCGACCCGAATGCGCCAGTTTCCGGCGGACTGCCCGGCCAGCTTTTTGCGTCCGGGCGGGAAAGGGTCGTCCGCGAGTGCCCTGATCCGAGACCGAAGCCGGTTCTGAGTCGGCGGAGCGAGCGCCTCGAGGTCGCGCTCGGCCCGCTTGGAGATGAGGACGGTGTAGGACACCCCGCAGTGTACGGCCCAGACGCTCAGGTCGGGTCGGCCGAGAGCGGGCGCGTCGTCGTTACGTCCTGGGTCTCGACCGTCGTGTCGATGTGGAGGTCCGCGAGCTGCTGCGCGTCCACGACGTCCGGCGCGCCGGACATGAGCTCGCTTGCCTGCTGCGTCTTGGGGAACGCGATGACGTCGCGGAGGCTCGTCGCGCCGGTGAGGAGCATCGCGAGGCGGTCCAGGCCGAGCGCGATGCCGCCGTGCGGCGGGGCGCCGTAGCGGAAGGCGTCGAGCAGGAAGCCGAAGCGCGCCTCGGCTTCCTCATCTGAAATACCGAGGAGCGAGAACATGCGGCGCTGGACGTCCGGCCGGTGGATGCGGACCGAGCCGCCGCCGACCTCGGAGCCGTTCAGGACGAGGTCGTAGGCGCGGGCGCGGGCCGCGCCGGGGTCCGTGTCGAGGAGCGGCACGTCCTCGGGGCGCGGGCTCGTGAACGGGTGGTGCATCGCGTAGAAGCGGCCGTCCTCTTCCGAGAACTCGAACAGCGGAAAGTCCGTCACCCAGAGGAATTCCCACGGCCCATCTGCGCCCTCGGGCATCAGGCCCATCTCGCGCGCCATGTGGAGCCGCAGGTCGCCCATCTGCCCGAAGATCTTGTTCTCGGGGCCGGCGAGGATCAGGACGAGGTCGCCGGCCTCGGCACCGACGGCGTCGATGACGGCCTGCACCGAGACGCGCGGCAGCGCCTCTTCTTTCACGGACGATGTGAACGGGCCTCCGTCCGCCGGCAGCTTGGCGTAGAAGAGGCCGCCGGCGCCGATCGTCTGGCGGACCGTCACCTTGTCGAGCGTGTCCATCGCCTTGCGGCCGCGCTCGGCCTCGCCCTGCGCGAGGATCGCGACGACCGAGGCGCCGGTGCCGAACGGCCCGAAGCCCGACCCGGCGACGGCCTCCGTCACGTCGGCGATCTCCATGCCGAAGCGGAGGTCCGGCTTGTCCGAGCCGAAGCGGCGCATCGCCTCCGCGTAGGCTACGCGCGGGAACGGCGCGGGGATGTCGATGCCGCGCGTCTCCTTCCACTGCTGCACGATCAGCCCCTCGATGAGGCCGTAGATCATCTCCTCGGTCGCGAACGTGACCTCGACGTCGATCTGCGTGAACTCCGGCTGGCGGTCCGCGCGGAGGTCCTCGTCGCGGAAGCACTTCGTGATCTGGACGTAGCGGTCCATGCCCGCCACCATCAGCAGCTGCTTGTACGTCTGCGGCGACTGCGGCAGCGCGTAGAAGCGGCCCGGGTGGACGCGGCTCGGCACGAGGTAGTCGCGCGCGCCCTCGGGCGTGGACTTCATCAGCACCGGCGTCTCGATCTCGATGAAGTCGTGGGCGTCGAAGTAGCGGCGCGTGGCCTGCGCGAGGCGGTGCCGCAGGACGAGGTTCTTCTGGAGGCTCGGCCGGCGCAGATCGAGCGTGCGGTGCTGGAGCCGAAGCTCCTCGCCCGCCTTGCCCGACTTCGGGTCGCTCTCAGAAACCACGAATGGCGGCGTCTCCGACACGGCGAGCACCTCCACGTCGTCCACCCACACCTCGACGGCGCCCGTCTCGAAGCGCGGGTTCGGCGCGTCCTTCCGGCGCACCTCGCCGCGGACCGAGATCACGTCCTCGGCGCGCATGTGGAGCGCGAGCTCGGCCGCCTCGGCGTCGAGCTCGGGGCTGAAGACGAGCTGCGTGATGCCGTACCGGTCACGCAAGTCCGTAAAGATGAGGCCGCCGCCGACCTCGCGGCGCGTGTCCACCCAGCCCTGAAGCGTGACGGTCTCGCCGACGTTTCCGTCGCGGAGCGCGCCGCACGTGTGCGTACGGAGGCCGTGCGTCGGGGCGTCGGTGGGGAGGAGGCGAGGCGTGTCGGACATCTGAGGCGGGCGGGCGTGGGAGCCTGCCAAGGTACCGGGCGCCGCGCCGCGCCGCGGCGGGTTGAAGGGTTGAAGGGCGGGGGGACGGCCGCCCCCCCCGCCGGGGCTGTAGATCTGCGCTCCGCGTCGGCAACGGGACGGCCGGCCCGATTTCTCCGCCACTGCCCACCGCTCACCGCCTGCTGGCTCCATCTTCCCGCATCCCGCATCCCGCATCCCGTGACGCTCCCGTTCGATCCCGTCCTGCGCCTCGTCGGCCGCGAGGCTGCGCGCCTCGGCGTGGCGGCGTACGCCGTCGGCGGGGCCGTGCGCGACGCGCGGCTGAACCGCGACACGACCGACCTCGACGTCGTCGCGGTGGCGCCGGACGGGCGCGTGCGGCCGGGCGTCGAGCTCGCGCGCGCCGCGGCGCAGGCGCTCGGCGTCAAGGCGCCGGCCGTCTACGAGGCGTTCGGGACGGCCGCCGTGACGGTCCCGACGCAGCGCCTCGAGGCGCTCGGCGTGCCCGCCGACGCGCCGCTCGTCGTCGAGTTCGTCGGCGCGCGCCGCGAGAGCTACAGAGCAGAAAGCCGCAAGCCCATCGTCGAGGACGGCACGCTGGCCGACGACCTCGCCCGCCGCGACTTCACCGTCAACGCCCTCGCCGCAGACCTGCACCCGGACCGCTTCGGCGCCCTCGTGGACCACTTCGGCGGCCTCGCCGACCTCGCGGCGCGCACGCTTCGGACGCCGCTCGGCCCGGCCGTCACCTTCGCCGACGACCCGCTGCGGATGATGCGCGCGGCCCGGTTCGCCGCTCAGCTCGGCTTCACGGTCGCGCCCGAGGCTGTCGCCGCGATGGCGGCCAACGCCGAGCGCCTCGACATCGTGAGCCCGGAGCGGATCACGGACGAGATGAACAAGCTGCTCGCGGCGCCCGTGCCGTCGCTCGGGCTGGGGCTGCTGTACCGGACCGGCCTGCTCGAGCGCGTCCTGCCCGAGGTCACGCGCCTCGCGGGCGTCGAGGAGGTCGGCGGGCGCGCGCACAAGGACAACTTCTGGCACACGCTCGAGGTCGTGGACAACCTCGCGCACCTCCAGGCCGGCGTCGGCGTGGGCGAGCGGGCTACGGGCTACGACCTCTGGCTCCGCTGGGCCGCCCTGCTGCACGACATCGGCAAGGCCGAGACGAAGCGCTGGGAGACCGGGACGGGCTGGACGTTCCACGGCCACGAGGACGTCGGGCCCCGGCGCCTCGTGCCCGAGGTCTTCCGCCGCCTGCGCCTGCCCCTCGGCGAGCCCCTCGACTTCGTGCAGACGGTCGTCCGCCTCCACCACCGCCCCGCCGCGCTCGTCGACGCCGACGTGACCGACTCGGCCGTCCGCCGCCTCATCGTCGACGCCGGCGACGACGTCGAGGACCTGATGCTGCTCGTGCGGGCCGACGTGACGAGCAAGAACGCGCGCCGCTCGCGGACGTACCTCGCCGGCTACGACCGCGTCGAGGCGCGGATGGCGGAGGTGGAACAGCGCGACGGCCTCCGCAACTGGCAGCCGCCGGTCTCGGGCGAGCGCATCATGGCGCTGCTCGGCACGGGCGAGGGCGTCGCCGTCGGGATGCTCAAGCAGTGGGTCCGCGAGGCGATCCTCGACGGCGCGATCCCGAACGAGGCCGCCGCGGCCGAGGCGTTCGTCAACGAGCGGCTGGACGAGGCGCGGCGCCGCGGCGCCCTCTTCCTCGAGATCGTCCCCGCGCTCCGTGGGCCGGGCCGCGCCGCCGCCGGCGCCATAACAGACGCCCTCTTCGCCGACGATCTGCCGGCCGGGGTCGCCGAGGCGCGCGCGCACCTCCTGGCCGTCCGCGACGCCGCGCTCGCCGGCGAAGACGGCGCCGAGGCGCACGGCGGCGCCCCGGACGCGCGTTCGTAGACTCGCCCTCTGCCTTCCCCGCCCTCATGCGCCCCTGGTACAAGAACCTCGACTGGTTCACGATCCTCATCTGGATCGCGCTCGTCTGCGTCGGCCTGACGGCCATCTACTCGGCGACGCACGGCCCGGCGCGGGAGTTCTTGAAGGACACCGTGCAGCAGAACTT
>JBBSQZ010000087.1:0-11878 GCA_038243565.1 Rhodothermales bacterium | reverse complement strand
TGGCGACGGCTTCGAACGCGCCCGGCGCGTCCCACGCCGCAAAGACGCCGCGGCCGGCGAGGTCCGAAAGGTCGACGACACCTTCGGTTCCATCCTCGAAGCGGAGCGCGAGGCGGAAGCCGGGGAGCGGCTGAACGGAGGCCGGGCGTGCGAGCGGCATGGCGGTCGGGGATCTGGACGGCCTGAGCGTACGGCATGGGCGCCTTGGTGAGCGCTACCGCTTCCAAGCGCCGGCGCGTCACGAGATCTGGCGGAGCACCTCGCCCCTCGTCGTGCCGAGGTGCTCCGCGATGTCGCTCAGAATCGCGCTGAGCGTGCCGACGCGAAGCGGACTGTGGAGCGGGATCGTGACGTGGTGATCGCCAGAGTCCGATGCGCGGGTGAGGCGAACATGGCTCCCACTCTGACGCGTCGCCTCGTACCCGAGCGCACGCAGGCGCCGGACGAGCGTCGCTCCGTCGAGGTCGCGCGGCGTTCTCACGCCGCGATGACCTCCTCGCGGACGAAGTGCAGGCGGATCATGCTCGGCCGCTCCGACGCGTCGAAATGAACGCCAACGGCGTCTCGCACCTGCTCGCGTAGATCGGCAGCGGTGTCCGCCTCGGTGAAAATGGAGTAGCCGAGCGCGCGCGCCTCAAACCCGCCTTCTGCCGACTCGGAGACGAGAAAGATGATTTCTGGCATCGTGCAACAGGCTGTGACCGAGCAGAACGTACGGCCTACCGCTTCCAAGGCGCCACGGTGTTCCGAGACGAGACTCACGGCGCCGGCGTCCGGAAGAAGTGCGCCGCCGCGGCGAAGCGGTCCGCCGTGCCGACGAGCACGAGCCGGTCGCCGGCCTCGACCGTGAACCGCCCGTCCGGGCTCGCCGTCGTGGCGGCGCCGCGGCGGACGGCCAGGACCGTGATCTCGTGGTCGCGGCGCAGCGCGAGCGCCTCGAGCGTCTGCCCCGCGGCCGGCGCGCCGGGGCGGACGGCGACGGCGCGCGTGTGCATCCCGTCCTCGTCCAGGCCCTGGAGCACCATCAGGTGCGCCTCCTGGATCGAGCCCCGCAGCACGCCGTAGTCCTCCGAGCGGAGCACGCGCACCTGCCGCTCGATCTCGTCCGGCGCGATCATGTACGCCCCGAGGACGTGCGAGAAGATGCGGACCGTCGTCTCGAGTTCCTCCGGCACCACGATGTCCGCCCCGGCGTCCGTCAGCGCCTCGACGTCGTGGAGGAAGCGGACGCGGGCGACGATCTGGAGCGTCGGGTTGGCGTAGCGCGCCTGCGTGACCGTCCGCGCCGCGGCGGCGGCGTCGTTCACGACGACGGCGGCGAGCTTGGCGCGCTCGATGCCCGCGACCTCGAGGATGTGCGGGCGCGTCGCGTCGCCGTAGATCGCGCGCATGCCCTGCCCGGCGAGTTCGTCGACCGTCGCGGGGTTCATCTCGACGACGACGAACGGGATGCCGGTCTCGCGGAGCACGCGCACGAGGTGCCGCCCCGCTGGCCCGTAGCCGACGACGACGACGTGGTCCTCGAGGTCCGCCTCGACCGGCGTCGGCGCGTCGGGCTCGCGGCCGAGGCTGCGCAGGGGCGTCCGGGCGAGGGCGATTCCGAGGCGCGGGCCGGCGCTGAGAAGAGCCGGCGTGAGGAGCATCAGCAGGACCGTCGACGCGATGAACGCCTGCTCGCCGATGGGCCCGAGCCCGGCCGGCGACAGGCCGACGGCGCGCCCGGCGCGCTCGAGGACGAACGAGAACTCGCCGATCTGCGCCAGCGCCAGCCCGACCGCCGCGGCGATCCGCACGGGATAGCCGACGACGACGACGCCGAGCGTCCCCGTCACGGCCTTCACCACGACGACGGCGACGGCTGCGACGGCGACGAGGCCCGGGTGCTCGACGAGGAAGCGCACGTCGAGCAGCATCCCGACGGAGACGAAGAAGACGGCGTTGAAGAGCGTCCGCAAAGGCAGCACGTCCGACAACGCCTGCTCGGAGTAGCGGCTCTCCGACACGACGAGGCCGGCGAGGAAGGCGCCGAGGGCGAGGCTCACGCCGGCGAGGCTGGACAGCGCAGCGGTCCCGAAGCAGATTGCGACGACCGTCAGCAGGAAGATCTCCTGGCGGCGTGTCTGAGCGACGCGCTCGAGGATCCACGGCACGCCACGGCGCGCGAGCACGAGCACGGCCGCAATCAGCAGGGCGGCCTTGAGGAAGACGAGCCCGATCTCGACCGGCGTCCCGCCCTGCCCCGCGAGGATCGGCACGACGAGCACCATCGCGACGATGGCGAGGTCCTGGAAGACGAGGACGGCGACGGCGAGGCGCCCCGCGGGCGTGTCCGTCTCGGCGCGCTCGCCGAGCAGCCCGAGCACGATGGCCGTGCTGCTCAGCGCGACGAGGAAGCCGGTGTAGACGCCCGTCGCCCACGGCGTCCCGACGAGCGACAGCCCGCCCGCCACGAGCGCGATCGTGAGGCCGACCTGCACGCCGCCGCCGACGAGGATCGCGCGCTTCAGCCGCGCGAGGTGCCCCAGCGAGAACTCGACGCCGATGGTAAAGAGCAGCAGGATCACGCCGATCTCGGCCAGCATGTCTACGAGCGTCTGGTCCGAGACGATGCCGAGCGCGTTCGGCCCGATGGCCACGCCGGCGATGAGGAAGCCCGCGATCGGCACGAGGCGCAGCCGGATGCAGACGTACGCGATGGCGACGCTCGCGACGAGCAGCGCGACGAGCTCGTTCAGAAACGGAAGCGTGACGGCAAGCATTCGGACGGGGCGGGCGGCCCGCAAAATCGCACCGTCCCCACAGGCGCATCCCGACCGCCCCCAGCGGGGCCGGTTGCGCAGCAACGGGGGGCCGTTCCGCGATGGCACGGCCGAGGCGCCGCGGTCGGTCGGAGACGCGCCACCGGCGCGTCTCTACGGGATTTATGCCGGGCTCCACCTGCGCCGTCCCCCTGAACCCCGGCGCGCGGACGGCGCGTTCCGCCCCGATGCAAACCGAATCGACCGTCCCCCGGACTCGCGCCCCGCTCGGCGTGACGCTCCGCCGCTTCGCCGCGCTCGCCCGGCCGTACCGCGCGCGCCTCGGCGTGTCCATCGGCCTGCTGATGGTCGCGACGGCCGTCAGCCTCGTCGTCCCGCTCGGCCTCAAAGGGCTCCTGGATTCCGTCTTCACCGACGCCGACGCGACGCTGCTGAACCGCCTCGCGGGCGGCCTGCTCGGCCTGTTCGCGCTCCAGGCCGTCCTCGGCGCCGCCGGCGGCTACCTCCTCGACTGGACCGGCGAGCGCGTCGTGGCGGACCTCCGGACGCGCCTCTACGCGCACCTGCACCGCCTCGGGCTGCGCTTCTTCGCCGAGACGCGGACCGGCGAGATCACCAGCCGCCTCACCAACGACGTCTCGAAGGTCCAGACGGCCGTCACGGACGACTTGCAGCAGGTGCTCACGCTGAGCCTCACGCTCGTCGGCTCGGCCGTGCTGATGGTGACGCTGAACTGGCGCCTCGCGATCGGCGTCGCCATCGTCGTGCCGCCCGTCGCGCTCGCGGCGCGCTACGTCGGCGTCGTCGTGCGGAAGCTGTCGCGCGAGATCCAGGACCACCTCGCCGAGACGACGGCCGTCGCCGAGGAGGCCATCGGCGCGGTCCGCGTCGTGCAGGCGTTCACGGCCGAGGCGGTCGAGGTGAGCCGCTACCGCGCGGCCGTCGAGGCGCTCTTCGAGGCGGCGCGCAAGCGCAGCGTCGTCACGGCCATCTTCTGGAACGTCGTCGCGTTCCTGTTCCTGACGAGCCTCGTGGGCATCTTCTGGCTCGGCGGCCGCGAGGTTCTCGCCGGGCGCCTCACCGCGGGCGACCTCGTCGCGTTCATCGTCTACGCGCTCAACATCGCGCGGTCGGTCGGCGGCGCGTCGCGGCTCTACACGTCGTTCAACACGGCCGCGGGCGCGTCGGAGCGCCTCTTCGAGTTGCTCGACACGACCCCCGAGATCGCCGATGCACCCGGCGCGATCGAACTGCCGACACCCGTCCGCGGCGCCGTCGCCTTCGAGGGCATCTCGTTCGGCTACGGGACCGAGACGCTCGACGGCGGCACCTCACCGCCCGTTCTCTACGATGTGTCGTTCCGCGTCGACCCGGGCGAGACGGTCGCGCTCGTCGGCCCGTCGGGCGCGGGCAAGACGACGCTGCTCGCCCTCCTCCCCCGCTTCTACGACCCGGATTCAGGAACCGTCGCGCTCGACGGCCACGACCTGCAGACGCTGACGGTCGAGAGCGTCCGCCACGCCGTCGCCGTGGTGGCGCAGGACGTGCAGCTCTTCGGCGCGAGCCTCGCGGACAACATCCGCTACGGCCGCCCCGAGGCGACGGACGCCGAGGTCGAGGCGGCGGCGCGCGCGGCCTACGCCCACGACTTCATCGCGGCCTTCCCGGACGGCTACGCGACGCCCGTCGGCGAGCGCGGCGTGAAGCTCTCCGGCGGCCAGCGCCAGCGCGTCGCCATCGCCCGCGCGCTCCTCAAAGATGCCCCCGTCCTCGTCCTCGACGAGGCGACGTCGGCGCTCGACAGCGCGTCCGAGGCGGCCGTCCAGGAGGCCCTGTCCGTCCTGATGCGCGGCCGGACGACCGTCGTCGTCGCCCACCGCCTCGCAACGGTCCGCGACGCGGACCGGATCGTGGTCCTCGACGCGGGCCGTGTCGTGGAGACGGGCACCCACGAGGCGCTCGTCGCGCGAGGCGGCCTCTACGCGAGCCTCGCCGCCCGCCAGTTCCGAGACGGCGCCCCGGTCGAGGCGTGACGGGGCGAAGCGCGAAGCGCGAATCTACCATGCACCTCCCTACTGTGTCCTCCCGGGCCCCGACCCGGGATCCGCCTTTTCGTTCTGCATCCCATGAGGAAGCGCGAAAGGCAGATCCCGGATCAAGTCCGGGATGACATGTTTGTAGGACCGCGACAAACCAGTATTAGGCGTAGGGGCGAAACTCTGCAAAGCGCTCGACCAATCCTTCCGCCTTCACGGAACCGCACGGCCCCGGCCCGCCTTCCACCGCATCGGGAAAATCCCGCCCCTCTCTCCAACCCGCTCCTCCGATGGACTACAAAACTCAGCCCGCCGTGCAGATCGACACCGACAAGACGTACCGCGCCACGATCACGACGCCGCGCGGCACGATCACGCTGGACATGCACCCCGAGCACGCGCCCAAGACGGTCAACAACTTCGTCACCCTCGCCCGCGACGGCTTCTACGACGGCCTGGTCTTCCACCGCGTCATCCCCAACTTCATGGTCCAGGGCGGCGACCCGACCGGCACCGGCATGGGCGGCCCGGGCTACACCTTCGAGGACGAGACGCAGGGCAACCCGCTCAAGCACGAGCGCGGCGTGATCTCGATGGCCAACTCCGGCCCGAACACGAACGGCTCGCAGTTCTTCATCACGCACGGCCCGCAGCCGCACCTCAACGGCCGCCATACCGTCTTCGGCGAGGTCACGGAGGGCATGGACGTCGTGGACGCGATCAAGCAGGGCGACACGATGGACTCGGTCACGATCGAGGAGGTCTAGCCCAGTCATGAGCGCGGCCCGGCAGCATGCTGGGCCGCGCGCCGCCTACACGGGCACCTCGCTCGCTGCGGCACGCGTGGCCCCGACCCACACCATGAACACCGCCCAGCCCGCCAGGATGGGCGCGGATAGATGTCCGGCCTGGCCCACGAAGGTTGGGAGCTCGTCGCTGAATGCGGCGAACACTCCAACGGCATTGTAAGCGGCCGAAAGCCACCAGAACCGCTGAGGATGGCGCATGGGGGCGTCTCGGCGGACGGCCGTCCAGTACCCCATGAGGAGGTACGCGCCGATGAGCGGGACGATCAGGAGTCCGATCATGGCTCCCAGGACAGCGGCTCCCTCCAGAGAGGCCAGGCCGCCGCCGGCGAACGTGATGATCGCAAACACGAGGGCGATACCCGCGATGGCTCCCGGGATCGCGAGCACGCTGCTTCCGAGCGCCGCGATGAGGACGGGTACATCGACCTGTCGTCGGCCCGCCTCTGCAGGTGTCGCTTCGAGTGGCGCCATGCTGGGGAGGAGACGGTGTGCGACCAGAAATGCAGGAGGACCTCCGCGCCCTACCCGCCTGTCTTGCTTGATACGAAATCAGGCGGCGCTGTTCCATGGGTTGCCTCCACGTGGCGAGCGCATGGCGGATAAAGGGTGTCCCCGGACGTGACGGGACATGCAAGGCGAGCGGACAGCACCTTACTCCTCGTTCCACGTCGGCGAGCGGCGGATCTGGTCGAACGGCAGCGCCACCGACGAGATGATGTTGGATAGGTGCGAGCCCGTCCGCCCGATCATGCGGCTGCCGACGGCGAGCACGACCGCGAGGTTCGCCTCGAGGTCGCCGGCGGCGGCGAGGCGCTGGAGGTACTCGCCGGTGAGGCGCTTCGTGGCGTCGTTCTCCTCCATCACCGCCCGCGCCGCCTCGGTGTCCGACGACAGGAACGCGGCGCGGACGCGCGGGAACGTCGCCTGGACGCGGTCGCGGATCGGGCGCAGCGCCTCGACGTGCGGCCCCATGCGCGGGTGCGCCGCGAGGTCGGCGGTTTTGGCGAGGCTTTTGGCGAGGTCGCCGCAGCGCTCGGCGTCCTGCACGATCGAGACGAGGACGAGCGAGAGCGCCATCTGGTCGCGCGGGTCTGCGGAGACGTGCTCCGAGACGGCGCGGCGGATGTCCCGCTCGGCCGCGTTGATGGACTCATCTAGGGCGGAGAGGTCGAGCTCGAGCGGTTCGTTGTCGAGCAGCGCGCCCGTCGCCGCGGCGAACATCGTCCCGGCCGTGTCGAGCATCTCGGCGAGGCGGTCGAGGCTCTGCGTGATGAGCGGCGGCTTGGCGCCGGAGAGGAAGTTGAAGAGCTGCACGGGAGGGTGGAAGGGGTGGAAAGGTGGAAGGGGAAATGCCGCAAGTTGAACCTACGCGGACGCACGAGACTGGATCTTCCCCTTCCACCCTTCCACCCTCGAACCCTTTCCCCTCAAAAGACGGCTGAGAGCTGGACCCGCACGGTTTGCACGACGGGCGCGCCGGACGGGGCGCGGGCGTCGTAGACGATCGTTCCGCGGAGGCGCTCCGTCAGGCCGATCTGCGCCGTGGCGCCCCAGAGGGCCGAGACGCCGGGGCCGCGGCCGTCGGTCAGCTCGAACAGGGCGAGGCCCGTGCCGCCGTCGCCGCGCAGGCGGACCGAGGCGACCTCGGCGCGCGCCGCGAGCGAGAGGCGGCCGGCGAGCGTGACCCGCGCCTCGGCCGGCACGCGGACGATGAAGGCGCCCGACGGCCGCGACGCCGGCGCGAGCGCGTCGGTCCGAGATGCGACGACGGCGGAGAGCGTGAGCGCGAGCGCGTCGCGGGGCGTCCACACCAGGCGCGGCTCGGCCTGCACGCCGCGGAGGTCGAAGCGCCGGCTGGCGAACGACTCGGAGAGCGTGCGCCGCCGGTCGGCGACGGTCTCGATGCGCGCCGTCAGGCGCGGCGCGAGGCGGCCGTACGCCTCAGCCCGTGCCGACTGCACGAGGCGCGTCTCGAAGCCCGCCGCGAGCGCCGTCGTCGTCGTGAGGTGGTCCACGGCGATGCGCCCGCCGCGGACGGTGCTCCCGGGGAAGACCGTGATCTCCTGCTCGGCGCGGAAGCGCCCCGAGAGCGTGCCCGAGCTGTCCGGGCCGGACCCGACGCGCTGCTGGAGCACGGACGGGTTCAGCAGGAGCACGCTCAGCACGTTCGTTTCCCGCGTTTGCTCGCGCACGTCGAGGACGGTGCGAAGGGCGACGCTGCGGAGCACGGTCGGGAGCACGCCCGTGCTCCCGCTGCCCACGAGGCGCCCTGGGTCGATGCCGAGGCGCAGGGTTGCGCCGACGCCGACGGTCGGGAAGAGCGCCTCGCCGGGGACGAACGCGCGGACGTACGTCCCCTCGAGGCCCGTCGTCTCGGGGAAGAACTCGTCGACCTGCGCCACGCCGTCGGGCTCGCCGGGGCGCGGCTCGCCCTGCCCGTCGCGCCAGACGAACTGCCCGAGGTCCGGCCCGACGAGGATGTACGTCTCCTGCAGGACCGGCGTCCGCTCGGTGAGCGCCTCGTACGTCGTCTGCACGTCGATGGCGCGGCGGAACGGGGCCGTTCGGGCGGTGAGGCGGAGGGCGACCGACTCGGCGTCTTCGCGCCCGATGAGGCGGAACGCGTCGTCGACGCGCTTGCGCCGCGCGGCGAGGCGGAGGGCGCCGGACGTGCTCCCGCGCGACCGCACGGCGACGTTCGCCTCGGCGGTGACGGCCTGCGCCGACGGCTGGAGCGGCCCGACGGAGCCGGGCGGGCCGAGCGGCTCGCGCTCCGTCCGCACCTCGACGCTCGCATCCGCCGTCACGGCGCGGGCTGTAAAGGCGACGCCGGGGCGGAGGGCGACGAACGCGTAGCTACCGTTCAGCGCGCTGCCCGCGGCGTACGTGCCGCTGTCCGGCCCCAGCCCCGAGGCGCGGTCCTGAGACCGGTGCTCCGCATCGAAGCCGAGGCTCGGCACGAACGCGCCGACGCGGCGGCCGACGAGCGCGTGCTGCCGGAAGAACGTCCCCGCGCCGAGCGTGTCGGCCAGCGGCCCCGAGCCGCCGGTCCGGGCCACGTCGACGCGGGCGTCGAGCCACGGGAGGCCGCCGGGCGCGACTCCGCCGACGGTCCCGAGCGAGACGGCGGCGCCCACGCGGTCCGACCGGAAGCCGGCGATCGTGAGCCGCCCACCCTCGACGCGGACCGCGGCGCGCTCCTCTGCAGACCACGCGACGAAGCCCTCGGCCACGTCCTCGCCGAGCGAGTCGAGGACCGAGCCGAAGGGGGTGCCGGCGCGGGCGAGGTTCCAGCGGCGGTTGAACTCGACGTCGCGCACGCGGTCCAGCGTCCGGAAGTCGTCGCCGCGCGCACGCCGCACGATCTCGGCCGTGACGGTCCCGGCGCCCAGGCGCCGCGGCGTCAGGCGCGCCCCGGCCTCGGAGGCCAGCGCGCCGCGCGCCGCCGTGCTCGACAGCGTGTTCACGTCGTCCACAGACCGTGCCAGCTCGCCGAAAAACTCGAGGCCCGGGATGGGCTCGACGGCGCCGGAGACGTCGAGGAGTGAGCGCGCGGACGGGCGCGGGAGGCGGCGGAAGGCGATGGCGTCACCGTTTCTAGGCCCGACGTACTCGTACAGGATGCCGTTGCGGGCCTGCCCCGAGCGGCGGTAGTCGCCCTGCCCCGCGGCGACGCGCGAGAAGCGGACGCGGAAGATCTCGGCGCCCGCAGCCGCGTCAGCCGCCGTCGCCGGGACAAAGATGCGGACGGCCTGCCCGTTCACGAGCGTGTCGCGGTGCACGTAGAGCACGAACGGGCTTTCCGGATCGAACGGGACGCGCGTCTCGGCGGGCACGAGGACGTCGGTGGGGCCGGCCGCGGCGATGGCCGCGAGGTCGTCGGGCGACAGGCCGAGGTCCGTCGCGAACGAGGCGGCGTCACCCTCGGCGATGCGGCGCACGCCGAGGCGCGCGCGGGCGCGACCGGCGGCGTCCGGCCAGAGACGCACGTCGGCGCCCAACGCGGTGAGCGTGCGCGTGAAGCCGCCGGTCGTGTACTCGAAGTCTACCGTGATGCGCCGTTCGGCGGTGATGAGGTGGGCCGGCGTGAACGTGATCTCGCCCGTCGCGTAGTCGATCGTGTAGTCCGCGGACTCGCCTCGGACGAGCGCCCGCCCGTCGAGCGTCACGCGCTCGGAGCCCGGCACGACGACGACGAACGTCTCGCCGTTGAGGCCCTGGACGCGGTACGGCCCCTGCACGCCCTCGACCGCCACGAGGTCCTGGCTGCGGTACGTCCCGCGCGTCGCGCTCGCGCTGCCGACGACGCGGCCGCCGGCGAGGAAGCCGAGCGCGGGGATCTCGGCCTCGGCGAGCGCGCCCTGCACCTGCCGCGCGATCGGCGCGAACGTCGTCCCGCGCAGCGCGAGGTCCACGTCGCCGAGGCGCACGCGCACGCGCCGCGACTCGACCTCGACGAACACGCGGTCGAGGTCTGACAGCTGCGTCGTGGTGCCCTCGGGCAGGATCGGCGTGTTCTCGTCGGTGAGGGCCGCCCGGAGGCGGACGCCCGGGGCGACCTCGCCGGACACGTCAAGGCGCAGGCCGGACGTGACGGACACGTCGCGCGCCGTCCCCGCGACGACGCCGCGCGTGACGGACCCGCTCGTCCGCAGCCCGGCCGCGGAGAACGCCGGCCCGGCCAGACCGGCGCGCGTCGAGTCGCGGCCCGACCCGGCACGGGCGCGGGCCTCGCGCGCGAGCAGCGAGTCGAGGCGCGGCAGCGGCCGCTCGGCCGGAGGCAGCGCCGCGAGGCGCCGGTACGCGAGGCGCAGCACGACGACCGAGTCCGCCGCCGCCGCGAGGCGCAGAACGCTGGCCGCATCGTCGACGGAGAAGGCGTCCGGACCGAGCGCCTCGAAGGCGCCGCCGCGGAGCGCCTCGACGCCGAGCGAGCCGGGCACGACGCCCGGCGGCAGGCGCACGGCCGTCTGCCCCGGCGCCACGGCGACCGTGTCGCGCTCGCCGCCGAGCCCGGTCTGCGCGGACGCCGACGCCCCGGCGAGGAGCGCCACGAGGACGAGGAGCAGGCGCGGGCATCGCCCCACGGGCACGGAGGGAAAGACGGGAGTTTGGAGAGGGAACGGGCGCTGCGCGAGTCGAAAGTGCGTGGCCCCGCAGTTTGAAGTTTGAAGAGAATGCCTCATCCCAGCGCGACGCCTCGCCCTCTCCAAACTTCAAACTTCAAACTCCCCCAAGTCCACGAGCGCATACCGCTCCAGCCCCCACAGCCGCCCGTTCGCCACCGTGGCGCCGACGAGCGGGACGGGCGAGGCGACGGTCGAGACGCGCGCCCCGCTTCGGAAGACCGCGACGCCCGTGTCGCCGGCGACGAGCGTGAGCGCGCCCGAGATGCTGACGCTGCGCGGCGTGCCGATGCCCGCCGCGTCGAGGTCCGACCCGCCGGCGCCGAAGGCGTCGAGCGTGCGGACGCGGCCGCCTTCGGTGAGGACGACGAGGTTGCCGCGGTCGGCGGCGGCGAGCGACACGGGCGTGCCGAGGGGGTCGTCGCCCGGCCCGCCGAGCGTCCGCTCGACGCGGCGGCCGGCGTCGATGGCGAGCAGGACGCCGCGGCGCGCCTCGGCGACGATGAGGAGGCTGCCCGGCACGGCGGCGACGCCGACGGGGCGCCCGCGGGCGGCGTCGCGGCGCGTCGCCAGCGCGTCGCCGACGGCGACGGTGGCGGGGATCGGGATCGCCTCGGCGGCGCGCCGCGCCTCCGTAAAGCGGACGACGCGGCCCGTCGTGGCGTCGGCGACGTAGACGGCCTGCCCGTTGGTCGGGTCCACGGCGACGGGCTCCGCGAGCGACTCGTCGGCCGTGCCTGGCCCGCCGAAGACCGCCTCGGCCCGGCCGTCCGGCGCGAACACGACGACCTGCGCAGCGCCGGCGTCGACGACGTAGAGGCGCCCCGAGGCGTCCGCGGCGACGGCGCGGGCGTCGAGGAAGCGGGCCGTCCCGACCGTGGAGAGCTCGGCCGGGAGCGTCTCGGCGGCAGGCAGGCCCGGCCCGGCGCAGGCGGCGAGGCCCGCCGAGGCGAGCAGGAGGGCGAGGCGCAGCATGTCGGCGGAGGGCGATGCGCGGCAAGCTAGGCCGAGGCGCGCTCGGCGCCCGGACGAATTCGTGCGGCCGCGTGACCCGCCGCGTCCGGAAATCTCGGTTGAGCAGGTGCACCCTTCCCGCCGCCCGATGACCCGCTTCCTACCCGTCCTTCTCATCTCGCTCGCGCTCGCGC
>JBBSQZ010000086.1:0-11882 GCA_038243565.1 Rhodothermales bacterium | reverse complement strand
CCTCGACCGCCTCGCGCTCGCCCTCGATCCACTGCGCGAAGCCGGCGCGGCCGTCGTGGCAGGGGCCGTGGAGGAGGAGCGCCGAGAGATTCCAGAGGTCGTTGCGCTCGCGTGCCGCCTCAGCGACGCAGCGCTCTGCGTCGGAGTCGAACGTGCACGTCGCCGACGAGCGGTAGAGAAGGGCGTACATCGGGCGTCAGAGATCCGGTGGAGCAGGCAACGTACAATCGCCGCGCCGATCTGCGCTCAGCGTAGGGAGGAATTTGCAGCCGGCAAGAGTGTCGGGTTCGCGCACCGCGGCCGGCTGCTGAACCGATCCCGATGGCCGGCCGTTGGCCGTGCTAGCTTGGGCGCGAGCGCCCCGCGCCGCCCGCCCGTTCCGCTTCTGCCCCTCGCCAGATGACCCGCTTCCCCCGCCTCGCCGCCGCCGCCGTGCTCGCCGTGCTCTGCACCGACCCGGCCCTCGCCCAGACGGCCGCCCTCGACACCGTCACCGCCCGCCCGCTCGACGGCGGCAAGATGTGGCTCTTCGAGGAGCCGCCGACGGCCTACCTCGCCGCGACCTACGGCTTCCGCCCCGACGCCGCGTGGTACGACCGCGCGCGCCTCGCGAGCCTCCGGATGCCCGGCTGCTCGGCCAGCTTCGTCTCGCCCCACGGCCTCGTCGCGACGAACCACCACTGCGCCGAGGGCTCGGTCGTCGCCGTGGACCGCGGCGGCGAGAACCTCCTCGACAACGGCTTCGCCGCGCGGCGCCTCGCCGACGAGCGCGCCGCGCCCGGCATGACGATGGACCAGGCCGTCGCCATCGAGGACGTCACGCAGGAGATCGCCGCGGCCGTCGATGCCACGACGACGCCCGAGGCGCGGCAGACTGCCCTCGAGGCCGCGACGGCCAGCGTCAAGGCGCGCCTGCTCGCCGCCCAGGGCGAGACGAACACGGACGAGGACGCGGCGCGGTTCGTCGTCCAGGTCGTCGCGCTGTACGACGGCGGCCGCTACTCGGCGTACACCTTCCGCCGCTACCGCGACGTGCGCCTCGTGATGGCGCCCGAGCTGCGTCTCGGCTCCTTCGGCGGCGACTACGACAACTTCACGTACCCGCGCTACGCCGCCGACTTCGCCTTCTTCCGCGTCTACGGCGACGACGGCCGGCCGCTCGCATCGCCCAGCTACTTCCCCCTCTCGGCCGGGGGCGTCGCGGCGGACAGCCTCGTGTTCGTCGTCGGCAACCCGGGCTCGACGAGCCGCGGGCTGACGGTCTCCGAGCTCGAGTCGCTGCGGGACGTCGAGCTGCCGGCCACGGCGTCGTTCATCGACAGCCGCGTCGCCGCGCTGCTCGCGTACCTCAACACGGGCACGGCCGAGAACCCGGACGCCGTGCGGTCGCAGATCCAGGGCCTCCGCAACAGCCAGAAGGCGTACCACGGCCGCCTGCGCGGGCTCCGGGACCCCGTCGTGATCGCCCGCCGCGCCGCGGCCGAGCGCGCCTTCCGCGCCGCCAGCCCCGAGGCGGCCCGCCTCATCGACCAGCAGGCTGCGCTCCAGACCGAGCGCCGCCGCGACGCCCGCCAGGCGACGGCCTTCTCGACGCTCTTCAACCGCCGCTACGGCTCGGCGGCGCTGCGCCGCGCGCTCCTCGTCGCCTCGGGCCGCTCCGCCGAGGCGGCGGCCGTCGTGACGCCGCCCGGCCCGCTCGAGAAGGCCTACCTCACGGCCGAGCTCGCCCAGCTGCAGGCCTACTTCCAGTCCGCGAACGGCCCGGCGGACGACATGCCGAAGATCTTCCAGACCGGCGACACGCCGGCGCAGATCGCCGACCGCCTCCTCGCCTCGTCGCCCGTCGCAAACGCCGGCACGGCGCCCGGCGCGCCGGCCGACGACCCCGCCGTCGCGCTCGTCGCCCGCATCCTGCCGGACCTCCAGGGCTACCAGGAGCGCACGGCGAGCCTCGGGGAGCGCGAGGACGAGGTCCGCCGCCAGCTCGGCCGGACGCGCTTCGCGACGTTCGGCGCGTCCGTCCCGCCGGACGCCACGTTCTCGCTCCGCTTCACCGACGGCCTCGTGAAGGGCTACAGCTACAACGGGACCGAGGCGCCGCCCGTGACGACGCTCTTCGGCGTCTTCGACCGCTACCGCAGCTTCTGCGTCGCCGGCGCCGGCGCGCCGGCCGTCACCGGCCCCGACGGCCAGCCGGCCTGCGACTGGCAGCTCCCGCAGCGCTGGATCGCCGCGGAGCCCAAGCTGGACCTCACGACGCCCGTCAACTTCACGTCGACCTCCGACACCATCGGCGGCAACTCGGGCTCGCCGGTCGTCAACCGCCGCCTCGAGCTTGTCGGCCTCAACTTCGACCGCTCCATCGAGGGCCTCGTCCGCGACTACCTCTACGCGCCCGAGCGCGGCCGCAACGTCATGGTCGACGCGCGCTTCATCGTCGAGGCGCTCCGCGACGTCTACGACCTCGGCCCGCTGGCGGACGAGCTGACGAACGGCCGGCTCCGGCGCTGAGTGCTGTGACCAAGCGCTGTTGACCGGCCCGGCACGCTTCCCAGTTCGTGTCATCCCGGGCTCCGACCCGGGATCTCCTGGATGCAGGAACGAGAACGGGTCTGTTCAGCGAGCGCTGTTCGACCGTCGAGGAGATCCCGGCTCAGGGGCCGGGATGACAGCCATCTCAACAAGAAGTGGCCGCAGCACTGAGCGTTTGACGCATGACCGATTCCGGGACCTTCCAGTCGTTCCTCATGGGCGGCTTCGAGTGCTCCGCCCACCGCCACCGCGACGGCCGGCGCCTCGACGTCCTCGCCGCGACGGGCCACGACCGCTTCGCGGCGCAGGACTACCGCGCGCTCCAGACGCATGGCATCCGGAGCGTCCGCGACGGCCTCCGCTGGCCGCTCGTCGAGGCGCGCGCCGGGCGCTACGACTGGGCGTCGTGGCTGCCGCAACTCCGCGCCGCCCGCAAGACGGGCACGCAGGCCGTCTGGGACCTCTGCCACTACGGCGTCCCGGACGGCCTCGACGTGTGGGCGCCCGCGTTCGTGGACCGCTTCGCGGCGTTCGCCCGCGCCGCGGCCGAGGTCCACCGCGACGCCACCGACGCCGTCCCGTTCTGGTGCCCCGTCAACGAGATCTCGTTCTGGGCGTGGGCCGGCGGCGACACGGCCCTCTTCCCGCCGTTCGCGCACGGCCGCAGCTTCGAGCTCAAGGTGCAGCTCGCCCGCGCCGCCGTCGCCGCGGCCCGGGCCGTCCGCGACGTGGACCCGCGCGCGCGCCTCGTGTGGGCCGAGCCGCTCGTCAACGTCGTCGGGAAGACGCGCCGCGTGGCGGCCGACGCCGAGGACTACCGGCTCGCGCAGTTCCAGGCGTTCGACCTCCTCACGGGCACGCTCTGGCCGCAGATCGGCGGGGCGCCGGACCTGTTGGACCTCGCCGGCCTCAACTACTACCCGCAGAACCAGTGGGAGCACTGCGGCGGGCCGATCTCGCCCACCGACCGCCGCTACCGGCCGCTGCGCGCGATGCTCGCCGAGGTCTGGGAGCGCTACGGCCGTCCGCTCGTGATCTCGGAGACCGGGGCCGAGCACACGAGCCGCCCCGCGTGGATGGCGCGCGTCGGGCGCGAGGTGCGTGCGGCGATGCGCGCCGGCGTGCCCGTCGAGGGCGTCTGCTGGTACCCGATCGCGAACCACCCCGGCTGGGACGACGACCGCCACTGCCCCAATGGCCTCCTCGGCTATCCCAACGCCGCAGGCGAGCGCCCCGTCTTCGAGCCGCTCGCGGCCGAGGTCGCCCGCCAGCAGCGCCTCTTCTCGAGGCGCCGTGCCCTCGAGCCGGCGTGAGGGTGGAGGGGGAAAGGGAGGAGAGTAGCTGTGCGCGATGCGGTGGAGCACGTCGAGGCGCCTCGCTCGGCTGGCGGACGGCTCGGCGAGCCGCCCCTACCGTGGGCGCCGTGCCGGTAGGGCGCGCTCGCCGAGCGCGCCGCGTCCAGAGCGACGCGCTGTACAGAGTGGCAGGCCGTTTCGAGTCGTCAGTTTCCATTTTCCACGCCCTCCGGAACCGTGAGGCTCCCGCGAACGCCTCGGCGCCGGCACCGAGGCGCGCCCGTCGTGCGTTAGACGCCCGACCCACACCGCACCTCATGCCCGCTCCTGCCTTCCGGCGCCTCGCCGCCGCCGCTGCGCTGCTGCTCGTCGCGCTCCCCGCCGCCGCCCAGACGACGCTCGTCGGGACCGTCACCGACACGGACGGCGAGACGCTGCCCGGCGCCACCGTCTACCTATCCGGCACCACGCGCGGCGTCCAGACGGACGACGACGGCCGCTTCCGGCTCACGGGCGTCCAGCCCGGCGCGTATCGCCTCGTCGCGACGCTCATCGGCTTCACGGCCCAGACGCAGGACGTCCGCGTCGCGG
Source organism: Rhodothermales bacterium (assembly GCA_038243565.1). Lineage (GTDB taxonomy): Bacteria > Bacteroidota > Rhodothermia > Rhodothermales > Rubricoccaceae > DASVSE01. The sequence continues at coordinate 7,464 of JBBSQZ010000086.1, read as the reverse complement.
CGGGGCAGGCCGAGGCGGGCCCGTTCGCCTTCCGCCTGCCGCCCGTCATCCTCGGCGAGGCCGTCGTGGAGGGCCGCGCGGACGCGCGCTGGCTGCGGCGCCTCGAGACGTTCACCCGCGAGCTCGTCGGGCAGTCCGAGAACGCCGCGCTGACGACGATCAAGAACCCGCAGGTGCTCGACTTCCGTACGCGCGCCGGCGCGCTCGTCGCCACGGCGGCGGCCCCGCTCGTCGTCGAGAACCGCGCCTTGGGCTACCGCCTCGTCTACGACCTCCACACCTTCTCGTCGACCTCGACGCGCGTGTCGTACGACGGCGACGAGCGCTTCGAGGAGCTCGAGCCGGCCGACGCTGCCGAGGCGGAGCGCTGGCAGACGGCCCGCGCGCAGGCCTACCGCGGCTCGCTGCGGCACCTGCTCCGCGCGCTCCGCACGGGCACGGCCGAGGACGAGGGCTTCTCGTTCCGCATGCGCCGCCTCACGCCGGACGGGCAGCAGCTCGCCGAGTACGCCGGCCGCGAGGTCCCGGCGCGGTCGCTCGTGACGCCGCCCGACTCGTCGGGCTTCTACAACGTCCTCTTCAACGGCAGCGCCATCAACGTCCGCTTCGACGGCGAGCCCGAGGTGCCGGCGTACCTCCGCTCGGAGTGGTTCCGCGGCGGCCGCTCGGCCGTCAACCCGTTCCAGGAGTCGGACCTCATCTCGACCAAGCCGCAGCAGACGATCGACGCCTCGGGCAACCCCGAGGACCCGGACGGCATCTCGGCGAGCGGCTACCTCGCCTTCGAGCGCCTCTCGGACCTCGTCCCGGCCGAGTACCAGCTCCCGACGAGCAGCACGCGGACGACGATCCAGACGCGGCGCCCGCCGAGCCGCGGCGGCCGCGAGCAGTAAGACCGACTCTCCCAATCGGCGGAGCAACGGGTATGGGGGAAATGCGGAGTGCAGAGGATGGAAGCAACCGTCTTTCTCTCTCTCCTGTAGTTCCCCGATGGCCGATGCCCTCACCTCCCCCGCCCCGATGACGCTCGACATGCCGCTTCCGGGCGGGACCACCGCCACGTTCTCGCTGCCCGACGACGCGCCGGACCGCTTCGACCCGATCGGCATGGCCGAGGAGGCCGCCGACCTGCCGCCCGCCGAGGCCCTCCACCTCCTCGACGGCGCCGTGTGGGCCGCCGCCTCCGACGTGGGCGCGCTCGGCGACGCCGCCGTCGAGGACAACGGAATCGTCCTGCTCGAGGCGCACCCGCCGGACGACCCGTCGGCCTACGACGCGCTCGCGCTCTACGACCTCGCCACCGTCCTCGCCACGCGCGCGGCGACGCGCGCGGACGACCTGCCGGGCGCGCTGGCCGACTTCGACGCCGCGATCGCCGTCCTCGCCTCGCTGCACCACGTCTCGGACGACGGCCCGCTGGCCGCCTTCGGCTACGACGCGGCCCACCTCGACGCCGAGCGCGCGGACGTCCACATCGAACGCGCACTCGCGCGCACGCACCACGGCGACGCCGCGACGGACGACCTCGACCGCGCCCGCACGCTCGCCCCGGCCGACGCCGGCGTGCTCAACAACCTCGCCGACGCCCTCCGCAAATTGGGCCGCCTGGACGACGCGCTCGCCGCCGTCGACGCGGCCGAGGCGGCGCTGACGGAGGACGACGACGACGATCTGCGCGAGATCGTCCGCGAGACGCGCGACGAGATTCTGGCCGACCGGACGTGAGCGGGTCTCCGAGGCGTCCGGGGTCTGTTTTCGTCTCGACCCGAGCCGCGGCGTCGAAGTCCGCCAGCGCCACCCGCTGAGCACAGTCGGCGCGAGCGCCAGCAGGGCACCGGCACCGACGAGCCCGAGGGGATCAGGGGGACGACCGGGGGACTGGAAAATGGGGGCTGGCTGGCGTGGTGGCACGCGCCCTGCCCTTCCCCATTCGCCAGTTCCTAGTTTCCGATCTCCCGCCGCAGGTCCTGCACGAACTGGCGGATCGTCTCGGCGCGGCGTTCAGCCTCGGCGCGTCCCGCGGCCGTCTGCATCGTTTCGGGCAGGCGCAGGAGCTTCGTCTCGACGTGGTCGAGGGCCCAGCGGCGGTCGTCGAGCGGCCTGCCGGAGGTGGCGAACGGGTCGTCGGGGTGCATGATCGCCGATCCCATCGCGCCGGCCGTCGCGAAGAGGCGCGCGATGCCGACCGCGCCGAGCGCGTCGAGGCGGTCGGCGTCCTGCACGACACGCGCCTCGGGCGTCTCGGGCGCGATGCCCGCCGAGAAGCTGTGCGCGGCGACGGCGTGGGCGACGGCCGGGACGAGCGCCTCGGGGAATCCCTCGGCGAGGAGAAACGCCGACGCGGCGTCGGCGGCAAGCTGCGAGGCGCGGGCGCGGTCCGGGCTGTTCTTCGGGACTGTCACGATGTCGTGCAGCCACGCCGCCGGGAGCACGACGCGCAGGTCGGCGTGCTCCGCCCCGGCGAGGCGCCGAGCGGTTGCGACGACGCGGCGAACGTGCGGCACGTCGTGCGCCGCGTCAGCGGCCATCGTCTGCGCCACGTGAGCCGCGCAGCGCACGGCCCACGCCTCGGCGTCGAACGAGTCGGCCATCATGCGATCACGACGTTGACGAGGCGCCCCGGCACGACGATCTCCTTGCGGACCGTCGCGCCCTCGAGGTAGCGCGCGACGTTGGGCTCGGCGCGCGCCGCGGTGAGGATCGCGTCCTTGTCGGCATCGGCCGCGACGGTGACCGCCCCGCGGAGCTTGCCGTTGACCTGGACGGCGATACTGACGGTGTCCTCGACGAGGTAGTGGTCGTCCGCCTCGGGCCACGCGTCGTAGGCGAGCGTGGCGTCGTGGCCGAGCGCGTGCCAGAGCTCCTCGGCGAGGTGCGGCGCGAACGGCGCGAGCAGGAGCACGAACGGCTCGGCCGTGCTCCGCGGCACGTGCTCCCACTTCGTCGCCGCGTTGACGAACTCCATCAGCGCCGAGATGGCCGTGTTGAAGCGCAGCGCCTCGACGTCGTCCGTGACCTTGCGGACCGTCTGGTGGAGCACGCGGAGCTGCTCGGCCGTCGCCTCGGCGTCCGTCACGGCGTCGCGGAGCGCGCCCGTGTCCCGGTCGAGGAGCAGGCGGTAAGCGCGGGCGAGGAAGCGGTGCACGCCGTCGACGGAGCGCGTATTCCAGGGCTTGACCTGCTCGAGCGGGCCCATGAACATCTCGTAGAGCCGCAGCGAGTCCGCCCCGTACTCCGAGACCACGTCGTCCGGGTTGACGACGTTGCCGCGCGACTTGGACATCTTGTGCGCGCGGCTCGTCACGCGCACGCCCGCGTGCTCCCGGAGCACGAAGCCGTCGCCCTGCTTCTGCACGTCGCCCTCTGGGACACGCACAGCGACGAGCGGAGCACCGTCGCGCACGTCCTGATGCGTCGCCGTGCTCCCGTCGGCGTCATCCAGTTCCGCGGTGTGCTCCGCAGAGACCCAGCCGAACGGCTCGCCGGCGCCGTCGATGTGGCGAAAGGCGGTGTACTCGACCTCGCCGAGGATCATGCCCTGGTTGACGAGCTTCTGGAACGGCTCATCGGTCGAGACGACGCCGACGTCGAACAGGACTTTGTGCCAGAAGCGGGCGTAGAGCAGGTGGAGCACGGCGTGCTCCGCCCCGCCGACGTAGAGGTCCACGGGCATCCAGTAGCGCTCCTTCTCGGGGTCGACCGGTGCTCCCGCGTTCGTCGGGTCGATGAAGCGGAGGTAGTACCAGCAGGAGCCGGCCCACTGCGGCATCGTGTTCGTCTCGCGGAGCACGGCCTCGCCCGTCTCGGGGTCGGTCGTCTGCACCCACTCCGGGATGGCCGCCAGCGGCGACTCGCCCGTGCCGGCCGGAGCATAGCTCGACACCTCCGGGAGCAGGACCGGGAGCACGGACTCGGGGAGCGGGCGTGGCGGCCCGCCGTCGGCGGGGTGCACCATCGGGATCGGCTCGCCCCAGTAGCGCTGCCGCGAGAAGAGCCAGTCGCGCAGCTTCGTCGTCGTCTGCGCGCGGCCGGCGCCGTTGGACGAGAGCCAGGCGAGGACGCGCTCCTTGGCCTCGAGCGTGTCGAGTCCGTTCAGATTGACGCCCGCGTCCGCGATGCCGGCAATTGCGTGGCCCGAGGCGTCCGAGTGGATGTGCGGGCCGTCGCCGGTGTACGCTTCGACGAGGTTGCCGTCATCGTCCAGCGTGCCGCCTTCGACGACGGGGCGGATCGGCAGGCCGAAGGCGGTCGCGAACTCGAAGTCGCGGGCGTCGTGGGCGGGGACGGCCATGATGGCGCCCGTGCCGTAGCCCGCGAGGACGTAGTCCGCGACCCACACCGGCACCTTCTCGCCGTCGACCGGGTTGACGGCGTGCGCGCCGGTCCAGACGCCCGTCTTGGCGCGGTCCTCCATGCGGTCGCGCTCCGTCTTGCGCGCCGTCGCCGCGACGTACTCCGCGACGGCGTCCGCCTGCTCGGACGTGGTGACGGTTTGCGCGAGCGGGTGCTCCGGGGCGAGGACGAGGTAGGTCGCGCCGAAGAGCGTGTCGGGGCGCGTTGTGAAGACGCGGACGGGCGCCTCGGCGTGGCCGAGGACGCGGAAGTCGACGTCGGCGCCCACACTGCGGCCGATCCAGTTGCGCTGCTGCGCCTTGATCGACTCGGGCCAGTCGAGGGCGTCGAGGCCGTCGAGGAGGCGGTCCGCGTAGGCGGTGATGCGGAGCATCCACTGCCGCATCGGGAGCTGCACGACGGGGTATCCGCCGCGCTCGGACTTGCCGTCGATGACCTCCTCGTTGGAGAGAACCGTTCCCAGCTCCGGGCACCAGTTGACGGGCGCGAACGACTCGTAGGCCAGCCCGCGCTCGACGAGGCGCAGGAAGATCCACTGCGTCCACCTCACGTACGCCGGGTCGGTCGTGTCGACCTCGCGCGCCCAGTCGTAGGAGAAGCCAAGGCGCTTGAGCTGCCGGCGGAAGGTCGCGATGTTCTGGTCCGTCGTGATGCGCGGGTGCGTGCCGGTCTGCATCGCGTACTGCTCGGCCGGCAGGCCGAAGGCGTCCCAGCCCATCGGGTGGAGCACGTTGAAGCCGCGCATCCGCTTGTACCGCGCGACGATGTCGGTCGCGGTGTAGCCCTCCGGGTGGCCGACGTGCAGGCCCGCGCCCGAGGGGTACGGGAACATGTCGAGCGCGTAGAAGCCGGGCTTCGCGGCGTCGAAGCCGGCGTCGCCGGGGCCGGGCTGGCGGAAGGTCGCGTGGTCGTCCCAGAAGGCCTGCCAGCGGGATTCGATGTCGTCGTGCGGGTAGCCGGCCATGTCGAAAAGTCGGATGTCGGAAGGCGGCAAGATCGGCCCAGTAGATGGCGAGCAGTGGCCAGTCGCAGAGGTTTCAAACGGCCGCCGCACCGTAGGGGCTCGGCTCGCCGTGCCCGCGCCCCAGAATGCCGCCGCGTCATGCCGCCACGGTGTCGCGCCGCGCCGCCCGCCGCGCTTCCACCACGTGCACGGCGATCAGGACCGAGACGAGCCACGCCAGCCCCGACGCCCAGCCCGCGACGACGTCCGTCAGGAAGTGGACGTTGAGGTACACGCGCGACAGCCCGATCGCGGCGACGCCGCACACGCCCAGCAGCGTCGCGAGCCAGCGCGCCCAGGCCGGCCGCACGAGGCGCCACACGAGATAGACCATCATCCCGTAGAAGACCGTCGAGGCGAAGGCGTGGCCCGAGGGCAGGCTGTAGCCCGTCGCATGGATGATCTGGTCGACCGGCCGCGCGCGGTGGAACAGCGCCTTGAGGCCGAGCACGACGAGCCCGCCGAGGCCCGAGGCGAGCACGACGCGCAGCGCGAGCATCCACCTGCGCGCGTAGAGGAGCGCGGCCGCCGCGACGATGACGAGGGCGATGAGCGTGGCGTTGTTCCCGAAGAACGTGACGGCGCGGGCGAGCGCCTCGTGCCGCGGCCCGACGAACTGGTACACGGCCGCGTGCGCGCCGGCGTCGAAGCGGAAGAGGTCGTTCTGCTCGAGGACGCTGTCGACGACGGCGGCGAAGAGCCACAGCGCGCCGCCGGTCACGAGGATGGCGAGCGTCAGGCCGAGGCCGTAGGGCCCGCCGCGCTCGAGGCGGTGCCGCAGGAAGCGGCGGAAGTCCGAGAGGGCGTCGCTCACAGCGCCATCCAGACGAGCGCCACGACGCCGGCCAGCGCCACGACGGCGTTGAGGGCGACGAGCGCGAGCATCCCGAGCACGAGCGGCAGGCTCGCGAGGCGCGCGAGCCCGGCCGTCCGCGCCCACGCCTCGGTGCTGCCCATCACGACGGAGCGCAGCGCCCAAGCCGTCTGGAGCAACCCGCCGAGCCCGCCGGCGCGCGTCGGCATCGGCACGTCGCGCGTGGCGGCGCGGAGGTCTCCGGGCAGGTCGACGAGCCCGCCGAGCGTCCACGCGAGCAGCGCCGCCGCGGCAGCGGGCACGAGCAGGACGGCTGCGACGAGCAGCGCCGCGCCCCACGGCGCGGCGCCGTGCATCAGCGCGGACCGGAACAGGGCGATCCACACCGCCCCGGCGCCGAGCGCCCCGACGGCGGCGACGCGCCACGACAGGCGGACGGCGCCGCGCGCCGCGGGCGCGACCCACGCGAGGCGCGACCGCGTCTCGACGGGCACCTCGGCAGGTGGTTCGGGAGCCGGCGATGCGGCGAGGACGGCGGGGTCAGAATCCATCGCGGCGGGCGGTCGTTAAGACGGTCCTCCTCACACGCCCCTGCCCCGCCGTGAGTTCGCTCCCCGCCCCGCCCGTCGACGTCCGCCAGACCGTTCGCGCGATGCGCACCATCGCCGTCGTCGGCTGCTCGCCGCGCGGCTTCCAGACGAGCCACCGCATCGCGCAGTACCTCCAGAACGCCGGCCTGCGGATCGTGCCCGTCAACCCGAACCAGACGGAGATCCTCGGCGAGACGTGCTATCCGAGCCTCCTCGCCATCCCCGAGGACGTCGAGATCGACGTGGTGGACGTCTTCCGCCGCCCGGAGCACACGGCCGGCGTCGTGCAGGACGCCGCGGACCGCGCCGAGCGGACGGGCCAGAACCCGGTCGTGTGGACGCAGCTCGGCGTCTCGTCTCGCGAGGCCGAGGCGCTCGCCGAGGAGCTGGGCATTCCGTACGTCGTGGACCGCTGCCTGATGGTGGACCACGCGAGGGAGAGATAAATGCAGTTTGGAGAGGGGATCCGGATTGCGGGCGTAGACGCGCCGCGGCCCAACAGTTTGAAGTTTGAAGAGCGGAAATTTCTTAGCAGGACTTCTTCAAACTTCAAACTCTCACAGTAGACCTGTTGCACGGTAGGCGATCTTCCCCGCCCTGACGCCTAAGACGCTCCCGATGGCCCTCTACCCCAAGCTCCGCAAGCGGCCCGCGCTCTTCTTCGCCACCACCGGCGTCGATCTCGAACGCTTCAACGCGCTCAT
>JBBSQZ010000085.1:0-11986 GCA_038243565.1 Rhodothermales bacterium | reverse complement strand
CGTCGAGCGCCGCCGCGTCGAGATGCTCGGGGGCGTCGTAGACGCCGAACCAGACGAGCGGAACGGTGTCGGGCGTTGGCCCGGGCGCGAGGCCGTCCACGAGCGCCGCGCCGGCCTCGTAGGCCAGCATCCCGGCGACGTGGTAGCCAGCCGCGAGCGCCGCGTCGAGCGCGTCTAGCGCAGGGCCGACGGCATCGAACGTGTGTGCCGTGATCGTCTCGTGCGGCGCCTCGAAGAGGAGCGCCCCGTCGAGGCCCGAGTCGGCGTCCGCCCGGGCGCTGTCGAGGAGGACTGAGCCAGGCGCGAGCGTCACTGGAAATGCGGTTTAAGGTCTAACATTTAAGGGCTCCTCACCCATACGCTAAACCTTAAACCTTAACCTGCATTCTAGTTTCCCCCGTAGGCCACCGCGGCCATGCCGTTCTCACCGGTGAGGTTGGCCAGCGCCGGGCCGAGGGCGGCGCGGAAGTCGCGCGCGCGCATCCGCTCCACGACGTCGCCGCGGCCGGCGCAGTAGCCGAGCAGCGCGTGCGGCCGCTGCAGGTGCTGCAAACCCTCGCGGACGACCCACATGTGCCACGGCCGAAAGTCCGGGTCGTACGGCCCGACGAGGCGCGCATACAGGCGGTTCGCCGCGCGCTCGCAGTCGGCCTCGGAGGGCATCTCGCCCATCTCGAGCAGACGCTGCAGGCCGCCCCAGATGTAGCCCGCCAGAAAGTCGTGCTGGCCGTCGGAGAGCGGGAAGGCGGACTGCGGGCCGGCGTAGCCGAGGTCCTGGAGCGGCTCGCGAATGCAGGCCTCGACGTGCGAGACGGCCTCGCGGATCATAGACTCGACGTACGCGGGCGACTTGGACGGAGTGGGGCGACTGGACATGTGCGAAACGCGCGGCTGGAAGGGATATTCGGGCCTCCCTCCCACACCGTGCGCGGCGCGGCGTTCCACCGTTTGGTCTGTTCAGATGGTACGCCGCCGTGACGGATCGGGCGCCCGCGCGCCCCCGCGCGCGGCTGTCCCGTTGTGGGACGCCTCAGCCCGCCCAGTCGGGATAGCCGGCGTCCCGCTCGTGGATCACGCGGGCCGCCTCCGGCCAAACGATTCCGAACGCCGGGTCGTCGTAGCGGACGCCGCGGCCGGCGCCGGGCGCGTACGGCGCCGAGATCTGATAGAAGGCCTCGGTCGCGTCCTCGAGCGTCAGAAAGCCGTGCGCGCAGCCCTCGGGGATGAACAGCGCGTCGCCGTTCTCAGCCGTCAGCGTCGCGGCCGTCCACTGTGTGAACGCCGGCGAGGCGGGGCGCAGGTCGAGGCAGACGTCATAGAGCGCGCCGCGCGTGCAGCGGACGAGCTTGGCCTCGGCGTGCGGCTCAGCCTGGACGTGCATGCCGCGGAGCGTCCCGCGATGGGCGTTGAACGAGACCGAGCACTGCACGACGGCCGGGTTCAGGCCGTGCGCGGCGAAGGCGGCGCCGTCCCACGTCCGCGCGAAGTGCCCGCGGGCGTCGGCGTGGCGCTCGGGCCGGACGAGGACGCAGCCGGGGATGGGCGTCGGTTCGAAAAGCATAGGAGGGTTGAAGGGTGAAGGGGTGGAAGGGGAAAGTCAGGAGGGCGGCGCCAGAATCTGCATATCCCCGTCCACCCTTCGACCTCTCCACCTTTCAACCTCTCAAAAGACCTCGACGCGCGGAATCGGGACGACGAACTGCCCCCCCCAGTCGCGGATGCCGGCCATCTGCTCGGCGATCTCGTCGCGGAGGTTCCACGGCAGGATGAGGACGTAGTCCGGGCGCGTCTCGAAAATGTGCGCCGGGTCCAGAATCGGGATGCGCGTGCCGGGCGTGAGCGTGCCCTGCTTCAGCGGGTTGCGGTCGACGGTGTAGGCCAGCAGGTCCGTGCGGATGCCGCAGAAGTTCAGGAGCGTGTTGCCCTTGCCCGGCGCGCCGTAGCCGGCGACGGTCTTGCCGTCGCGCGCCGCCTCGATGAGGAACGACAGCAGGCCGCGCTTGACCTCGCGCGTCCGCTCGGCGAAGGCGTCGTAGACCGCGTGGCCGTCCACGCCCCACGCCTGCTCCTTGCCGAGGAGCACGTGCGCGCGCGCCGTGACGGGCCGCGTGCCGGCGTGGCAGCCGTAGATCCTGAGCGAGCCGCCGTGCGTCGGCAGGCGCTCGACGTCGAAGAGGTCGAGGCCGTGGCGGGCGAAGGCGCGGCGGGCCGATGTGAACGAGAAGTAGCTGAAGTGCTCGTGGTAGATCGTATCGAACTGCCCGCCGTCGATGAGCGCCACGAGGTGCGGAAACTCGGCCGTGATGACACCATCGGGCGCGAGCAGCGCCTTCATCCCCGCGATGAACGCGTTGAGGTGAGGCGTGTGCGCGAGGACGTTGTTGCCGAGCAGCAGGTCCGCCTGGAGCCCCTCGTCCACCATGCGGCGCGCCTCGTCCTCGCCGAAGAAGGCGACGCGCGTCGGGACGCCGCGCTCGCGGGCGATCGCCGCGACGTTGGCGGCGGGCTCGACGCCGAGGCACGGGATGCCCTTCGCCACGACGTGCTGAAGCAGGTATCCGTCGTTGGACGCGATCTCGACGACGTGGCTCTGAGGCCCGAGCCCGAACCGCTCGGTCATGTCGTCCACGTAGAGGCGCGCGTGCTCGACCCACGAGCCCGAGTAGGACGAGAGGTAGGCGTAGTCCGAGAAGATGTCGCCCGGCAGCACGTCGTGGTCGATCTGGACGAGCGCGCACACGTCGCAGACGAAGGCGTGGAGCGGGTAGAACGTCTCGGCGCCCTGCCCCGGCCGGACGATGGACTGGCACGGCGGGCTCAGCCCGAGGTCCACGACCGAGTGCGTGAGCGGCGCGCCGCACGCGCGGCATGCGAGCGCCGAGTCGGTCATCAGAGTGTGCTCGACGACGGCATCCAGAACCTGCATGGCCTCGGTGGTTGAGATCAGCACATGTAAAAGGGCTCGGCTCGCCGTGCCCACGTCACAGGATGGCACTCGCCATCCGCATCAGGATATCGGCAAAGAGCCCCTGGACCATAATCACACGGCCAGTTCCGCGGCGAAGCGCAGGTCCGGCCCGATCGTCCCCGCCTCGAGAAGTTCGGTGAGGCGCGCGATCCGCGAGTAGCGCGGCCCCTCGAAGACGTCTGGCGTGAGGTTCAGGCCGGTGAGCGCGTCGCGGACCTCGCGGACGCCGTCGCGGACGGTCCACCGCGGCGCCCAGGCGGGCAGCTGCCGGGCGATCTTGCCGAACGACACGCGGTAGCTGCGCGCGTCCGCGCTCGCGCCGTCGGCGAACGTGACGGCGCAGCTGGGCACCTCCTCGCCGACGATCCGGGCGACGTCGCGGACCTGGTAGTTCTCGCCGTCGCGGCCGACGTTGAACGCCTCGTTGTGGACCGCAGCGCGCGGCGCCTCGAGCGCCGCGAGCACGGCCGTGCTCACGTCCTCGACGTGGACGAGCGGGCGCCACGGCGTCCCGTCGGAGCGCATCCGGATGGCGCCCGTGGCGACGGCCCACGCCGTGAGGTTGTTCACGACGAGGTCGAAGCGGAGGCGCGGGCTCGCGCCGTACACGGTCGCGTTGCGCATGAAGACCGGCGAGAAGGCGTCCGTCGCGAGCGCGCGCAGGCCGATCTCGGCGTCTACCTTGGCCTGCCCGTAGGGCGTCACCGGGTTGAAGGCGGCCGTCTCGTCCACCGCGTCCTGCCCCGCCGCGCCGTAGAGGCTGCACGACGAGGCGAAGACGAAGCGCGCGACGCCGGCATCGCGGGCGAGGGTGCCGAGCCGGACCGATGCCCCGGCGTTGACGGCGTGCGTCAGGCCGGGGCTGAGGTTGCCGAGCGGGTCGTTGGAGAGGTTCGCGAGGTGGACGACGGCGTCGAAGCCAGCGAGGTGCTCGAGCGCGGCGTCGCGGACGTCCAGCGTGCGCGCGCGCACGGCCGACGGCTGCACGCCGAAAGCGCAGGACGAGAAGAGGCCGGCGTCCAGGCCGGAGACCTCGTGGCCGGCGGCGCGGAGGATCGGCGCGAGGACGGTGCCGATGTAGCCGTCGTGGCCGGTGAGGAGGATGCGCATCGGGAGGGGCGGTGGCGTTCCGGTGCGGGTGCAAATGCCGTTCCGCAGGCCTGAAGGTGGTATTCCGAGCGCCCTTCGGATGTGAGTACCGACGCGGAGGGTCGAAACGAAACGAGGCCGCCCGGCAGTGCGGGCGGCCTCGCGGCGTGGGCCGGGGAGGTCACATCTTGGCGATGTGGACCTCGAAGTTGTCGCCGTCGCTGCGGCGGCTGTAGACCTTGTACGCGTCCTCGAAGTTGCGGCGCATGTAGTTGCGGATGCCCTGCACCTCGTTCTTGGACGCCTGGAACGTCAGGACATTGTCGCCCTTGAGGTCGCGGACCTGATCGCCGATGGTGGAATACTTACTGCGGCGCTGACCGCGGCGGCTGCGGCGTGCCGTGGCATCATCGTTTTTCATAACCTCGAACTTGAAGTTGGTGTCGGCGCGTGGTTTCTTGGGCATGAGAGGGAGCGTCAGGATGGAACGGGAGATGGGCGAGCACTAGCTCTGAATCAACGTACGGTCGGATGCACGTTCCGCTCCCATGCTCGTCCCGTCCGTCATTTTATTGACACGTTCTCCACCCTTCAACCAGTTCCATACCCCGAGATCGTCAGGGAGCGCGTGCATCTGTGACGGTGGCGCCGGCGTATGGCCCGGCCATGTCGTCCATCCGAAATAATTATCGGGGCCAGGCAGAACGATGCGCTTGAGGACGGCCGGGCGGGCGGCTGAGCCGAGGCTCGCGGCGACGGCGCCGACGCGTGCGGCCCGCCCGAGGTCCGCCTGCGCCGTGGCGCCGAGGTAGGCGGCCAGGGTCCGCACGCCGTCCAGCGCGGAGCCGACGGCGGCCCGGCCGGCTTCGCGCGCGAGCCACTCGGCACGCGTGAGGTGGAACGTCGAGGCGGCGTGGATGCGGTAGCCGAAGAGCGCCTCGGGGACGAACGCGAACGGCCCGAGGAGGGCCGCGTGGGCGACGATCTTGCGGTCCGACCCGTAGAGCCGGTGCGGCCCGACGCGGTCCAGCGCTGCTCGCCGGAAGACGCCGTGGATGGGCGCGTTGATGTCGCGGGCGTGGAGCGCGGCGTGGTACCGCGCGAGTGCTGCGCGGCCGCCCGTGCCTGCGGGCAGGTCCCGCTCGAGCGCGGCGTCGTAGTCGTAGACCTGCCCCGCGGCGTCGCGGTAGCGGCGGCGGGCGGCGTCGAAGGCGAACGGGCGGTCGTCCTCGCCGATGAGCGTCGAGGCGCCGTAGGCGAGGACGGCGTCGGGCGCGCGGTCCAGGGTGCCGACGAGGCGCTCGAGGAAGGTCGGCGCGCGGCGGTCGTCATAAGCGGCGAGGGCGAACAGCGGCGCGCGGGCCATCGCCACGGCGCGGTTGGCGTTTGGCAGCGCCCCGATGTTGGTCGCGTTGCGGGCGACGCGCACGCGCCGGTCGCGGCGCGCGGTGTCGGCGAGGATGTCCGCCGTGGCGTCCGTCGAGGCGTTGTCGACGGCGACGAGTTCGAGGTCCTCAAACGTCCCGCCGAGCAGGTCGTCGAGCGCCTGCTCGAGGTAGCGCTCGCCGTTGAACACGGGCAGGCCGACGGAGACGCGGGGAGCCATGAGCGTTTGAAGTTTGACGTTTGGAGACGGGGGAGGTCGTGCCAGATCTGGCGGCGTGCTACGAAGGGAACGTTTTCTTCAAACTCCAAACTTCAAACTGCATTTTCCTCCCGCACGACTCCCAGAATGAAGCGTGGGACGACGTGCGCGTAGCGGCGCCACAGGCGCCGGGGCTCCATCGCGAGACGGAAGGCCCACTCGAGGCCCATCTTCTGAAGACGCGGCGGCGCCTGCCGCACGCGCCCGGCGTGGAAGTCGAACGCGGCGCCGACCCCCATCATCACGGCGGGGATGCGGCCGCGGTGGGCGTCGCACCAGCGCTCCTGCCGCGGGCAGCCGAGGCCGACGAACAGGACGCGCGCGCCCGACGCGGCGAGTTCGGCGGTGGAGGTGGCGTCTTCGGCGTCGGTCAGCGGGCGGAACGGCGGCGAGATCAGGGCCCGCACGTCGAGGCCCGGCGCGAGGGCGGGCAGGCGCGCGGCGAGCGCGGCGAGCGTCTCGGGCGACGAGCCGTAGAAGGCGACGGGCACGCCGGCTGCGGCCGCGGCGCGCAGGACGTGCAGCGTGAGGTCGGGGCCGTAGACGCGCTCGGCGGCCGGGATGCCGCGGCGGCGGAGCGTCCACACGACGGGCACGCCGTCGGGCGTGTTGAGGTCGGCGCGGTTGAGGACGTCGCGGAAGGCGGGGTCGTCCTGCGCCTCGACGGCGCTGTGCGTGTTCGAGCAGAAGACCGTCCGCGAGTCGCCGGCCACGGCCCAGGCGAGGACGCGCGCGGTGGCGTCGGCGTAGGTCGTCGCGTCGAAGCGGACGCCAAGGACGCGCCGCGACGGTGGGCGCGGCGCCTCGGCGAGAGGCGCCTCGGTGAACGGCACCTCGGTGGAAGCAGTGAGCGTGTCAGGCATGGGTCGCGGGGGCAGAATCGGGATGCCGCGTGGCGGGCGCCTCCGAGGGCGCCGCGACGCGGTGCAGAGGCCGGGCGGCCGCGGGCCGGACGAGTTGGAAGGCCTGGTCGAGGCCGGCGTGGTACGTCGCGACGGTGAAGTGGCGGGCGTACCGCTCGCGCGCTGCCCGGCCCATCGACGCGCGCAGCGCTGGGCTTTCCAGGAGCCGCTCGAGGGCGTCCGCCACGTGCTCGGGCGAGTGCGGCGGCACGACGACGGCGCACGCCTCGTCGACCACAGACGGGACGCCGCTCCAGTCACTCACCACGCAGGGCAGCCCGAACGACATCGCCTCAGCGACGACGAGCCCGAACGTCTCGGCCTCGTAGTGCGTCGGGAAGCAGAAGAGGCTGGCCGCGCGGTAGGCTTCCCACTTGGCCGCGCCGGTCAGCTCGCCTTCGAGGCGCACCACGCCGTCGAGCCCGCGAGACGCGACGAGCGCCTCGACGTGGGCGCGGTACTCCGCGCTGACCGGGCGTCCCACGATGGACGCCCGGAACGGCAGCCCCCGCGCGTGCAGCCGCGCGCACGCCTCGACGAGCACCTCCACGCCTTTGGACTCGCGCACGGCGCCCACGAACAGGATGGTGGGGCGCTCATCGTCCGGCGGCGCCGCGTCGCCGGACGCCGGCGTCGTCACGCCGTAGGGGACGACGCGGTCGTGGCGCGCGCCGAGGAAGCGGCCATCGTCCGGCGCGAGCGCCGAGGGGCGGATGCTGACGGTCGGCCTGCCGTACGCTGCCCAGAACAGCGGGCGGACAAGGCGCGGGAGGTGCTCGGCGGCGTGCGACAGGCCGCCGGCGTGGAAGTGGAACACGGTGGCGTCGAACATCCAGCGGCACGTCAGCAGGATGGCGATGTCGCGCAGGATGGGGACCCGGTTCGGCCCGGCCGGCGGGTAGTACAGCACGCGCGCGCCCTGCATCCAGCGGGCGTGCCAGATCCGCGCGACGACCCGTACCAGTTCGGCCACCTTGCCCAGGCGCAGGCGCCCGACGTCGTCGATCTCAGACGAGAAGCGCATCGGGACGTGCAGGAGGTCGATCCCCGAATACGCTCCTTCCAGAAGGGTCTGGATGCCGAGTGCTTGCCCGTGGTGCGGCGGCGGGACCTGGCCGACGACGGCGATGCGGAGTCTGGACATTGGGATGCGTGGGTCTGACGAGCGGCGGGCGCGACGCGAAAGAGATCGGATTTCGACTGAGTTCTAGCCAGTCCACTGCCAGCCGAGGTCGTCCGGCTGAGGCGCGGCCTCGCGGATGGCTGCGACGCCGCCCGGCGCGGGCGGGCGGGCAGGGTCGAGCGGCCCACCGCCCTTGTCGGCCCATGACCAAGCGAGCGTTCCGTGATCGGGGTCGAAGCGGAGCGAATGCTCTCCGAGCGGGGCGACAGCGTCGAGCAGCGTCTCGGGGCGCGTCGCGTGGAGGTGGCGCGCGGCGAGGCCCAGGCCGAAAATCGACCAGAACCAGATGCCGCCCATCGGCCCCTCGAGGAAGACGTCGAAGGAGGCGTTGATATGGACGGCGAGCATGTAGGCCATCAGGAAGGCGAACAGCGCCATCCATCGGTGGCGGCCGGCGCGGCGCGCGTCCAGCCACGAGAGGAAGAGGCTGCCGGCCCAGGCTGCGAGCATCGACAGCCAGAGGGCCGCGCCCGGGACGCCCATCCGCGCCAGGATCGTCATGTGGCCGTTGTGCGGGCTGCGGAGCTCCGGGATGACGTCGAAGCCGTCGGCCTTGGCGAGGTTGATGCCGAAGCCGCGGCCGGTCCAGAAGTACGGCCCGTGGACCGTCCCGTCCCAGATCTTGGTCCACCACTGGATGCGCCACTTCTTGGTGCCGTCGAGCGACTGGTCGCCCTGCCCGAAGACCGACTTGACGTTGAGCACGATCTGGTCGACCGAGATCGAGCGCGAGCCGCCCTGAATCGCGACGAGCGGGCCGGCGAGGATGCCGAGCGCGAGGAACAGGACGAAGGCGTAGCCGAGGCGCCCGAGGCGCGCCTCGGGCGGGCGCATCGCGAAGGCGACGGCCATGCCGATGCCGTAGGCCAGCATCCCGCCGCGGTTCGACGCGACGACGATGGCCGTGTTGGCCGCGAGCGCGAGCATGAACCACGGGCGCTGCCGCATCATGCCCAGCACGACGAAGGCCGTGATGCCGCAGAGGTGGACCATGATGTCGCCGCCCTTGGCCTCGAAAAGGTGCGTGCTGGGCGCCCACGGCAGAAGCGGGACCGACGTCTCGGCCGTCTTGTAGACGAGGTACACGAGCCAGACGAGCGACACCATCACGAGCGCGAAGACGCGGTACTCCTCGAGGATCGCGACGAGGCGGTCCGGCCGCGCCACGACGAGGCTGCCCAGGATGACGGCGTAGACGGCGTAGCCGATCATCATGAAGTCGCGGGCGGCGTCGATGCCGTAGAGGCCGACGTACGGGACCGTCCGGTACGCGGCCAGCGCGACGAGCGCGACCATCAGCCACGCCGCCGGCTGCGCCAGGATCGGGCCCAGCCGGCCGGCCCGCACCATCGCGCCGATCCCGAACAGGATCATGATCTCGCCGATGAACAGCGGCGGCAGGCCGACGTACGCGAAGCCGCGCGAGAACAGCGCGTAGCCCAAAAGCACGGCGCCGAGCCAGCGCACGTAGCGGTCGCCCGCGCGGCGCCCGCGCGACGTGAGGCCGCGGTCGAAGGCGTGGCCGGTCGGCTCGTAGTGCAGGGTCATGGCACCGGGACGGATGCGGGCGTCGCGGCCCAGCTCTCGGCCGGCCGGGCGACGAACGCCACGGCCGGGGGCGAGGCGGGCGGTACGGCAGGCGGCGCGGCTAGCAGCGCGTCGAGGCGCGCGGCGAGGTCGGCCGCGACGCCCTCCCAGATGTAGCGGTCGGTGACGCGCGCGCGCGCGGCAGCGCCCATCCGGGCGCGGAGATCGGGGTCGCGGGCGAGGCGCACGAAGGCGGCCGCCATGTCCGCGACGGCCTGCTCGGGCGTGACGGCCGGCACGGCGATGCCGACGTCGGGCGTGACCTGCTCGGCGGGGCCACCGAGGGCGAGGCAGACGACCGGCCGGCCGGCCGCGAGCGCCTCGAGCGTCGCGTAGCCACCCGAGTCGTGGAGGCTCGGGTGGACCTGCACGTGCGCCTCGGCGAGCGTCGCGAGGGCAACGTCGCGGGGGACGGCGCCTCGGAACTCGGCGTTTGCCGCGAGATGCGCCGCGAGCGCCTCGAGGCGCGCCCGCTCGGGGCCGTCGCCGAGGACGACGAAGCGGGCGCCCGCGAGGGTGTCCGGCGCGTCGGCGCAGGCTTTGGCGAAGGCGCGCAGGCCGGTGTCCACGCCCTTCCAGTCGACGAGGCGGCCGGTGAAGAGGACCGTCAGCGGGCCGGGCGGCGGCGGCGGCAGCGCGCCGAGGCGGTCGGCCTCGTCCTGCACGAGCGCCACGGCCGCGCGCGCGACCTCGACGCCGCGCGCGCCGAGGCGCTCCATCCGGACGGCCGTCTCGCGCGTCGTCGCCAGCGCGACGGTCGCCCGGCGGGCCGTCGTGCGGACGGCCGGGAGGGCGTGGCTCGCGGCGCGGGCGGTCTCGCGGAGGCGCTCGCGCAGGCGGTTCCGCCACGGCCACGGCGCGACGAACGCCCGCGGCGCCGACTCACCGCCGCCGACCGGGCCCCACACGAAGGGAATGCCGGCGAGGGTGGCGGCGGGGCTCGACGACCAGTAACGCGCGAACGTCGCGTGGACGGCCGCGTCGAACGGCGCCGCGTCGTGCAGCCGGCGGACGAGGCCGCGCGCGCCACGCGTCCACGCGATGTAGTGGAACTGCTCGGCCAAGCCGGTCCACTCCTCGCGGCCGGTGTGGCGGCGGGCGGGCTCAAGCGGCAGGCGGTAGTAGGCCACGCGCAGGCCTGGCACCGGCCGCTCGGCGAGCTCCGCCTCGATCCGGTCGCGCCAGCCCGAGTATGTCACGACGGTGACGTCGTGGTGGGCCGCGAGGCGCGTCGCGACCTGCCAGCCGAGGCCGGGCTCGGAGCCGCGGCCCGGCCCGCACGCGAACGCGGCGACGAGGACGTGGCGCCGAGCGGCGCCGTCGCCCCCGGCGTGGCTGCCCGAGAGCGCGATCGGCGCAGGCCCGCGGCGGATGAGGCCCGCCATCGCCGCAGCGTCGACGGCCGACGCGAGCAGGTCCGACACGAGCGCCCCGGCGACGCCCAGCACGAACACGGCGGCGGCGCCGAGCGTCGCCGTGACGCCGGCGGCGCCAGCCTGGGCGGCGAAGACGGCCTCGGGGCGCTCCTGCGCGCGCAGCAGCGCCTGCGTGATGTTCGAAACGGCGGCAGCGAACGGCAGCAGCGCCACGATCCACAGGAGGCCGGCGTACTCGTCGTACTGCCCGTCGTAGAGCAGGTGCAGGATGGTCGGCCCGGCGAGCCAGACCGCCGCGGCGAACAGCGCCGTGAACACGGCCAGGCCGGAGCCGACGCGCGCGATCACGCGCCGCTCCGTTCCCGCCGCGACGGCCGCGGCGAAGACCGGCACGATAAGGTTGCCGAGCCCGCGGAAGAGGAAGAGCAGCGGCAGGATGAGGTTGTAGAGCGCCCGCAGCGCGCCCGTCTCGTCGAGCCCGCCCCACAGCGGCAGCAGCAGGAACGGGAAGAAACCGTTGAACCACTCGAGCATCCCTGTCCCGACGGCCCACCTGCCGTACTGCCGGTGCCGCTCGAGGGCCTCGCCGACGAGCGCCGCGTCGCGGACCTTGCGCCGCGGCACGCCCAGGCGCCACGCGATGAGCGCGCCCGCGACGCCGCTCGCCCCGCCCATCAGCCCGATGCCGGTCGCCTCGTTGAGCCCCCCGCCCGCCTTCAGCGCCGCCACGCCGCCGACGACGAGGGCAGCGTACACGAGCCCGCTCGTCGCCGCGACGTGGGCCTGCGAGCGGACGTAGCACGCCGAGCGCATCGCCCACTGGAACAGGATAGCGGCCTGCGCCACGGCAAATGCCGCGAGCGCGTGGCCGAGCACGGCCTCGCCCGTCGCCCACGCCCACACCGCCCCGAGACCGAGCACGACGCCGGCCACGAGCGAGAAGCGCGCGTGCCCGCTGAGGACGACCCGCAGGTAGCGCTCGAGCTGTGCCCCGAAGCGCGTCGAGCCGAAAACGAGCATCGGCTCGGCGAGGAGGCCCGCGTGGATCACGCCGACGAGCAGAAACAGCGTGTACGCGATCGTATAGGCACCGTAGCCGGCCGGCGCGAGCCACCGCGCGAGCAGCACGTTGACGACGAAGTTGGCGCCGGCGAAGCTGGCCTGGTCCAGGATCGTCCACGCGCCGCGGCCGAGCCACGGGCTGGTGCGGAGGGCGGAAAGGCGCGGGACGCGCAT
>JBBSQZ010000084.1:0-12050 GCA_038243565.1 Rhodothermales bacterium | reverse complement strand
GAAGCATGGCCACTGGCACGCGAGCGCTGCTCGCGCCTCAGCCCCAGTCCAGGCCGCCCTTGCGGACGTCGTAGATCAGGCCCACGACGAGGATGAACAGGAACGACCCGATGAGGCCCATCGAGGCGAGCGCCGCGCCGCCGCCCTCGGCGAGGAACGTCTGGAACGCCACGGCCCACGGATACAGGAACACGAGCTCGACGTCGAACACGATGAAGATCATCCCGACGAGGTAGAACTTGACCGAGTAGCGGTCGCGGGCCGAGCCCACGGGGTCCATGCCCGACTCGTACGGCGCCGACTTGACGTCGCGCGGCTGGATCGGGCCGAGCCACTCGGCGAGCTTCAGCAGCGTCAGCGCGAGGCCTGCCGCGAGCAGGATCATCAGGAACAGGGGAGCGAACTCGGTGACCATCGGCGGGCGCGGGCGAGGGACTCCGAAGGTACCACGGTCGGGCACCCGCCACGGACCGTCGGGCGCGCTCAGGCGTATCCTTAGCGCACATCTGCCGCAGGATTCATGTCGCACACGCTCGCGCTCGACAGCCTTCCCGCCCCGCTCCGCGACCTCGTCGCCCGGATCGCCCGCGAGGGTGGCGAGATCACCGTCGTCGACGGCGACCGGACCGTCGCCCGCGTCGTCCCCCCGCCCACGCGGCGCCTATCTGGCGAGGACGCCGGAAAGGTCTGGATGTCTCCCGATTTCGACGACCCACTTCCGGACCTCGAGCGGCTCATGTACGGAGACGACGACTGACCATTCCGCTCGACACGCACGTCTCCGTCTGGGCGCTCACCGAACCACAGCGGCTTTCCGAGCGCGCCCGCGACTTGATCTCGGACCGGGAAACGCGCGTCCTCGTCAGTTCCGTCGTCGCGTGGGAGTTGGCGATCAAGACGAGCCTCGGCAAGCTGACGCTGCCCGACGACGTCGCTCGATACGTGCCGGACCGGATCGCGTCGAACGGGTTCGAGGCGCTCCCGGTGTCGGTGGAGCACGCCGTCCGCGTCGCGGCGCTGCCGCACCACCACCGCGATCCGTTCGACCGGCTGCTCGTTGCGCAGGCGCTCGTCGAGCGCGTCCCGCTCGTGACGGCCGACCCCCTCGTCGCGCGGTACGAGGCGCCGACGCTCTGGTAGCCGGCACTCAGGCGTTGCAGCGCGTGAACGTCAGCTCGTAGAGCTCGCTGAAGCGGCCGCCGGCGTGGCGGCGGCAGCAGCCGGCGCAGGCGAGGCGACGGATCGGGCGGCGCTGCCGCTCGGAGCGGACGCCGCACGCCGGGCACGTCGCCACGTACCGCGCCGCGGGCGACGGCCCGGGCACGGCGCCGCCGGCGCGGAGGATGCGGCCCGAGGCGCGCTCGTCGATCCGCAGAAAGACGCGCGGCGCCTCGGGCGCGCCGGCGCAGTCCGGGCAGGCGTAGGCGCGCGTCGGCATCCGGTGGAACGGGCGCGAGAAGCCGCACGCCGGGCACCGCGCCAAAAGGCGCGATGTGCCGTCGTCGGGCAGCGGGCCGTCGTAGGTCGCCGCCGGGTCCGCCCCGCAGCGCGTCGCCCACGCCTTCCACGCGGCGTCGTGGGCGGAGCGGCCGCGCGTCTCGTAGTCCAGCGCGTGCGCGATCTCGTGGCGCGCGACGTCCTCCATCACGTCCCACCCGAGCGCCTCGGCGAGCGGCCGCGAGAGCGAGACGGTCTTGACGAGGCGCGCGCCCTTCTTCCACGTGCAGAGGCCGAGGCGCCGGCGCGCGCGGTCCCAGCGGAACGTCCAGCCGAGGTCCGTGAGCGGCCGGCCGAGGTGCTCTCTTCCGAGCGACTCGAGGAGCGCCTCGGTGCGGGCGGACATGCAGTTTGGAGAGGGAATGGGCGCAGAGGATTTAGAAACGTCGTGGCCCGTCAGTTTGAAGTTTGGAGAATGGAACCTTCTAAGCTGGACCTTGCCAAACTCCAAACTCTCATCCCAGCCCGACGCGCTCGAAGATCGTGCCCACGTGCCCGAGCTGCGCGGCCGGCTCGAACGCCTCGGCGATGCGCTCCGCCCCGAGGCGCTCCGTGATCGCGGACGACGCCTCGACGAGGGCTCGGAACGGCGTCCGCTCGCGCCACGCCTGCATCGCGAGCGGCTGCACGGTGTCGTAGGCCGCCTCGCGGCTCATGCCGGCGTCGACGAGGCCGAGGAGCAGGCGCTGCGAGTAGACGAGGCCGTATGTCCGGTCGAGGTTCTCAGCCATCCGGTCCGGGTAGACGAGCAGGGTCTCGACGATCCGTGCCAGCCGGTCGAGGGCATAGTCCAGCACGATCGTCGCGTCCGGCAGGATGACGCGCTCGGCGGACGAGTGGCTGATGTCGCGCTCGTGCCACAGCGCCACGTTCTCGAAGGCCGTGAGCATGTAGCCGCGGAGCAGCCGCGCGAGGCCCGTCAGGTTCTCCGAGCCGATGGGGTTGCGCTTGTGCGGCATCGCGGACGACCCCTTCTGCCCCGCCCCGAACGCCTCCTCGGCCTCGAGGACCTCGCTCCGTTGCAGGTGCCGGATCTCGAGCGCGATCGTCTCGATGGTCGTCCCGACGAGCGCGAGCGCGGCGAGGTACTGCGCGTGGAGGTCGCGCGGGAGGACCTGCGTCGAGACGGGCGCCGCGCGCAGGCCGAGCGCCTCGACCGTGAGGCGCTCCACCTCGGGCGGGATGTGTGCGAACGTCCCGACGGCGCCCGACAGCTTGCCGACGCGGATCGCCTCGGCGGCGGCGTCGAAGCGGACGAGGTCGCGGCTGACGGTGTCGTAGAAGCGCGCCATCTTGAGGCCGAAGGTCGTCGGCTCGGCGTGGACGCCGTGCGTCCGGCCGACGGTCAGCGTGTCCTTGTGCTCCCGCGCCTTCGCAGCGAGGACGCTCTGGAGCCGCACGAGGCCGTCCCGCAGGAGCGCGTTGGCGCGCATCAGCCGCAGCGAGAGCGCCGTGTCGACGACGTCGGACGACGTGAGGCCGTAGTGGACCCACTTGCGCTCGTCGCCCAGCGACTCGCTCACGGCGCGCGTGAACGCGACGACGTCGTGGCGCGTCTCGGCCTCGATGGCGTGGATGCGGTCCACGTCGAACGCCGCGTTGGCCTCGATGAGGTCGACGTCGGCGTGCGGGATGTGGCCGGTGGCCGTGGCCCAGGCGCGGCAGGCGGCGACCTCGACGTCCAGCCACGCCTGGTACTGCGCGGCCTCGGTCCAGACGGCGCCCATCGCGGGGCGCGTGTAGCGGTCGATCATCGAGGGTTGAAGGGTGGAGGGGCGGAAGGGTACAAGGGGAAGAGGCGAGGTGCGCGCGTCCTACGCATTCCCCTTCAACCCTTCAACCCTGTCACCCTGCAACCTCTCCCGTCACCTTTCCACCTTCACGACGACGCGGCCCGGGCCCGAGGCGATGCGGACCGTGAACGCGTCCGGCCCGGCGCCGGGCGTCGCGTAGCGGCCCTGGCCGAGCGTGACGAGGCCCGGCGGCAGGTCCACGGCCGACAGGCGCCCGGCGGGCGCCTCGACGACGAGCGGCACGCCGGCCGGCAGCGTCACCTCCAGCTCGCCGACGCCGACGCGCAGGCTCGCCTCGGCGCCGAGCTCGGGGCGCGACCCGCGGAAGTCCAGCGCGAAGCGCCCGACGCCGCCCTCGAAGCGCAGCCGCCGGAAGCGCAGGTGCCCCAGCCCGACGCCGCGGAAGGCGCTCACGCCGGCCTTGATCTCGACGTCGGCGCCGCGCTCGGGGTTGGGCCGCGCGAGGCGCAGCGTCGTCCGCGCGACGCCGCAGGTCACGGCGAGGCGCCGCAGCGGGATGCCCGAGAGGTCGAGGTCCGCCTCGGCGGCGCCCATCGTCACGGCGAGGTCGAGCGGCGTGCGGTGCGAGAACAGCAGGTGCCACGCGAGGCCACGCGTGCGGTCGAGGTCGCCCGGCGACGCCGCCTCGCCGTCGAGGCCGAGGCGGACGCGCGCCTGCGGCCCGCGCTCCGTCGCCGCCGTCGTCGTGTCGACGCGCAGCCGGAGGCCGGCGATGGGCAGCGTCACGTCGGCCTGGAAGAGGGCGCCGCGCTCGGCCGCGCCCACGGTGACGGTCCCGAGCGCGAGGTCGAGGTCGGCGCGGACCGACGCCTCGCCGCGGTCCGGCACCTCGACGAGCACGCGCCGCGCCCCGTCCGCATCGGGCGCCGACTCTGCTGCGGGCGCCGCCTCCGCGGACGCCTCCACGGCGGACGACGCGTCGCCGGGCGGCGAGCACGCCGTGAGGCCGAGGGCGAGCGCGAGCAGGGCGGCGAGTCGGGGCATCGGGCGTGGGGAACGGAACGGCCCGCTACGCCGCCCGGCGGGGCGGGTTACGCGCGGCGGGCGGCTACTCGAGGTCACCGCGGCGGTCCTTCAGCGCCTTGTTGAGCAGCGCGCGCGCGCGGAAGATGTGCGCCTTGACCGTGCCGAGCGGCAGGCCGAGCGCCTCGGCGATCTCCTCGTACGACAGCTCGTCGCGGTGGCGCATCATGATGACGCGGTGGTACTTCTCGGGCAGGTTGGCGATGGCCTCGCCGAGGATGGCGCCGCGCTGGCTCTCGACGATGGCGCGGTCCGGGCGGTACGTCGAGTCCGGGATCTCGATGTGGACCTCGCCGTCGCCGGCGGCGATGGGCTGGTCGATCGAGACCGTCCGCAGGCGGCGCCGGCGGATGTGGTCGATGGCGTGGTTCGTCGCGATGCGGTAGAGCCACGTCGAGAAGGCGTAGTCCGGCGAGTAGCTCGGCAGCGCGGCGAAGGCCTTCGCGAGCGCCTCCTGGACGAGGTCCTCGACGTCGGCCGGCGTGCGCATCATCTGGCCGACGTGGCGCGTCAGCGGCCCCTGGTACTTGCCGACGAGGCGCGCGAAGGCGGCCTCGTCCGGCGGGCGGCCGCCCTCGCCGAGCGCGCGGCGGACGAGCGCGCGGTCCTCCTCGCTCGATGCCGACGGCGTGGCGGACGGCGGGGCTGGCGGCATGGGTCGGGGGCGGGCGGAACGGCCGCAAGCTACCGCGGCCGGGCGCAGGGTAGTGCGTTTGCACCAGGTCCCGCATCGCCGCACCCGTTACGTTGCGCCGCTCTGCCCGCACGCCGATGCGCCCGCTCGCCCTCGCCCTTCTCCTTGCCGGGTGCGCCGCAGCGAGCGCACAGACCGGTGGCCCGGCCGATCGGCCGTGGGCTGCGCCGTCCCCTCCGGGGTTCGTGCCCGCGTTCAGCGTCACGATCCCGCTCGGCCCGCGCGGCGGCGCGCCGCGGGCGCCGCTCTCGCGGCGCGCACTGCTCGAGATGGGCGCGGTCGCGATCACCGGCGTTGGTCACCTCGCGGCGTCGCGGCAGGGCCTCTCCGGGGCGTACATCCCCGTCGTGATCGTCGGCTGGGGCGGCTACGTCGGCTACCGCGCGGCGACGGAGCCCGGGGCGCTGCGCGAGCTCGGCCTGACGCGCGAGAACCTCGGGCCGGCGTTCCGCGAGGCGTCGCTCGTTGCGGTCGTCTCGCTGGGCGCGATGGCCGCCGTCGGCGCGGCGCGCGGGTCGCTGCGGCTCGACGCGAGCGTGCTGCCGCTGCTCGTGCTGTACCCGGCATGGGGCCTCACCCAGCAGACGCTCGTGCAGGGCATGCTGACGCGCAACCTCGACGCGGCCGGCCTGCCCGCGGTCGCCATCGTCCCGATGTCGGCCGCGACGTTCGGCTCGGTCCACGTCCCGAACTGGCCGCTCGTCGGCGCGACGACGGCGCTCGGCGCGGCGTTCTCGGCCAACTACCTGCGCCACCACAACGTGCTGCCGCTGGGGCTGTACCACGGCGTCCTCGGGGCCGCGTTCTACGTCTGGGTGCTGGACCGCGACCCGTGGCGCGAGCTGACCGGCGGCGAGTAGCGATGGGGCCTGGGGCCTGGGGCCTGGGGCCTGGGGCCTGGGGCCTGAAAGCAAATCCGATTTCGCCGCCCGCGGCTCTCCGCCTCCTGCATTTCCCCCATGGCTCTTTCCCCATCCCCCAGGCCCTCCCCTACCGGACGACCGTGAAGCGCTGCGCTGCCTGCACGCCCACGCCCAACGCGCGGACGACGTAGACGCCGGCCGGCAGGCCAGCCACGTCGAGCGACAGCGCCTCGGCCGTCCCGGCCATGCCGTCGAAGAGGACGGCCACGCGGCGGCCGAGCGCGTCGTACACCGAGACCGTCACCGCGCCGGGCGCGGCCTGCCGCAGCGAGACGCTCGCGCGGCCCGTCGCCGGGTTCGGCGCGACGGCCGAGAGGCCCGTCGCCTGCGCCACCACGGCGTCCTCGCCGGCGACGGGCGGCGTGACGGCGAACTTGGCCGGGGCGAGGCTGAAGAACACGTTGCCCACGGCCGCCACCATGATCCGGCCCGTCGTCGTCTCGCCGGCCGGGATCGTGACGTCCTCCTGCCCGTCGTTGGGCGTCGAGGCGAGGAGCGTCGTGAACGTCGTGCCGCCGTCGGCGGAGTACAGGATCTGGACGTCCTCGACGTCGACGTTGTCGGCATCGGGCTGCCCGGCGTCGTCGAGCATGTCCGTGTTGGCGACGTTCCAGGTGACGCTCTGCGCCGAGCCGCCGGGGAACGAGAGGCCTGCGCCGGCCGGCGCCGTCACCACGAACGGCCCCGCGCCGGCGTCGGTGTTGACGATGATCGTGACGTCGGAGAAGGCGCCGCCGCCGGCGCGGTTGTCGCGGGCGGTGAGGCGGAAGCGCAGCGCCCGCGCGTCGTTCGGGAGCCCCTCGCCGCGGACGGGGGCCAGGCCGGCAAGCAGACGGCTCATCTGCGGGAAGGTCCGCGACGGCGACGGCGTGGGGTTGAACGAGCGGAAGAACGGCGGGCCGACTGGAACGCCATTGTTGGCCGGGGCGCCGGCCGGGCCGAGGTCGAACTCCTCCCACGCGTAGGTCAGCGCCTCGGGCGTCGCGTCCGTCGCCTGCCCGGTGAGCGTGAACGGCGTCAAGATCGGGATCGTCAGGCCCGAGGGCGCCGTCACGACGGGGATGTCGTTGCCGGTCGGCGTGGCCGTGCCGCAGGCGCTGGCCGAGCCGGTCGTGATGAAGCTCGAGATCTGCTGCAGCGAGTACGTGTGGAAGTACGGGTCGCTGTTGTTCTGGAGGTTCTGGTCGCCGGTCTGAGTGGCGCAGATGCCGGCGTAGGCCATGATCGTCGAGCCCGAGCCGGGCTCGTAGGCCGCCGAGCCCGAGCGGTTGCCGCCCGAGCACGCGCCGATGCTGCCGTTGAAGGTGTGGCTGCCCGAGAACTGGTGGCCCATCTCGTGCGCGACGTAGTCGATGTAGAACGCGTCGCCGACGGGGTTGCGGACGCCCGTGATGCCGAGGGCCTTGGCCGAGGCGACGCAGACGCCGCGCGCGGCGAGGCCGCCCGCCCCGGTCGAGAAGTTGTGCCCGATGTCGTAGTTGGCCGTCCCGATGATCTGGTCGATGACGGCCTGGTTCTCATCGATGAGCGCGCCCGTGTTGTTATTGGTGAACGGGTCCGTGGCGGGGTCCGTGTAGATGATCAGATCGTTGTTCGCGACGAGCTCGAGGTGGACCGCCACATCGCGCTCGTAGACCTGGTTGACGCGGTTGATGGCGACGACGATGGCGGCGAGGGCGCCGGGGACGGTCGCTCCGAACTTCGCCGAGTACTCGCCGGTCGCGGAGACGGCGAGGCGGTACGTCCGCAGGGTCGCGCCATTGGACGGCAGCAGCGCCGTCGCCGCGTCGGCCTCGCCGATGGCGGTGCCGGGGTCGCCGGCGTCGCGGCCCTCGAGGTGGTCGTCGGCGCGGAGCGCGGCCTGCTGGTCCGCCCGCAGGACCTGGTCGCGCGAGAAGTAGGCGACGTAGTCCGGCTGCGTGCCCGCGGCCGGCGCGGCGTCGGTCGGGTCGACGTAGAGCGCGCCGTCGGGCGTGAAGGCCTGCGCGGCGAAGCCGGCCGGCGTCAGGCTGATGCGGACCGTCGCCGAGGGCACGTCGATGCCCTGCCCGACGTACGTCCGGATCTCGGGGTAGCGCGCCTGCAGCGCCGGCGCCATCACCGGCGACTCGACGACGCGGACCCACAGCACGTCGCCGCCGGGCACGGGCACGGGCACGGCGACGCCCGCCGCCGTGCTGCGGTTGGCCGGCGCGAGCGGCGCCCCGGCGAGGCGCGCGGCCATCGCCGGCCGGTCGAGGCGCAGCGCGCGGTACGCCGCGGGTACGCCCGAGCGGGCCGCCGCCGCGGCGGGCATGTCGGACCAGAACGCTCCGGCGGCGCTCTGCGCGTGGACGGACGAGGCGAGGAGCGTGAGGGCCAGAAGGCCTGTCCGGCGCAGAAGGGTACGAAGCGGCATCAGCGTCTAGAAAAGGAGGAGTCCCAGAGGGTACCACGGGTTTGCACCGCGGTCCAAGTCCGCGCCGCGAGAGTTTGAAGTTTGGAGTTTGAAAGGGGTGTAGGCCGGCGCCCTGCTGCACGCCGGAGGCGTGATGGGCACCGCCTCTCCAAGCTTCAAACTCCAAACTGCATTCCGCTACTGCCCCGGCGGGACGCCGAGGATCGCGTCGATGCTGCCGGACGTGACGGAGTGGTAGGTCGGGCGGGCGCGGGCGTAGATCTGCTCGGCGAGCGGCCGGCCCCAGTCCGTCGCGGCGAGGTCCGCGAAGAGCGGCTTGATGTACTTGCGGCGGCCCTGGCGCGTCAGGAACGACTCGAGGGCCGGGAAGGCGGGCTCGTAGCGGTTGCGGATCGCGATGCGGAGCCACGAGAAGAGGATCTCACTGTTGCCCGACGCCGACAGGCCGAAGGCCTGGTCCAGCGCCGCGAGGCGGTCGGCGGGGAGCGTCTCGGGCAGCGCGTTGAGGAAGTGGATCCACTGCGGCGTGGCCCAGCCGGTCGTCGCGAGCGCCGCGGGCGCCGTCCCCGAGGCGAACGCCGCCGCGGCATGATCGGCGAGGGCGAGGCGCGCCGAGGCCACCGGCGGCACGTTGTCCGGCAGGCCCGGCTGGTACATCCACTCCTCGGGGCGGACGGCCGCGCGCGCGGCCGGGTCGGTGTTCCAGAGCGTCGCGTCCATCTCGGCGAGCAGGCCGGCCGTCGTCATCGAGCCGAAGGCGTTGCGGTCGAAGTAGCTCCGCAGGAACGCGTCGAGGCGCGGGCGCCCGACGACCGACTCGACGGTGTAGAGGAACGCGGCGCCCTTCTCGTACGGGACGCTGGTGAAGCCGTCGTCGGGGTCGCGGCCCTGGAGGTCCACGTGCAGGATCTGGTCCTTGGGCGGCAGCGTCGCGAGCTCGTCCGTGAGCTCGGCGCGGCCGAGCTGGCGCAGCATGTCGGCGTAGTCCGCCCCGTAGACGGCCTCCATGATGCGGTTCTCGAAGTAGACGGTGAAGCCCTCGTTGAGCCAGAAGTCGCTCCAGGTGGCGTTCGTGACGAGGTTGCCGGACCACGAGTGGGCGAGCTCGTGGGCGACGAGGCTCACGAGCGAGCGGTCGCCGGCGAGGATCGTCGGCGTGGCGAAGGTCAGCGTCGGGTTCTCCATGCCGCCGAAGGGGAACGAGGGCGGCAGCACGAGGAGGTCGTAGCGGCCCCAGCGGTACGGCCCGTAGAGGCCCTCGGCCGCCGTCACCATCTGCTCGACGTCGCGGAACTCGCTCGCCGCAGGGCCGACGACGGTCGGCTCGGACCAGACGCCGGTGCGCTCGCCGAGCGGGCGGAACTCAAGGTCGCCGATGGCGAGCGCGATGAGGTACGGCGCGACGGGGTGCTCCATCTGGAACGAGAACGTGCGGCGGCCGTCGGGCATCAGGGCCGGCTGGCCGTCGGCCTCGGCGCTCATCACGGCGGTGAGGCCGGCGGGGGCCGTGATCTCGGCGTCGTAGGTCTGGCGGATGCCGGGGCTGTCCTGTGTCGGGATCCACGACCGCGTGAGGATCGCCTCGCCCTGCGTGAACATGAACGGCTGGCCGGACGCCGTCTGGGCCGGCGAGAGCCACTGCACCGCGGCCGCCGTGGGCGCGGTCCTGTAGTGAACGACGACGAGGCGCTGCCCCGGCGTGTCGCCGACGAGCGGGTCGGCGGGCGGGAGCGTGACCGTGAGCGGGGCGCCGAGGATCGGATCCGCCGCGCCGAGGTGGAACGCGAGTGGCGCGCCCTCGGCGTCGGTGATGCGCGAGATGGTCAGGTCCCGCGTGTCGAGCACGACCTCGGTCGCGCTGTGCGCCTCGACCGTCAGCGTGGCGGTGCCAGCCAGCGTGTGCGCGGCCATGTCGGCGGCGAGGTTCAGCGAGACGTGGTGCACGATGGCCTCGGCGGGCCGGGCGTACGAGTGGACGTCGGTCGCGCGCGCGGGGCGGGCGCCGCGGCCGGGCGCGTCGGGCATGTCGGGCGTGGTGGCGGGCGGCGTCTCGGCGGCGGGCGTCGTGCCCGGCATCGCGGCGTCGCGGGTACCGCTGCATCCGGCAGCGAAGAGGGCCGCGAGCAGCAGCGCGACGGGGACGGAGAGGCGGCAGCAGGGCATCGGGTCGGGGTCGGGAGGTCGGTCGAAGATAGGCGGCGCCCCGGCTCAACGGCGCCGAGGCGCCGCGTCGTGCCGGGCGGGTCGAGACCCCCTGACCACGCGGGCGTATGCCGTCGCCTCGGCGCGCGCGCCGAGACAGAGGGGCTTTCCCGAGCTACCGCTCGCGCGCCATCTCGATCGTGACGCCCGCCTGCGGGCTGAAGGTCATGCGGATGAGGCGCCGCGTCGCGCCGTCGACGGCGAAGGTGAACGGCCCGTCCGGCGTGTCCGCGCGGACGGTCCAGACGGCCGCGCCGGCGTCGTCCTCCGGGCCGGAGACGGTGTAGGTCACGGCCTGGACGCCGCCGTCGGGCTCGTAGATCGGCGCCGTGGCGACGTAGCCGGCGCGCAGCGGCAGGCTCTGGGCGATGGCGCCCGTCCACGCCTCGTCGAAGGCGCCCGTGAACGTCGCGGCGATGGGCGTCGCGGCGCCGGCCTCGGCCGTGCTGCCCGAGGCGCCGGCCGGCGTGAAGGTGAGCGTCGTCTGGGACGGCCCGCCGACGCTCGCGTGGGTCATCGGCTGGAGCGAGCCCGCGGCCACCGTCGCAGTCGTCGTCTGGTCCATGCTCTGCTGCGGGATGAGGATGCTCGAGACGAGCGTCGTCACGCCGCCGGCCGTCGTGGTCGTGATGGTGGCAACGCCGACGTCCATCTGGACGGGCTCGGTGATGCGAATCGTGAACGTGGACGAGTCGGCGGCCATCCAGGCCGTGTCGAGGTCCGGGTGGCCCGGCGCGAGCGCCGTCTGGGCGCCCGC
The DNA here is from genome assembly GCA_038243565.1 of Rhodothermales bacterium. Taxonomy (GTDB): domain Bacteria; phylum Bacteroidota; class Rhodothermia; order Rhodothermales; family Rubricoccaceae; genus DASVSE01. Next base: position 742 of record JBBSQZ010000084.1, on the reverse strand, counting down.
CGCCGCGGGGAGGAGGAGCGCGAGGCCGGCGAGAAGCCGAAGGGTCGAGGTCATCGGAGAGGAGGTGGTGGAACGTGACGCCGCCCCGGACCGGCCGTGCGGCAGTCCGGGGCGTGCGAGGAACGGCGCAGGTTACGGCGGTCGTGCTACGGCTGCCGCGTCATCTCGACGACGACGCCCGGCTGCGGGCTGAAGCGCATCCTGACAAGCCGCCGCGTCGCGGCGTCGATGGTGTAGGTGAAGGGGCCGGCCGGCGAGACGGCCTCGACGACCCACGCCGGCGCCCCGCCGACGTCCTCCTGGCCGGTGACCGTGAACGTGACGGCCGAGAGGCCGTTGGTGGCGTCGTAGACGGCCGCCGTCGTGGTGTAGCCCTCCGCGAGCGGAAGGCTCTGCGCGATCTCGTTGGACCACGACGAGTCGAAGACGGGCGCGTCGAGAGCGACCGAGAGCGGCGCACCGGCCTTCGTGCCCGAGACGCGGCCGTCGGCGAAGGTCAGGTCCACGGCCTGCTGCCCGGCGTTGACCTGCGAGAGCGGGCGGAGCGTGGCGAGGTCGGCGCGGGCCGTCTGCGTCTCGTTCATGCCCTGCGCCGGGACGACGATGGTCTGCACGCTCGTCACGACGCCGCCTTCGACGGTCCGCGTGACCGTGCTCGATCCGACGGGCATCGCCATCGGCTCGATGAGGTTGAGCGCGAACGTCGCCGTCTCGCCGGCGGCCATCCACGACGTGTCGAGCG
>JBBSQZ010000083.1:0-12057 GCA_038243565.1 Rhodothermales bacterium | reverse complement strand
GAGAAGCACATGATGAAGGCCCCCAGCGCGACGGCGATGACGGCCGAGCCGGTCTCCTTCGAGTACGGCGTGTAGAACGTCCAGCCGGTGTCGATGCAGACCGTCGTGATCGAGTACAGCGCGAAGCACGCGCCGACGAGGTAGACGTAGAAGCTGAGCAGGTTCAGCTTGGGGAAGGCCACGTCCTTGGCCCCGATCATGATCGGGAGCAGGAAGTTGCCCAGCGTCGCCGGGATCGACGGGATGATGAACAGGAACACCATCACGATGCCGTGCATCGTGAACACGTGGTTGTAGGTGTCCGCCGTCATGATCGAGCCCGCGCCGTTGGGGCCGTTCACGTAGAACAGCTCCAGGCGCACGGTGAGCGCGAGTATCCCGCCGACCATGAAGAAGAGCGAGACCGCGACGAGATACATGATCCCGATGCGCTTGTGGTCCACCGTGAGGGCCCAGAGCTTGATCCACTCCCACGCGCGGGCCAGCCCGTGCACGTCGTCCGCGGGCCGCGGCTCGCGGAGGTAGTTGTGGAGCGGGTCGTGGCCGGCCGGGTACTGGCGCGCAGGCTTGTCCGGAGAAACGGACGGCGCAGGGGCGGTGAGCGTTGCCATGGGTGCGGTGGTTATTCGGCGACGGTGGTGTCGGCGGCAGTCGCTGCGCCGCTGATCGAGCGGATGTAGGCCGTGATGCCCTCGATCTGGTCGTCGTCCAGCTGCCCCTCGTAGGACGGCATGTTGCCGTTGGCGAAGCCGGCGACGATGTGTGCCTGCGGCTGCAGGATGGACTGCTTGATGTAGTCGGCGTCGGCCACGATCGTGGACCCGTCGGTCATCTGAGCGGGGTGCATCCAGAGGTCTTTCCACGTCGGCCCGACGCCGGCGGCGCCGTCGACCGAGTGGCACGTCTTGCAGTTGCGCTGCGAGTAGAGGCGCTCGCCGAGGTCTGCGGGGGAGACGGCGCCGCCACTCGGGGGCCCTTCGCGCAGGATGCGGTAGTACTCCTGCGTGCTCACGACGTGGATCTTGGCCCCCATGTTGGAGTGGCCGGTCCCGCAGTACTCGGTACACACGACCTGGTAGACGCCCACCTCGGGCGCGTTGAACCAGACGAACGAGAAGCGGTTGGGCAGCACGTCGTGCTTGATCCGAAACTCGGGGACGAAGAAGCTGTGGAGCACGTCCCGGCTCGTCATGGTGAGCTTGACGGGCCGGCCGGCCGGCACCCAGAACTCGCTGAAGCCCTGCATCCCGTTGTCGTACTCGAAGGACCACTGCCACTTCTGCGCGTGGACCTTGATCTCGATGGCGTCCGACGGCGGGATGGAGGTCCCGACGTAGGCGCGGAAGCCCCAGAAGAAGACGACCAGCACGAGCAGCGTCGGGAGGACGATCCACGAGATCTCGAGCCACTTGCTCTCGTGGACGACCTGCAGGCGGTCCGTGTGGCTCCGCCGGCGGTATTTCCAGACGAGGTACAGCGCCCCGATCATCACGAAGACCGTCAGCGCGATGCTCACGTAGAGGATGAAGAGGAACAGGTTGTCGATCTGGTAGGCCGTCGTCGATTCCTGAGGCGGCAGCCAGAGGCCGTTGCGGCCGGTCCAGAAGGCCTGGCGGGTTGCCTGGGCAGCGGTGGTGTCGATCTGCATCACAGAGAGCCGGTGGGGCACACGGGGTGCCGGAAGTGCGTCAGCGGGAAGGAGCGGGGTCGAGGGGCGGCAGGTCGTCGTCGAGCGCGATGTCCGCCCGCTGCCGCCGGACCTCTCGGCGCCACATCGGCCCGACGATGGCGACGACGAGCAGCAGCATCCCGATGCCGAGGTACTTCAGGACGGAGAGGATCTGGAGCGAGTACCCCTGCGCGTTGGCATCGAAGTGGTAGCACGTCAGGATGAAGCGGTCGAGTGTGGTGCCTGTCTTGCCCTCACCGGCATCGACGAGCCCGAGGCGCACGTCGCGGGGCTCGTAGTTGATGCCGTAGAGATAGCGCGAGATCATGCCCGTCGGGCTGAGGAGCATGATAACGGCCTCGTGGCCATAGTCGCCCGTGCGAACGTCGTAGGCATAGCGAAATCCGACCTCGTCGGCGAGCTGCTTCACGTGGGGCTCCATCTCGGGCGTGACGGTCCAGAAGTGGACGCCGCGGGCCGCGTCGGGCTTTCCGATGCGTTGGATGTATTTGGCCTTCGCCGAGTCGGCGCGGGCAGGCGTGTCGCGCGGGTCCATCGAGACGGCGAGGACGCTGTACTCGTCCCCGACGGGCAGGTCGACGCCCTTCACCGCGTCCGCGACGCCGTCGAGGACGAGCGAGCACAGCATCGGGCAGCTGTGGTAGACGAACGCGAGCAGGACGGGCCGCTCGTTCGTGAACAGGCTCCCGAGCTGGACGGGCCGGCCGTTCTCGTCGTTGAACGTGAGGTCCAGCGAGACCTGCGAGCCGATGTGCTCCGTCAGGCCGACGTCGGCCGCGAGGCGGTTCGGGAGCGGCCCCTGCCCGGCCTCGCCGTCGATCGGCTGGATGCTGCCTGGCCGAATGACCTGTGCGTGCACCGCTCCCCCGGTCGCCGCGAGGGCGAGCAGCCCGACGAGCAGGGAGCGGAGCGCGTTCATTTATTCGTCGTGCTGGACGTCGCCGAGAACGACCGGCGCCGGCTCGCCCGTGCGGTCGTCGACGCCGACCTCTTCGTCGGTCGTTCCCTGGCGCGGTGTGACCGGCGCGGTCACGCCCGCGCGCGAGCCAGCCTGGCCGTTGGACTCGAGGGCGAGGCGCTGGTTTTCGACCGTCGCCTGCTGCTGCGTCCCGAGCGGGTTCTGGACCGTGGTGCCCTCGCCGCGGTTGACCGAGAGCGTGTTCCACTGCTGGCGCGTGACGGGCAGGCCCGCCGGCGACGCGCCCTCAGCAGACCGGTAACGGCCGGCGACGACGCTCATTGCCTGGTCGATCGGCATCTGGTACGTCGAGTCTGCGCGGGCGTACTGGTGGAGTTTGGCGAGCGCGTCCGTCCGCGACTGCTCGAGCTCGGGGTACGCGGTGACGTCGTTTGCCTGCGTGCCGACCTGCTGGCGGTACGGCAGGTAGAACAGCGAGATCAGGACGATGGTGAGCGCCGCGATGCCGAACAGCACGGCCAGGACGAGGCCGAGCAGCTGGCCCGACTCGATGCCCTCTTGCTCGACGCCCATCTGCTCGAGCAGCGCCGCGTCGGCGTCGCCCGGCAGCGCCTCGGTCGGCGCGTCCACGCCGGGGACCGACTCAGTGGCCTGCGTGGCGGAGGCGCCGAGGAGCCCGCCGAGCGGGCCGCCCGGCTCGTCCTGCTCGGGGCGGACGTCGGGGTTCTGGGCAGCTTCAGGCCGCATTCCTTCCAGGGGTTTAGGCACCGGCTTCCCGCTGTGTGGGTTCGGCACGACGACGGGCGGCGTGCGGTCCGGATCGGGAGTCGTGGGCGTCTGATCGTCCATGGTGACGTCTCAACGGCCGGGGCCGCGACTAAGTTTTCAGCTTTGATTGAAAGTCCCGCGGAGGGTTCCGCCTCGGCAGGGCCGGTTCGGCCTTCGCCTCGCTCAGGCGTGGGCTGCGCCGACGTGATTACACGTTCTCGAAGCGGAGGGACGCGTTGAAGTACGGGTCGTTGTACGGCGTCAGCGCGTGGCGGCTGAGGCGCGCGATCGTCGCCGAGAGCATCAGCCCGAACAGGCCGACCCACGCGAGCAGGCCGACGGCCGGGAAGCCCGGCGGGACGACCTCGAGCACCATCGTCCGGGCCGGCGTCTCGGGCGCGACGGTCGTCTGGAGCGAGGCGAGCAGCTGCTGCCCGCCCTCGAGCGCCGCCGAGGCGTGCTCCGGCGTCAGCGCGTGCTCGGCGCCGTGCGGCAGCATCGCCGGCATCGTGATCCACCAGAGGTCCACCCAGTGCATCACGAGCAGAAACACCGCGACGACGGCGAGGATCGGGTAGATGCGCTTGGCCTGCCGCAGCAGGAGCACGAAGAACGGCAGCGCGAAGTGCAGGAACAGCAGCGACAGCGCGACCGCGCCCCAGCCCGCCTCGAAGCGCTTCTGGAACCAGAGAATCTCCTCGGGCAGGTTCGCATACCAGTAGAGCATGTACTGGCTGAACGAGATGTACGCCCAGAAGACCGTGAAGCCGAGCATGTACTTGCCCAGGTCCTGGATGTGCTCGACCGTGATCTCGGAATCCACCATGCCGCCCTTCTTCAGCATCAGCGCGATGACGGTGATGAGGCAGAGCGCGCCGAGGAAGGCCCCGGAGAAGAAGTACACGCCGAACATGGTCGAGAACCAGTGCGGGTCCGTGCTCATCAGGAAGTCGAAGCCGGCGAACGAGATGGTGATGGCGAACAGCGGCATCCCGACGGCGCTCCACCACCGCTGGCCCAGCGTGTTCTGCGGGCTCGGGTCGGTGTCGTTGCGGACCGAGAGGCTGTACAGCTTGCCGCCGACGAGGCTCCAGATGACGAAGTAGAGGACGTAGCGGCCGAGGAAGAACGGGACGTTGAGGTACGCTCGCTTGCCCGCCAGGATCGGGTCGTAGGTCTCCGAACCCACGACGTAGAGGTCCGCGTGCGTCCAGTGGAAGAGGTCGTGCATGCCGAGCAGGATCGGGATGCCGGCGAGCGCGAGCAGCGGGAAGTTGGCCACGATGGCCTCGGGGATGCGCCGTACGGTTATGTTCCAGCGCGCCTTGGTGAGGTGGTGGATCATCAAGAAGAACAGCGCTCCGAGGGCGATCGAGACGCAGAACGTCCACGCGATGAGGTACGCGAAGAGGAAGCCCGTCAGGCCGGCCGGGATGCCGATCGCAGCGGCGGCGGCGAGCGCGACGACGCCGATGCCGGCCGAGATCAGCCCGGCGCGCGAGTCCGCCGCGAACTGGTAGCGCCGCGGCGCGCGGTCGCGGGTCGGGTCGACGGGGTCGAAGACGAGGCGGGTGAGAGCGTTCGACATGGAAAGGCGTGGTTTGATGTCTGACGTTTGAGGGTTGAAGGGCCGGCTTCAAACATCAAACCTCACACCGGCTTCAGTTCTGGATGGAGACGTTCGGGTTGGCCGTGGCGAGGCGCTCGCGCTCGACGGCCGGGATGTCCGCCGGCGCGGCGTCCTGCGACTCCTCGAGAGCGCGGACGTACGCGACGACGGCCCAGCGGTCCACGGGGAGCATCTCGTGGCCGTAGCTCGGCATCGTGTTGACGCCGTTCGTGATGACGTCGAAGATGTAGCCGTCCGGCCGGGCGCGGAGGGTCTCGGTGTGGTAGGACGGCACCTGGAAGCCGTAGCCCAGCCCGCCGTTGCCGACGGCGACGATGCCGCGGCCGTCGCCGGCCATGCCGTGGCACGGCGTGCAGTAGATGCCGAAGCGCTCCTGCCCGCGCTCGAGCAGCGCCGGCGTGACCTCGATCGGGATCCCGGCGACGAGCGCGCCCGACGCCTCGCGGCCGTAGTAGAACGGCGCGTTGGCGGTCGTCTGGAGCTGCCCGCGGCGGACGGTGCCGGGGACGGGCGGGCGCTGCGAGGCGTTGTCGGCGAAGAACGCGTTGGGCTCCTGCGCCTCCATGCGCTCCATGAAGTCCATGTTGAGGTTCGGGTGGATCGGCGGCTCGCCGCTCTTCATGCCGCGGCAGCCCGTGAGCGTGCCGGCGGCGAGGAGGAGGACGAGCGCGACCTGCGCGGCGGTCTTGGTCATGGTCGGTCTAGATCTGGCCGCCCGTGTGGGGCGGGGTCACCGGCGCAACGGGCGCGGCGGAGAGGTCGGTCACCTCGACGAAGGCGGTCGTCGTCCCCGTAGGCCCGGCGACGGGCTCGAGGACGATGGGCTCGCCCGTCGCTGAGAGGTCGGTGGCGCCGGCGTGGTCCACGTACTCGACCGCGAGCGCGCCGAGGCCGAAGAGGTCGCTGGCGGTGGTGGCGCGGCCGAAGGTCGGGTCCGCCTCGCCGACGTGCAGGAAGAAGGCGTCGTCCGTCGCGCGGCCGAAGCGGTCCGAGTAGAAGAGCGGGTTGTAGGGCTTGGGCAGGCCGTTGAACGCCAGCATCACCCCGACGGCCGTCAGCGACGCGAACAGGATCGTGAGCTCGAACATGATCGGCACGCTGGCCTCGATGGCGAACAGCGGCTTGTTCGAGATGTTGATCGGGTAGTCGACGGCGCTCGTCCACCACTGCAGCGCGGCGCCGGCGAGCAGGCCCACGACGCCGCCGACGAAGACGAGGAAGGCGAGCTTCGAGTACGGCAGGCCCATCGCGCGGTCCATGCCGTGGATCGGGAAGGGGCTGAACGTGTCGAGGCGCGTGTAGCCGCGCTTGCGGAGGTCGACCACGGCGTCGTGGAGCGCGCCGGGGTCCGAGAACTCGGCCAGCAGGCCGACGTGCTCGTTGGCGCGCGTCTCGAGCGCGGTGCGGATCGGCTTGGGGAGAAGAAGGGCCATGATCTGAGATGCGGTTTAAGGTTCAAGGTTTGAGGTTGAGAACCTTAAACCGCCTTTGGGTTCGTCAGCCGGCGCTGGAGGCCTGCATCGGGTTGACGCCGGCGGGCTCCGCGATGGAGGGGCCCTCGACGCCGTGGCCGTCGCCGTGGCCGTCGCCGTGGCTGTAGAAGTGCGGGTCCGCCTGCGGCAGCACGCCCTTGATCTCCGCGATGGCGACCATCGGCACGAAGCGCAGGAAGAGCAGGAAGAGCGTCGCGAAGAGGCCGAACGAGCCGACGTACGTCAGCACGTCCCACAGCGTCGGCGAGTAGTAGTCCCACGACGACGGCAGGAAGTCGCGGTGGAGGCTCGACACGACGATCACGAAGCGCTCGAACCACATGCCGATGTTGGTCGTGATCGAGATCGCGAACATGATCGGGATGGAGCGGCGGAACTTCTTGACCCAGAAGAGCTGCGGGAAGATGAGGTTGCACGTCATCATCGTCCAGTAGGCCCAGAAGTACGGCCCCGTCGCGCGGTTGAGGAACGCGAACCGCTCGTACTCGACGCCCGAGTACCACGCGATGAAGAACTCCGTGATGTAGGCGAAGCCGACGATCGAACCCGTCACGAGGATGACGATGTTCATCTTCTCGAGGTGGTCGATCGTGATCAGGTTCTCGAGGCCGTAGACCTTGCGCGAGATCACGAGCAGCGTCACCACCATCGCGAAGCCCGAGAAGATGGCGCCGGCGACGAAGTAGGGCGGGAAGATGGTCGTGTGCCAGCCCGGGACGAGCGACACGGCGAAGTCGAAGGAGACGACCGAGTGGACCGAGAGCACGAGCGGCGTGGCCAGCCCGGCGAGGATGAGGTAGGCGCGCTCGTAGTGCCGCCAGTGGCGGTTGGAGCCGGTCCAGCCGAGCGACAGGAAGCCGAGGATCTTGGCCCGCAGCATCCGGCCCTGGCGGACGGCGCGGTCGCGGAGCGTGCCCAGGTCCGGGATCAGGCCGACGTACCAGAAGAGCAGCGAGACCGTCCCGTAGATCGAGACGGCGAACACGTCCCAGAGGAGCGGGCTCTTGAAGTTCGGCCACATGGCCATCTGGTTCGGGATCGGCAGCGTGTAGTAGATCACCCACACGCGCCCGACGTGGAACGTCGGGAAGAGGAGCGCGCACACGACCGCGAAGAGCGTCATCGCCTCCGCGGCCCGGTTGATCGAGGTCCGCCACTTCTGGCGGAACAGGAAGAGGACGGCCGAGATGAGCGTCCCGGCGTGGCCGATGCCGACCCACCAGACGAAGTTGACGATGGCCCAGCCCCAGAAGACGGGGTTGTTGAGGCCCCACACGCCCGGCCCGTTGAACACGAGGAAGGCGACGGCGATGCCGAGGATGCCGAGGCCGGTGAGCGCGAGCGAGAAGGCGAGGAACCACGCGGCCGGCGTCTTCTTCTCGGTGTGCACGGACACCATCTCGGTGATGTCGTGGAACGAGAGGTTGCCGGCGACGAGCGGCGCGTCCTCGAGCGTCTTCATCGACACGTCGTCGGCTGCGCCGTCGCCGTGAGCGGGCCGGCCGTAGGCGTTTTTCGAAGTGACCGTTGCCATGGGGGCGGTGGGGATACTCGGTTCGGGGTGCGGAGAGCGGGCTCCGCGCGGCGACGCGACGTACCTCATACGAGGTACCTCGCCCCTGTCTGGTTTACGCCTCGCCGTCGAACGGCGTCGCGAGGCCCGGGTGCGGGTTGCGCAGGCGCGCGAGGTACGTCAGGCGCGGCTTGACCGCGAGCTCGCCGAGGACGGCGTAGTTGCGCGGGCTCTGCTTGGACGTCGTCACGGCCGAGGCCGGGTTGCGGAGGTCGCCGAAGACGATCGCGTTGGCCGCGCAGGCCTGCTGGCAGGCCGTCTTGACTTCCCCGTCCTGCAGCGGCCGGTTCTCGATGTGCGCGTACTGCTGCGTCTGGCGCACGCGGTGCACGCAGAACGTGCACTTCTCCATCACGCCGCGGTAGCGGACGGCGACGTACGGGTTGTTCGCCATCTGGACCTCGATCGGGAGCGTCTTGGTCCAGTTGTAGAAGTTGTACCGGCGGACCTTGTACGGGCAGTTGTTGGCGCAGTAGCGCGTCCCGATGCACCGGTTGTAGGTCATCTCGTTGATCCCGTCCGGCGAGTGGCTCGTCGCGTTGACCGGGCAGACCTGCTCGCAGGGCGCGTTCTCGCAGTGGACGCACATCATGACCTGCGAGATCATGCCCGGGTCGTCGACGTCGCCGACGTAGTAGCGGTCCACGCGGAGCCAGTGCATCTCGCGGCCGCGCGAGACCTGCTCCTTGCCGACCGTCGAGACGTTGTTCTCGGACTGGCAGGCGACGACGCACGCGTTGCATCCGGAGCACGCGTTGAGGTCGATCGTCATGCCCCACTGGTTGTCCGAGTACTGCCACTCGCCGATGCGCGGGTCCTCGGCGGCCGAGTTCTCGGTCCCCCAGAGCGGCGGGTAGGCCTCCCAGGGCGTGTTCTCGATGAACGCCTCCTCGTCCTGCGCGAACTTGGGGTCGGCGCGGTACTCCTCGACGGTCGCGGAGCGGATGATGGCGCGGCCCTCCATCGAGCCGTGGTCCTGCGTGGAGGCGACCAGGTAGCCGTCGCCGACCTTCGCGACGTTCGCGCCCGGGAAGACCGTCATGTTGGCGAGCGCGCGGATGCGCTCGGCGCGGGCCGCCGTCGGGCCGCCCTCGAGCGCGCGGCCGGGGAGTTCGGCGACGGGGCCGGGGCGGTACACGTCGTTGTCGGTGCTGCCGGGCAGCAGCCACGTGTTGATCCGCGAGATCGGGCCGGGCAGGTCGATCGTGCGCTCGGTCGCGATGTCGCGGCCGTAGCCGAGGTACACCGTCACCGAGTCGTCGGGCTGGCCGGGCTGGACCCAGACGGGCATGCGGGCCGTCTTTCCCTGGCCCGTCGAGAACTCGGCGACGGAGCAGTAGGCCTTGCCGCCGGACTCCGTCTGGCCGAGACCGAGGCGCTCGGCGGTGGCCCGCGAGACGAGCGCGATGGGGTCCCACACGGTCTTGGTGATCGGGTGCGGGGCCTCCTGCATCCACGTCACGTTGGAGAACGCGCCGTCGTAGAGCGTCGGGTGGGCGCGGAAGACGAGCTCGACCTGGCTGCCCGAGAGCGTGGGCGCCGCGAGGCCGGCGAGGCTCGGCACGGCGCCGCCGGCGCCCAGCGTGGCGTAGCCCGTGTCGGCGATGAAGCCGTCGTGCAGCGCGGTCCGCCAGGCGTCTTCGAAGGTCGACGAGATGCCGCCGACGCGGCCCTGCATCGTGCGCCGCACGAGGTCGTAGCCGGCGTTGTAGCGGCCCGTCGCCAGTGTGTTCAGCACCTCGACGTCCGAGTGGGCGTCGGCGTAGAGCGGCTCGATGAGCGGCTGAATGACCGAGAGCGTCCCGTCGAGCGCGCGGACGTCGCCCCACTGCTCGAGGTAGTGCGCGGCGGGCAGGTGCCACGTGGTGCGCTGGCCCGTCTCGTCGCGGTAGAGGCCGTGGTGGATCGAGACCGGCACTTTGGCAAGGGCCGCCTCGAAGCCGAGGTCCGCGGGGAGCGTGTAGACCGGGTTCGTCCCGAGCATCACGAGCGTCTGGACGGCCCCGGCGTTCATGTCGCGCACGAGCGCCTCGAGAGCGGGGCCAACGGGCTGGACGGGCGGCGTCTCGGTCGCGACGTAGGTCGTCGTCTGGGCGCCGAAGCTGCCGTTGAGGGCGGCGACGAGCGCGTGGACGGCCGGCGGCTGCGTCGGGCCGGTGACGAACGCGGCGCGGCCGCCGGCGGCCTTCACGTCCTGGACGATGGCGTTCGCGACGGCCTGCTCCTGCGGCGTCGGCGTGCCCGTGAGGCCCGTGTCGATGCCGAGGCCGCGGGCGACCGTGGCGGCGAAGAGCGGGACGGCGCCCGCCTTCATCCGCAGGCGGTGGTCCGCCATGCCGCCCGTCAGCGTCATCGTGGACTCGGCGACGTAGAGGCGCGACATCGGCGCGCGGCCCGCACTGCCACCGGTGGCGCGGCGCGCGTCGGCGTTGCGGCTCTGCGCGTACTCGCGGCTGTTCCAGATCTCGGCGTGCGGGTCCGACAGGAAGTCGCCGTCGAACGAGACGACGACGTCGGCCTCGGAGAAGCGGACGAGCGGGCGGGCCGGCTGGCCGACGGCGGCCTGGAGGCCGAGCGCCTCGTGGTCGTCGCCGTGCGGGCTGAGCGTGATCCACTGCGCGCCGGGCGCGGCCGCGAGGAGGCGCTCGCGGAGGCCGAGCAGCGTCGGCGACGACGTCGGCTCGGCGAGGACGACCATGCGGCCCGCGCCGGGGAGTGCGGACGCGGCGCCGACGAAGCGCGACCAGTCGGCGCGGCCGGGCTCGCCCGCCCCGTCGCGGTAGAAGACGTGGCGGCTGCGGTCCGGGTCGTACATCTGGAGGACGCTGGCCTGCGCGAACGCGTCCGCCGCGCCCTGGGAGACCGGGTGCTCGGGGTTGCCCTCGACCTTTGTCGGCCGGCCCTCGTTGCTCTGGACGAGTAGCGCCTTGCCGACGCCGCCGAAGGGCATCGCCGTCGCGAAGTAGTTCGGCACGCCCGGGATGACGTCCTGGGGCATGCGCGCGTACGGCACGATCGTCTCGACGGGCCGGCGGCAGCCCGTCAGGCCGGCAAGCGCCGCCGAGGCGCCCATGACCTTGAGGAAGGTGCGGCGGCTCGTCTCGGCGTCGGCCTCCTCGGGCGCGGCGCCGGCCTGGAACTCGTGGTGCTTCAGGGCAGCCATGCCCGGAGCGCCCGCGCGGTCGGCGGCGCTGCGCCACGGGAGGGGCTTGCCGTGCGCGGCGCGGGCATCTTCGTCGGCCGCGAGGTCCGCAGCGCTCAGAACGTCGAGCTCAATCATCGGAGGGTTGCAGGGTTGAGAGGTTGAAGGGTGGGCTTCGCCGCCCTTTCGGGTGAAGGGGAGTGCAAAGGCGGGGCGGTGTTAAGGAGAGCATCTCCCCTTCCACCTTTCCACCTTTCCACCCTTCCACCTTCTCAGTAATGACAGGCCGAGCAGTTCTGGGGGGGCTTGATGCCCTCGCGCGCGATGCGGTCGCGGTTGGCGGCGAGGTACGCCTGCCAGGTGTCGTCGTCCGCGCGGACCTGCGCGTTGTAGCCCATCACGGTCACCAGCTTGGGGTCGCGGAGGTTCTCGGCGGGGTTGCGGTGGCACTCGAGGCACCAGCCCATCGAGAGCGGCTGGTCCTGGTACACGACCGGCATCTGGTCGATGCGCCCGTGGCAGCTCTCGCAGCCGACGCCCACGTTGACGTGCGCGGCGTGGCTGAACTGCGCGTAGTCCGGCAGGTGGTGGATCTTGACCCACTGGATCGGGACGCCCGTAGCCCAGCTCTCGCGCACCGGCAGCAGCTTGGGGCTCTGCGTCTGCACCACGCTGTGGCAGTTCATGCACGTCTGCGTGGGCGGGATGTTGGCGTGCGGGCTCTGCTCGACGTGGTTGTGGCAATACCGGCAGTCCATCCCGAGCTGGCCGGCGTGGAGCGCGTGGCTGTACGGAACGGGCTGCTCGGGCTGGTAGCCCACCTCGTAGAACCGAGGCGAGAG
>JBBSQZ010000082.1:0-12138 GCA_038243565.1 Rhodothermales bacterium | reverse complement strand
GCGCCGGATTTTTCCGCAGCCAGTCCGTGAGCGCGTCGAACAGTTCGACCTCCTCGAGGGAGCGCCGCTGCGGCTCGACGAACGCGAGGTGCGCCTCGAACCGCGTCCGCCGCGCACGTGCGTCGCCCGTCTTTCGCGCGGAGCACGTCAGGCGCGGCCGTGAGCAGGACGGTCCGCTTTAAGTGCCACGTCTGCGGTCCGGGCGCTCGAACAGCCGGTTAGCCTCGAGAACCACGACCGCGCCGGGGATCTGCGCCGCCACCGTCGTCTTGCCGACGGCGCTCGGTCCTTCGAGGCAGAGAATGGACACCGTGGACGGTGAGGGGCGCGCAAACGGGCTCGCCGGATTTCCGTTCGGCGCACGCGGGGCGCCGGCGCGCCGCAGCATGTAGCTTTCGCTTCACAGCCGCTCCACGATGTCCGAGATCCCCCGCCTGCTCGTCGGCGTCCCGCGCGAGACCGCGCCCGGCGAGACGCGCGTCGCCGCGACGCCGGATACCGTGAAGCGCCTCGCCCGCAAGAACGTCGACGTGGCCGTCGAGCGCGGGGCAGGGGGGACGGCCTTCTTTCCGGACGACGCCTACGCTGCCGCCGGCGCACGCCTCGTGGACCACGCCGAGGCGCTCGGGGCCGACGTCGTCGCGACGGTCCGCGGCCTGCCCGACGCCGCGGGCGTCCGGCCGGGCGCCGTCGTGATCGGCCTGCTGCGCCCGCTCGACGAGCCCGCTGCACTCGCGCCGCTCGTCGCGTCCGGTGCCACCGTTATTGCAATGGAACTGGTGCCGCGGACGACGCTCGCGCAGTCGATGGACGCGCTCTCGGCGATGTCGTCCGTCGCCGGCTACCGGGCGGTCCTGCTCGCGGCCGAGCGGCTGCCGCAGTTTTTCCCGCTCCTCACGACGGCGGCCGGCACGCTGCGGCCGGCCCGCGTGCTCGTCCTCGGCGCGGGCGTCGCCGGCCTCCAGGCCCTCGCGACGGCCCGCCGCCTCGGGGCCGTCACGAGCGCCTACGACGTCCGCGCCGCGGCGCGCGAGCAGGTCGAGAGCGTCGGCGCCACGTTCGTCGTGCTGGACACGGACGCGGCGGACGCCGAGACGGCCGGCGGCTACGCCCGCGCCCTCACCGACGCCGAGCAGGCCGCGCAGACGGCGGCCCTCGAGCGCCACGTCGCCGAGGCGAACGTCCTCATCACGACGGCGCTCATCCCCGGCCGGCCCGCGCCGCGCCTCGTCACGGCGGCGGGCGTCGCCGCGATGGCGCCGGGCTCCGTGATTGTGGACCTCGCCGCGGCCGGCGGCGGCAACGTCGAGGGCACGGTCCCCGGCGAGACGGCCGTGACGGCCGGCGGCGTCTCGATCCTCGCGCCGCTCGACCTCGCGACGGGCATGCCGCGCCACGCGAGCGAGATGTACGCCCGAACCGTCGAGGCGCTCATCTCGGCGTATGCTCGCGACGGTGCCTTTGCGCTCGACCTGTCGGACGAAATCCTCGCCGGGGCCGTCGTCGCGACGGGCGGGCGCGTCGTCAACGCCCGCGTCGCCACCCTGCTGCCGGACCGGGCGGACGAACCCGCCGCGGTCGGGTCTGGCGTGGCGACACCCTGACGAGAGGTGGGCACGGCAAGCCGTGCCCCTACGGTTCGGCGAGCGTCGGCGGTAAAAGGCCCCGCTGCGCCTCGTCCGACCATTCCCCATTTCCCATTCCCCACCACCCGATGGACCTCTCCCTCGTCGTCGTGTTCGTCCTCGCCTCGTTCGTCGGGGTCGAGGTCATCTCGAAGGTGCCCGCGACGCTGCACACGCCGCTGATGTCGGGCTCGAACGCCGTCTCGGGCATCACCATCGTCGGCGCGCTCATCGTGGCCGGCGCCGTCGAGACGCCATGGGCGAAGTGGCTCGGCCTCGCGGCGCTCGTGCTGGCGACGGTCAACGTCGTCGGCGGGTACGTCGTCACGGACCGGATGCTGGAGATGTTCAAGCCGCGCGAGACGCCGGCAGAGGCGCCGGCCGTTGGCGGTGACCCCGGCTCGGGGGCAGGCTCCGCAGCCGGGACGCGGCCATGAGCGGCGCCTTCCTCGACGCGGGCGTCCGCCTCGCGTACCTCCTCGCCGCCGGCCTGTTCATCGTCGGCCTCAGGCGGATGTCGTCGCCGCGGACGGCGCGGGCCGGCAACCGGCTGTCGGCCGTCGGGATGTTCATCGCCGTCGTGGCGGCGCTGCTCTCGGAGCGGATCCTGTCGCCGCTCGAGCTGCTCGTCGGGCTGGCGATCGGGTCCGCGATCGGTTTGTGGCTGGCCCGCAAGACCGAGATGACCTCGATGCCCGAGCTCGTCGCCGCCTTCAACGGCGTCGGCGGCGCGGCGTCGGCGCTCGTCGCCATCGCCGAGGTCTTCCGCGTGCAGGCCGAGCCCGGCGAGCCGTACGGGCAGGTCATCGCGTTCACGGTCGGTCTCTCCGTTCTCATCGGCGCCGTCACGCTGACGGGCTCGTTCGTCGCCTACGGCAAGCTCCGCGGGACGCTCAAGCGGACCGGCTTCCCCGGCCTCCGCTTCGTCTCGGTGGGCCTGCTCGGCGCGCTCATCGCCACGCTGGGCCTGTTCGTGCGGACCGCCCCGACGCTCGGCCCCGAGCACGTGGTCCTGCTCGGCGTCATCGCCGCGCTGTCGTGCGTCATCGGCGTGCTGCTCGTGCTGCCGATCGGCGGGGCCGACATGCCGGTCGTGGTGGCGCTGCTGAACGCGTACTCCGGCCTCGCCGCCGCGTCGACGGGCTTCGTGCTCGGCAACGAGGCGCTCGTCGTCTCGGGCGCGCTCGTCGGCGCCTCGGGCGTCGTCCTCACGCAGATCATGTGCCGCGCGATGAACCGCTCGCTCGGGAACGTGCTCCTCGGCGGCTTCGGCGCCACGGCGGCCGGGCCGGCGCAGGCGGCCGGCGACGCGCTGCCGGTGCGCACGACGACGCCCGACGACGCCGCGATCCTGATGGCCTACGCCGCGCGCGTCGTCGTCGTGCCGGGCTACGGCCTCGCCGTGGCGCAGGCGCAGCACGAGGTCCGCGAGATGGCCGACCTGCTCGCCGCCGAGGGCGTCGACGTGCGCTACGCGATCCACCCGGTCGCGGGGCGCATGCCGGGCCACATGAACGTCCTCCTGGCCGAGGCGAACGTGCCGTACGACGTGCTCGTCGAGATGGACGACATCAACGCGGACTTCCCGCAGGTCGACGTCGTCCTCGTCGTCGGCGCCAACGACGTCGTCAACCCGGGCGCGCGGACGGACCCGCAGAGCCCGATCTTCGGCATGCCGGTGCTCAACGTGGACGAGGCGACGAACGTGATCGTCCTCAAACGGAGCATGGCCGCGGGCTACGCCGGCATCGAGAACCCGCTCTTCCACCTCGGCAACACGCAGATGCTCTTCGGCGACGCAAAGGCGTCGATCAAGGCCATCGTCGCGGAGCTGAAGCAGCTGCAGACGGCGTGAGGGGAATGGGGAATGGGGAATGGGGAATGGGGAATGGGGAATGGGGAATGGATTGGACGAGGCGCCGCGGTTTGTTCCGACGCCCACCCCTGGCCGAACCGCCACCCGTACGGGAACGGCTTGCCGTGCCCTCCTCCCCGGATGCCGCTGCACCCGATCCTCGATCCGGGGCGCGCTCATCCGCGACCTGCGCTGCGACCATCCGCCGCGCGGATCCTCTGCGCCGCCGGCGGGTGTTGACGGACCGACCCACCCAGCCCTGATGCTCCTCGTCCTGCTCGACGCCTTCCACCTCGGCGACCCGCTGTTCATCCCGCAACTCGCCCGCGACGCCGCGGCGCGCAAGGAAGGGACCGTGTTCGTTCACGGCAGCGGCGAGGCGGGGGAGCGGGCCATCGAGGCGCTCGGCGGCATTGCCCGGCAGGTCGACGGCGTGTGGCAGACGACCACGCCGGCCGAGGCGGCGGACGTCGAGCGGGCCACGCGCGACCTCAACCGGCGCCTCGTCCACGAGATGAACGAGGCCGGCGCCCCGGCCGTCCGCGTCATGGCGGCGGACCGTGGGCTCGTCGCCCGCGCGCCCGGCGGCACGCTCCGGGCAGGGCGGACGGCGTGGCTCGAGACGCTCGTCCGGCAGAACGCTGTACCCGTTATTGCATCATTGATCGACACGGGCGCGGACGCCCTGCAGGAGGCGGACCCCGCCGGCGTCGCCGCCGTCCTCGCCGACGCGCTCGGCGCCTCGGCCGTCGTCCTGCTCCAGACCGGCCGCACGCCGGGCGTCCCCGGCGACGGCGGTCCGCGCGCCGACGCGTCCCTCGCCGAGGCACGTGCCTCGCTGCCCGACGCCGCGCTGGCCGAGCGCCTCGTCACGGCCTCCCGAACGCCGGTTTTCGCGACCACGCCGGCCTCGCTGAGGGCTCCCGGACGGCCCGTCGGCACCCAGATCCGCCCGTGAAGCCCTGCAACGGCCCACAAACCCGCACAAAAGCGCTGTTTCGGGCCGTCTCACCCCGCCTTCGGCTTGACTATCGAAAAAGGCCCGGTGTATGTTGACCGTCGAATGCGCGCCGTACGGGCACTTCGGCCCCTCAGCGTGCATCCGACTCCTCACCTCAACCCACTCAGATGGCCAACCACTTCACCGCGCTCAAGGACCTCGTCGCCGGCATGGAAGACGACTTCAGCAAGTTCTACGACAAGGGCAACAAGGCCGCCGGGACGCGCATCCGCAAGTCCATGCAGGACCTCAAGAAGATGGCGCAGGACATCCGGACGGACGTCCAGGACTCCAAGAACACCCCCGACTGAGCAGGCTGCCCGGCCGTGCCGGGCGCTCGTTTTCGAGAGGCCGTGCCGACCCGTCGGCGCGGCCTCTTTCCATGCTGCCCGTGCCGCTCGACCCTCGCCTCCGTCCCTGGCTCTGGCCTGCCGTCGCCTACGCGGCCGTCGTCGCCGCGCTGTGGCCGGTGCCGGTCTTCGGGATGCTCCACGCCGAGTCGAGCGCGGTCGTGGCCGCAGCGGCCTTCTTCGTCTCGGCCCTCGCCGGCGTCGGTGCGCTGCGCCGCGGCGAGTCGGTCGGGCGCGTCTTGGTGCGGAGCGTCGCGCTGCTCGTCGTCCCGCTGGGCCTGCTGACGCTGTCGCTGCTGTGGCGGCCGAACTGCGCGTACTGGACCGGCCTCGGCCTGTTCGTGCTGCTCGTCCCGCCGAGCGCGGTCCTCGGGGCGAGTCTCGCCGCGGCGCTCGTCGGCGTGGGCCGCGCGCGCGTCGCAGCCGTCGGGATCGGCGTCGCCGTCGCGGCCGGCGGGACCGTCTGGACGCTGGCGCTGCACCCTCAGTTCTTCGTCTACAACCTCGTCTACGGCGGCGTCCTCGGGCCGATCTACGACGGCGAGCTGACGGTCCGCGCGGGCCTGCTCGTCGCACGCGGTGAGGCGCTCGTCTGGTCCGGCGTGCTGCTCTGCTGGGCGCGGTGGCGGACGGCCGGCGGCGCCCGGTGGGCGACGTGGGGTGCGCTCGGGCTGGCCGCGCTGGGCGTCGCGGCGGTGCTGCCGCTCGGCGTGACGCAGAGCGCTGCGGGCATCGAGTCCGTGCTGAGCGCCCGGGAATCCGACGGCCACGTCGTCGTCCACATGGCGCCCGAGACGTCGCCGGCGGCGCGCGCGCAGGCGCTCGATGCTGCCGCGTTCCGCCTGCATCAGGCCGAGGAAAAGCTCGGCATGCGGGTGCGCGAGCCAGTCCACGTCTACCTCTACCCGGACGAGGCGACGAAGGGGCGTCTCGTCGGGTCGCGCCAGACGAGCGTCGTGCCGGTGTGGCTGCGGACGCCGCAGGTGCACATGCTGGAACGCGAGGTGACGCGGTCGCTCGGGCACGAGATGGTCCACGTCGTCGCCCGGGAGTTCGGGATGCCCGGCCTGCGCGCGTCGCCGGCCGTCGGCCTCGTCGAAGGGCTGGCCGTAGCCGAGGAGCCGCCGGACGGTCTGCCCGCGCCCGAGGCGCTCGTCGCGGCTGCGCTCGCGCTCCCCGGCGACGCCGGCGGCCTCGACGCCGACCCCGCCGCCGTCGTGACGGCCGCGATGTCGCCCGTCGGCTTCTGGGGCGGACGCGCCGCCGTGTCGTACACCGCGACCGGCGCCTTCGTGCAGTGGCTCGCCCAGACGTACGGCATCGCTGCCGTGCGGGAGGCGTACCGGACGGGCGACGTACCTGCTGCAACGGGCGTGCCGCTCGACACGCTCGCAGCACAGTGGGCCGCGCACGTCCGCACCGTTGCGCCGACGCCCGAGGCGGTTGCGACGGCGGCGTGGCTCTTCCGACAGCCGTCGCTCTTCGAGATCCCGTGCCCGCACTTCGTCCCGCGCTACGTCCGCGAGACGCGCCGCGGCAACGAGGCCCTCGACACGGGCGACCGGCCCGCGGCCGCCGCGGCATTCCTGCGGGCGCTTGGCGATCGCCCGGACGACCCGACGGCGCTCGCCGGCCTCGTCGCGGCGCGCGCGCACGATCCGGTCGGCCTCGAGCCCGTGCTGATCGCCGCCCGCGACACCGCGGCGTCGGTGCTGACGCTCCGCGCCGCGGCCGACGCCGCGCGCCTGACGAACCGGGATGCCCTCGCCGAGACGCTGTACGCGCGCGCATGGGCGCGCCTCGCCCCGACCGACCGCACCGGCCGCCTCGTCCTCCGCCTGCGGGCCCGCCTGACGCGCGGTCAACTCGCCACGCTGTTCGGGAACGAGGCCGACGCGGCGCAGCGGGCGGCCGAGGCGTCGCCGTTCTTCTCCGCCGTCCTGTGGGATGTGTCCGGCGAGCCCGCGCGCGCCTGGTCCGCCATCCAGACCGTGTCGCAAGGCGGATTGCCGCCCGACGAGCGCGGCGCCCTCCGCGCGCTCGCCGCCGGCATCGCCTACCGCGCCGGCGCGCTCTCAGACGCCGCGCGTCTCGCCGCGATGGCCGAACGCGACCTCCGCGCCTCGGGCGCCATCGCAGCAGCGGATGTGGCGAACGACCTCCGCGCGCGCGTCCGGTGGCGGACGGCGAACCGCGGCGCCCGCATCAGCGTCCCGCCCTGACGCACCCCTCCCGAGCCCTCTGCACATGCCCCGACCTCTCGTCGCCGCCCAGGCGCTCGCCCTGACGCTCGCACTCTCCGTCTGCGGGCTCTCCGCCTGCGGGCTCTCCGCCTGCGCGCTCCCGGCCGAGCTCGAAGGCGACGGCTCTGGACCTGCGCTGCCCGCCACCACGGCCACGCTCGCTCCGACCGACACGAGCGTCCGGTCGGTCCAGCTCCACCTCACGGGCGAGGAGGCGACGCTGCCGGTGCTGTCGATGCGCGGCGCGCAGACGCTCACGCTCGCCTTCGACGTGCTCACCGACGGCGGCGGGGCGCCGCTCGAGGTCTCGTTCCAGCACACGACCCGCGCCGGCGTGCCGGACCTCCTGCCGACGGAGTACCTCACGGGCTTCGAGCGCGACGACATCACGGACTACCGCGCCTCGGGCGGCACGGCCGTCCCGTACGTCCACTACCGCTACACCTTCCCCAACACGCTCGTCGGCTTCGAGAAGTCGGGCGCGTACCGGCTGCGCGTGGCCGCGCGCGGCGGGGCCGTCCTCTTCGAGCGCCCGTTCTACCTCTCCGAGGACCGCGCCGAGGCGACGCTCGGCTTCGGCACGACGCTCGCAGGCGGCAACGCCGGTCTCTCGGTCCAGCCTGCGGCGCGCATCCAGCCGCGCCCGGACCTCGCGCAGTTCGACGCCTACCAGTACACCGTCTGCTTCGCGCGCGACGGCCGGACCGAGGCGCCGCGGTGCGCACCCGAGCCGCGCCTCGTCGAGGCGGCGCTGTTCCAGTTCTACCTCCCGCGCGAGGCCGCCTTCCCGCCGCCGGCGCCGCTCTTCGAGGTCGACCTCGGTCTGCTCGCGCCCAACCAGCAGGTCCTCGAGACGGACCGCGCCGCGCGCCCGCCGACGGCGCTTCTGGACCTCGACTACGCCGACTTCGGCGGCGACGTGCAGCAGGCCATCCTCGGCGTCCCGCTCATCTCGTCCGTCTTCCGCGACGTCGGCCAGGCCGACACGCAGGCCGAGTACGTGGACGTGACGTTCCGCTACGTCCCCGAGGGCCAGCGCGAGTCGACGCGGCCGGTCTACGTCCGCGGCTCGTTCAACGGCTGGCAGAACGACCCCGAGACCATCATGGAGTGGGCGCCTGAGGGCCGGCGCTACGAGGCGACGCTGCGCCTGAAGCAGGGCGTTTACGTGTACGAGTACGTCTCGCCGGGCGGCCCGCCGCGGCGCCAGGTCGCGCTCGGCCAGACGGGCCTGTACACCGCGTTCGTCTTCCTCGCCGACCCGTCCGCGTTCACGGACCGCCTCATCGCCGTCCAGAGCGCCGTCCAGCGGTAGGCAGCGGAGGGCGGAGGGCGGAATTTCTTCGCATTTGTCCGCCTTCCGCCTTCCGCCCTCCGCATTTTCCCCGCTTCCTGTTCCCCGACCCGCCCGCGTGCCTCTCTCCTTCGCCCAGACCGTCGCGCTGCGCTACCTCCGCGGCGGCACCGGCCGCGACGAGCGCCGCGGCTTCCTCCGCTTCGTCATCGTCGCCGCCATCGGCGGCGTCGCCGTCGGGACGGGCGCGCTGCTGCTGGCCATGATGATCGTGCGCGGCTTCAGCCGCGAGATCGAGGCCAAGATCGTCGGCTTCGGGCAGCACGTGCAGGTCGAGTCGCTGCTCGGCGAGCCGCTCCCGTCGTCGGACTCGCTCGCGGCGCGCCTGCGCGCCGTGCCGGGCGTCGTCCGCGCCGAGCCCGCCGTCATCGACTTCGCGCTGCTCCGCGGGCGCCGCGAGGCCGGCCAGCCCAACGTCGACGGCGCGATGTTGTGGGGGACGAGCGCCGCCGGGCAGCCGTTCGTCGCCGGCCACGTCACGTCGGGCACGTTCTCGTTCGCGCGCGACGCCGAGGGCCGGCCGGGCGTCGTCGTCGGGGCGCGCTTCGCCGAGCGCCTCGGCCTGTCCGTTGGCGACGCGGTGACGGCCTTTTCGACGCGCGGGCTCGCGCAGGGGCAGATCAGCGGCCGTCCGCGCGTGCGCGCCTTCCACGTCTCCGGCCTCTTCCGCACCGGGCTGGGAGACTTCGACGACCGCTTCGCCTACGCCGACATCGGCGACGTCCGCAGCCTGTTTGCCTACGCGCCGGACCAGACGACGCGCATCGACCTCACGCTCGCCGACCGCACGCAGGCGCGCGCCACGGCCGACGCCATCACGGCCACGATGGGCGCGCCCGTCCTCGCCCGCTCCATCGACGACGTCCAGGCCGGCCTCTTCGCGTGGGTCGCGCTCCAGCGTTCGATCGTGCCGCTCATCATCTCGATCCTCGTCCTCGTCGCCGCCTTCAACATCGTCGGGGCGCTGCTGATGGTCGTCATCGAGAAGTCGCGCGAGATCGGGACCGTCCTCGCGATGGGCGCGAGCCGCCGCTCGGTCCGCCGCCTGTTCCTCTTCCTCGGCCTGCTCGTGGGCATCGTCGGCGCGTTCACCGGCGCCGCGATCGCGCTGTCGCTCGGGGCGCTCCAGCAGCGCTTCCACTTCATCCGGCTTCCCGCGGACTCGTACTTCCTCGACTCGGCCCCGATCGAGATGAGCGGCTTCGACGTGGTGCTGACGGTCTCGGTCGCCATCGTCCTGTGCACGCTCGCGGCGTACCTGCCGGCGCGCGCCGCGTCGCGCATCGAGCCGATCCGGTCGATCCGCTTCGGCGAATGATGATTCCGTTATTGCACCGAACAACGCACAGCCACGCGCGTAGCCCCACCCCTCTTCCTCCTCCTCCGATGGCCCTCAACACCGGCGACGCCGCCCCCGACTTCACGCTCTTCGACGAGCAAACGACCCCGTTCACGCTGTCCGAGGCGCGCCAGGACGGCCCCGTCGTCCTGCTCTTCTTCCCGGGCGCCTTCACGTCCGTCTGCACGACCGAGCTCAACACGGTCGGCAACGACTACTCCCGCTACACCGGCGCGACCGTCGTCGGCATCTCGACCGACTCGCCGTTCGCCCTCGCCGAGTTCAAGAAGGTCAACCGCTTCCCGTTCCGCCTCCTCTCGGACCACGACGGCGAGGTCGCCAAGGCCTACGGCGCGAAGTACGACCGCGACTTCACGCCGATGAAGCTCGACCGCATCGCCCGCCGTGCCGCCTTCGTCGTCAACCCGGACGGCACGCTGGCCTACACCGAGGTCCTGGAGTCCGCCGGCGACCAGCCGGATTTCGATGCCATCGTCGAGGCTTTGAAGTAATGAAATTTGGAGAGGGGATGGGCCACGCTCGACCCCGGCCATGTCGCTCCCTGTCAGCGCTCAGGTCTATCCCGTCTTCGAGCTGCATTCCCTTCAAACTCTTTCCCCATGTCTGCCTTCTCGGTTTCTAGCCTCCACGACCGCGCCCGTGCGCTGGACCGGCGCATCGCGCTGCCCGAGGGAGAGGACCCGCGGACGGTCCAAGCAGCGGCGTGGCTGCACGAGAACGGCGTCGTCCGGCCCGTCCTCATCGGCCGCGAGGCGCAGATCCGCGAGGCGGCACAACAGGCCGGCGTCCAGATTCCCGCCGCGGTCCAGATCGTCGATCCCAGAGCGTCGGACCGCCTGTCGGGCTACGCCCAGGCGCTCTTCGCGCGGCGCAAGGCGAAGGGGCTGACGTACGAGGCGGCGCTCGAGACGGCAGCGGACGTCCTCTACTTCGGCGACGCGATGGTCGCGGCCGGCGACGCCGACGGCAGCGTCGCCGGGGCCACGCACAGCACGCCGGACGTGCTGCGGGCGGCGATCCAGACGATCGGCGTGGCCCCAGGCTCGCGCCTCGTCTCGTCGTTCTTTCTGATGGTGCTCCCCAACGGGCAGCCGGTGACGTACTCGGACTGCGGCGTCGTCCCGCTGCCGACGGCCGACGAGCTCGCGTCGATCGGCATCAACGCGGCGGAGAACCACCGCTTCTTGACGGGCGAGGCGCCACGCGTCGCGTTCCTCTCCTTCTCGACGAAGGGCTCGGCCGAAGACGAGTCGGTGTCCCGCGTCCGTGAGGCAGTGCGGAACGCGCAGACGCAACGGCCGGACCTCGCCATCGACGGCGAGCTTCAGTTCGACGCCGCCTTCGACGCCAGCGTCGGGGAGCGAAAGGCGCCGGGTTCGTCGGTCGCCGGCCGGGCAAACGTGTTCGTCTTCCCGAGCCTCGACGCGGGCAACATCGCGTACAAGATCACGCAGCGGATCGGCGGGGCAGAGGCGTTCGGCCCGATCCTGCAGGGGCTGGAGAAGCCGGCCAACGACCTCTCGCGCGGGGCGGACTGGGAGGACATCGCGAACGTGGCCGCGATCACGGCGATCCAGTCATCAGCAGTTAATTCCGTTATTGCATAATGATCGTTTCTCTCATCCAGACCGACCCGGCCATCGGTGAGGTCGAGGCCAACCTCGACGCCGCCGAGCAGGCGGTGGGGGAGTGCGATGCCGACCTCATCGTCCTGCCCGAGCTATTCGCGACGGGCTATTTCTTCGAGTCCACGGAGCAGGCCTGCGCGCTCGCAGAGCCGGTACCGGACGGCCCCACGACGCGCCGTCTGCACCGCTGGGCGCGTGAGACGGGCGCGACGATCGTCGCTGGCATCGCCGAGGCGGCGCCGACGCGTGAGAACTCCGGCCGCCTCTTCAACTCAGCCGTCGTCGTGACGCCGAACGGCTGGCTCGGGACGTACCGCAAGACGCACCTCTTCTACGAGGAGACGCTCCACTTCACGCCCGGCGACTCCGGCTTCCGCGTCTGGACCGTCACCGACCGCCGAGGGCAGAGCTACCGCCTCGGCGTCATGATCTGCTTCGACTGGCTGTTCCCCGAAGCCACGCGCGCCCTCGCCCTCGCCGGAGCCGACATCGTCGCGCACCCGTCCAACCTCGTCCTGCCGCACTGCCCGGACTCGATGCCAGTCCGCGCCCTCGAGAACGGCGTCTTCACGGCCACGGCCAACCGCGTCGGCCAGGAGTCCAACGGCCGCGAGACGCTCACCTTCATCGGCCGCAGCCGCATCTGCGCCCCCAACGCGAAGGTTCTCGCCGAGGCGCCCCGCGGCGCGCCGGCCGTCGTCTCGGCGGAGATCGACCCGCGCG
>JBBSQZ010000081.1:0-12172 GCA_038243565.1 Rhodothermales bacterium | reverse complement strand
GCCGAGCGCTACGGCGAGGCGCTCCGCCTCTACGCGCAGCTCACGTCGCTCTTCCCCCAGAGCCCGACGCTGACGGCCGCCCAGGCGTACTACGACCGCGCGTACGCCGGCAGCCGCATCGCGCTGCCCGCCGCGGCCGAGACGCCCGTCGTCCCGGCGTCGACCGAGACCGTCCAGGTGCCGTAAGAACCCCCCGTTCGACCGCGCGCATTCTGCGTCATTCTTGATGGTCGGCGCCGCGCGTTCAAACTGTCCCCCTCGTCGAGCGGGACAGCCAGAGCGCCCCGGAGCGAGGCGAAACAGCAGCGACGAGGCGCCGGGCTCGTTCGGGCGATGGGCGCTGTGGCGGGGGGTGCTGTGCCGGAAGCACGCCCGGATCAGGCGCCGCGTTCCAGCAGGCACGCCTCGGCGTAGGCCAGCATCTCCGGCGTGTCGACGTCCTGCCAGAAGCCGCCCCGGATGTCCAGCGCGGCCATCCGTCCCCGTTCCGCGAGGCGCCGCACGCCGTCCGACAGCGCCGCGTCGCCCGTCTCGGCGAGGGCTGCATCGAGCGCATCCAGGAGCGCCTCGGTGCAGACGAAGACGCCCGTGTCGACGGCGTCGAAGTCGGTCAGCGTCTTGCCGATGGCCGTGATCCGGCCGTCCGCGACGCGCGTCTTGGTGGCGTCGTCCATGTCGAAGATGCCCGCGAGGTCGAAGTCGACGAGCAGCGTTGCGCCATTCTCGGGCGGCGTATGCGCCCGTGCGAGGTCCATGACCTCGTCGCCGACGACGTGGTCCGCCATCGTGAGCACGAACGGGCCGTCGCCGAGGTGCCCGCGCGCGGCGAGGACCGAGACGCCGTTCGAGAGGTCGTAGCGGGCGTTGACGACGACCTCGACCTCGAGCGGCCCGCCGTAGGCGGCGGCGATGCCGTCGCGGATCGCCTGCGTCTGGTGGCCGACGACGACGACGACGCGCGAGCAGCCGGCGCGCTCGAGGCTCTTGAGCGTCCGCACGATGAGCGGCGTCCCGCCGACGGGCGTCAGCGGCTTGAGGCGCGTCGTCGGGTCCGTGCCGGCGAGCCGCGAGCCGAAGCCTGCGGCGAGCACGAGGCCCGTTCGGGTTGAGGGCATGGGGCATGCCGGGTAAACCCGGACCTGGGGATGAGGCATGAGACATCGTCACGGGCGATCTGCCCATGGCCTATGCCCCATCCCTCACGCCTCACTCGGCGTTCTCGTAGATCTCGTCCGTCTCGGCGAGGTGCGTCAGCGGCTCCTCGCCCATCATCACGCGGAGCGTGTTCTTGAGGCGGACGTGCTGCAGGAAGAGGTCGTGCTCCTGGACGTGGCCCTCCTCGACGTGCGGGCTCTTGAAGTAGAACGAGAGCCACTCCTGGATGCCCGAGCGGCCGGCGCGGCCGGCGAGGTCGAGGAAGAGCGCGAGGTCCAGCACGATGGGCGCCGCGAGGATCGAGTCGCGGCAGAGGAAGTCGACCTTGATCTGCATCGGGTAGCCGAGCCAGCCGAAGATGTCGATGTTGTCCCAGCCCTCCTTCTCGTCGCCGCGCGGCGGGTAGTAGTTGATCCGGACCTTGTGGTAGAGGTCCTTGTAGAGGTCCGGGTAGGCGCCCGGCTGCAGGATCGAGTCCAGCACGCCGGACTTGGTGACCTCCTTGGCGCGGAACGAGTCCGGGTCGTCGAGGATCTCGCCGTCGCGGTTGCCGAGGATGTTGGTCGAGAACCAGCCGCGGATGCCGAGCATGCGCGCCTTGAAGCCCGGCGCGAGCATCGTCTTCATGAGCGTCTGGCCGGTCTTGAAGTCCTTGCCCGCGATCGGGACGCCCTTCTGCTCGGCGAGCATCTCGAGCGCCGGCGAGTCGGCGGAGAGGTTCGGGGCGCCGTTGGCGTACGGCACGCCCTCCATGATGGCGGCGTAGGCGTAGAGCTGGCTCGGCGAGATGGCCGGGTCGTTGGCCTCGAGGCCGGCCTCGAACGCCTCGGGCGTCGCGTGGCAGGCGGCGGGGCGGAGGTAGATCTCGGTCGAGCCGCACCAGACCATGACGGCGCGCGCGGCGCCCGTCGCGGCCATGCGGTCGCGGATGTCCTGGCGCAGCGCCTCGGCCCACTCCTTCTTGGTGCCGGTGGGCTTCACGTTCGGCCCGTCGAGGCGCGTGACGTAGTGCTGGTCGAAGGCGGCCTTCATCGGCTGGACGCCGCGCAGGAAGCCCTCGATCGGGTCGAGCTCGTGTCGGTGCAGCACGCCCGCGTTCACGGCCGCGTCGTAGGCGTCGGCGGCGTGGACGTCCCACGCGCCGAACTCGAGGTCCTCGAGGGGCGTGAGGCCGCAGAGGTCGCGGATGAGCGGGTTGCGGTGCTCCGAGCGCGCGCCGAGCCGGATGGTCTGCATCTGCGTGAGCGAGCCGATGGGCTTGCTCTTCCCGGCGCGGATGAGCTCGACGCCGGCGATGAACGTCGTCGAGACGGCCCCGAGGCCGGGGGTGAGCACGAGGAGCTTGCCGTCGTGCGGGGAAACCGTGTGGGGGGTCATCGACGCGTGGGAATCGGGAGGAGTGTGCAGCCCCGCAATCTAGTCGCTGGCTGAAAGCCTACACGGCGAGACGCGCGAGAAGGGCACGGTCGGAGCGCCGCTGCATCACGAGGAGCGCCGCGAAGGCGGCGTTGAGCACGATCACCTCGAAGGCGAAGAAATACACGGCGCTGCCGGCGAGGCAGGCGACGGCGACGGCGATCGTGCGGTAGTTGGAGCACATGAGGTTCCAGAGGCGCGTCACGCCGAGCTCGGCGTCCCGGTAGAGCACCGCCACACGGTCCGTCCCGCCGGGCGCGCGGCGCGCCACCTCGAGGGCGTCGCGGAGCGGGGCCTGGGCTTTGCCGCTGCGGTGCTGGACGGAGAGGTACAGCAGGTGCAGCTTGCCGAGCATCCACGCCGTCCCGCGCGCGCCGCGCATCTCGGCGCGGAACTCGTCGGGCGTCGGGATGCGGGCCGTCTGCTTGCCCTGCACCCAGTAGTCGTAGGCGTAGCGCTGCGCCTCGTAGGTGTTGGCCTGCACGGCGTGGCTCGCGCCGGCGGCGACGGCCCAGATCCAGACCCACGGCCCCTGCTCGCCCGCTGCGGCGACGCCGAGCGCGAGGTACACGAGCACGAACGTGCCGTGGTCGCAGAGGCCGTCCAGCGCCTTGCCGATCTCGGACGTCTGGCCGGTGAGGCGCGCGAGTTGCCCGTCGGCGCCGTCCATCACGTGCCAGCCGAGCATCAGCACGAAGCCGACGAGGACGTAGAGCGGGCCGGAGGGATAGCGCAGGTACGCCGCCGCGGCGCCCGCGCCGAGCACGAAGCCGACGATCGAGACGGCGTTCGGCGAGACGCCCACGCGCGCGAGGCGCACGACGAGCGCGTGCGCGACCGGGTGGATGGCGAGGCGGTTCGTGACCTCCTCGATCGCGTCCGTCCGCTTCACGGCGGCCGGCTCAGCGGGCGGCTGGGACTCGGTGGCGATGGGCTCCGGCGTCATGCGCGCTGGGGGACGGAAGCGGGCCGCAGGTGCCGCGCCACGATCGCGGCGCCGGCCGCGAGGAAGGCGTAGAAGCTCATCACGCGCCACACGAGCAGCGTCGGCGCGACGAGCGCGGCGGGCATCAGCGGCCCGAGGAAGAGAACGTACAGGCCCTCGACGCCGCCCGAGCCGCCCGGCGTGAGCACGGCCGTCGCGCCGAGGGTGAGCGCGGCGGACCGCAGGAACACGAGCAGGCCGTCCACGGCGGGGAAGACGCTGCCGATCACGAACACGGCGAGCAGGTAGCGGCAGATCCACGGGACGGCGGAGATCGCGAAGCCTTTCAGATAAAATCCTGCTGGCTGCGACCGCAGCGACCGCGCGCGCTCCTCCATGCCCGCCGTCGCCGCCTCGGCGCGGCCCGAGAAGCGCCGCAGCCACCGCAGGTTGAACAGCCAGCGGACGCCCCGCGCGAGGCGGTCCGGCCGCACGAGCGTGCCGTAGCCGAGCAGGAACACCCAGACCATGTAGCCGGCGAAGAACAGGCCGAGCGCCCACGCCCCGCCCGTCCCGAGCGCCTCGGGGAAGACGTCGAGGACCGGCGCGAGCGCGAGCAGGATCGGGATCGTGAGCGCGAACGTGATCTGGTCCACGAGCATCGCGAAGAGGACGACGGACGTCGCCTCGCCGGCCGGAAGCTGGCCCTCGCGCGCCATGAAGACCGTCAGGAACGGCCCGCCGCCGACGGTCGAGGGCGTGACGTAGGCGAAGAAGTCCCACACGATCTGGTCGCGGATGCTGTCGCCGGCCGAGATCTGGCCGCCCGAGAAGTGGCGCAGCCGCAGCCCGCCGAACCACACGCGCACGACGACCGTCGCGACGGCCGCGACCAGGCCCCAGACGCTCGCTCCGCGGACGGCCGCGGCGAAGGCGGCCTCGTCGAACGTGAAGTGGCCGATGACGGCCAGCACGGCGACGCCGAGCAGGACGGACCACACGATGGGCCGGAGCGAGACGCGCGCGGCCGTGCCGTCGGCCTCGGCGCGCGCGTCGGTGGGGGCGTCGTCGGGCGGCACGAGGGGGGCGGATGGGGACGCGCGGAAGCTACGGGCGCCCCTTGCACCTCCCGCGCGCCGGGCACACATTGGCGCGCTGGCCGGTGTGACCTTGCGCACGCCCGCCGCGGCACTCCTCTGGCCCCCGGCTTCGCCAATGACCCCGTTCGACCCCGCCGCCGTCCTCCGCGCCCAGAACGGCGACGTGACCGCGCGCGACGCGATCCTCGCCGCCTGCCTGCCCATCATGCGGTCCTTCTTCACCAGCCGCATCGGCCGCGTGCCCGACGTCGACGACCTCAGCCAGAACGCGCTCCTGCGCGTCCACCGCGGCCTCAACGTGCTCAAGGACCCGTCGCGCATCAAGGCGCTCGCCATGAAGGCCGCCCTCTTCGAACTCCAGGACCACTACCGCGGGCGCTACTCGGCCCGCGAAGCCCTCTTCGACCCGGACCTCCCCGAGCCCGGCTCCGTCGACGCCGAGGACGTGGCGCTCCAGATGGACATGCGGGCCGCCCTCGCGACGCTCTCGGACCACGCCCGCCGCATCCTCGAGCTCCGCGAGCTCGGCTACCCCTACCTCGACATCGCCGAGACGCTCGGCACCTCCGAGGCGGCCGTCAAGATGCAGGTGAAGCGCGCCTTCGAGAAGCTGCGCACGTCACTCGCCGGCGCGCTCGCCCTCGCCCTGATCCTCCTCCCGATCTGATGACCGACCCCATCGACCGCCTCGCCCTCGCCGAGACGCCCGACGACGTGGCGTCCGTCCTCGCCGTGGCGCCGCACCTCTCGGGCGACGCTGCGCGCTGGCATGCCGCCCGCCGCGCCGTCCGCGCCGATCTCGCCCGCGACCTGCCGGACGCGGACCTCCTCGCGCTGCGCGCGCTGGACCCGGCCGACCTCACGCCGGCCGAGGCCTCGCGCCTCGACGCCGCCCGCCCGGCCCTCGACGCCGCGCTCGCGCGCCACCCCGGCCTGAGCGCGATGGCCGACGCCGCCGACGCCGACGCCCGCGACTTCGCCCGGATGTTCGACGCTGCGACGGACGGCAGCGCCGCGAGGGAGACAGACGCGCCGCTGCGCGTCTCGACAGCGGAGCCACGCCCGGCGGCGCTGCGGGCGCCTCGCGCGGCCGACCGCGACGCGGCGCCGAGGCGCCGCGGGCGCTCGCCGTGGGTCTGGCGATCGGCCGCCCTGCTCGGCGTCGCCGCCTTCGCCGTCGTCCTCTCGACGGTCTTCCTTCGGGACCTTGGCTTCGACACGATCACGGCGCAGCAGGCGCAGACGGTGACGCTCGCCGACGGCTCGACGGCCGAGCTCGCGCAGGGCGCCGTGCTGATGGTGCCGACGGGCAGCCGCGACGCGCGGCAGGCACGCCTGCGCGCCGGCGATGCCCTCTTCCGCATCCGCCACGACGCCGACCACCCGTTCTCGGTCGAGACGCCCAACGCCGACGTGCTCGTGCTCGGGACCGTCTTTGCCGTGTCTGTGGACGACGCCGCGACGCCGCGCGTCGCGACGCGCGTGACGCTCCTCGAGGGGCGCGTGGACCTCGCGCTGCGCGGGACCGACGCGCCCGTCCGCCTCCAGCCGGGCCAGTCCAGCACCGTCGCCGCGCTCACGCCGCCGACGGCGCCGGCGCCCGCCGACCGCGGCGCCGCGCTCGCCTTCCTGCCAGACCTCGACCTGCGCGACGTGCTCGCCCGCGACGCTGCCCGGCAGATCGCCGAGCGCTTCGGCGTTTCGGTGAGCGTGTCGGACGCGCTCGCCGCGGAGCCCGTCTCGGCGTCGTTCCGCATGTCCGACGGCCCCGATGCGGCCGTCCGCGCGCTGGCGATGGCCCTCGGGGCGCACGCGACCGGCGGCGATGCCGCGTTCCAGATCGCAGAGTAACCCGCGCGCTGGAGCCCGTTCATGCCCCGACCCTGGCTCCGGCTCGCCCTGCTGTGCCTCGCGCTCGGGGCGGCGCGCCCGGCCGCGGCGCAGACGGTGGCGTGGACCGACGCGCCGCTCGCGGACGTCCTCTACGGCCTCGCCGACCGGACGGGCCTCGACCTCGTGTTCGCGGCCCGCGTCGTCCGCGACGTCCGCGTGACGGTGCGCTTCACGCCCGGCGAGCCGCCCGTGGCCGCGCTCCACCGCATCCTCCGCGGGACGGGCGTCCGCGCGGAGCCGCTGCGGCCGGGGCAGTTCGTCCTCATCGCCGAGCCGCTCAACGTGTCGCTCGGCGGCGACGAGACGCCCGCCGCCGTCCTCGGCACGCTCGAGGGCCGCGCCGTCGACGCCGAGTCGGGCGAGACGCTGCCCGGCGCGAGCGTGCTCCTCGTCGACGTCGGCATCGGGACCGTGGCAGACCTCGACGGCGCGTTCGCGATCCCCAACCTGCCCACCGGGCGCTACGCCGTCCGCGTGACCTACATCGGCTACCGCCCGGCGCGCCTCGACCTCGACGTGTTCCCCGACTCGCCGCGGCGGCCGCCGGTCGTGCGCCTCTCGCCCAAGCCGCCGGAGCTCTCCGAGGTCAAGGTCGACGTGACGCCGGCCGGGTCCGAGGACGCGCCGGGCATGACGGACGTGCGCGCGCGCGGGGTCGCTGCCTCCGCCTCGCCAGCCGGCCGCGGCGACCTCGCCGCGGCCCTCGGCGCGCTGCCGGGCCTGACGCGGGCGGGCGGCGCCTCGGGGCGCCTCGCCGTGCGCGGCGCGGACCCCGACGCGCTGCGCGTGCTCCGCGACGGCGTGCCGGTCTACGAGCCGTGGCACGCCGGCGGCCTCGTGCTGACGCTCCAGCCCGAGGCGCTCGGGCGCATCGTGCTGCACCGCGGCCTCGCGCCGGCCGCCATCGGCGGCGGGCTTGCCGCCGTCCTCGAGACGGAGACCGGCAGCGCGCTGGCTGGGGACTCGGCCTCGACCGTCGCCCTGTCGTCCGTCGCCGTCCGGGCCGTCGCCAACGTGGCGCTCTCGCCGCGCGTCGCGCTCCACGTCGACGGGCAGCGGTCGGTCCTCGGCCTGCTCCTGCGCCCCGGCGTCCGGCGCGTCGGAAATGTGTGGGCCGTCGATCCGCTCGGCGGGCGCAGCGGCGACGCGCTCCGTCCGCACGTCTCGTTCGAGAGCGCCGAGGCGGCCCTCGCCGTCCGCTTCGGCCGCGCGACGCGCCTCGACGTGGCCACGTGGGGCGCCCGCGACCGCGCCTCGGTCGATGCCGACGCCGAGCGACTCGCCACCCGCACCGGGTCATGGACGGCGACGGCGCGCCTGCGCGGCCTCGTCGGCGACCGGACGTTCGTGTCGGGCCTCGCCTACCACACGGAGGTACGGGACGAGACGGACTGGGCGGCGGCACCGGCCCTCGCGACGCTCACGGAGTCGGCCGCCGGCCTCGACGTAGACCGCTCGCTGTCGATCGCGCACACGTTCAGCGTCGGTGCCCGCGGTCTGTCTCGACAGACCGACGGCCGCGCCGTGCCGGCGCTCGAGGCGTTCGTGGCCGACGCGTGGTCGCCGTCGCGGGCGCTCGGCGTGCAGGCCGGACTCCGGCTCGAGGCGACGCGCGGCACGGCCGCGCTGGTCAGCCCGCGCGTCTACGCGCGGTGGACGCCCGTCGCGGACCGCCTCATCCTGCGCGCCGGGCTGGCGCGGCAGGTGCAGGCCGTGCAGCGCCTCGTCCGACGGGCCGACGCGCTGCCGCTGGCCGGCGCACGGTGGACCATTTCTGGCGACGGCACGGCGCAGGCCTCGGCGTGGCAGGCCGGAGTGGGCGCTGAGTGGGCGCCGTCGGACCGCCTCGCCGTCAGCGCCGACGCCTACGGGCGCCTCGAGCGTGGCGTCCTCCGCGAGACGTCTGGCGGCGCATTCGATCCCCACCGCGGCCGCGCCCTCGGCGTCGACATCGCCGCCCGCGCCCTGGCCGGCGCGTGGACGGTCTCGCTCGCCGGGTCGGCCGCCCACGCCGAGGTGCGGCAGGCGGCTGGCGCGTGGCGCGCGGCGCCGTTCGCACGTCCGCTCGCGGCAGGGCTCCTCGCGGAGCGCTCCGTCGGCCCGCTCGCCCTCGGGCTGCGCCTCGACGCCGCCTCGGGCCCGCCCGACGGCCTCCGAAGCCGCCTTCCCGCCGACGTCCGCGCCGGCGTCGCGCTGGGCCTCGCAGTCGTCCGCTATGGTATCCGGTTCGATGCGCTCGCTCAGGCGACGGTCCGCCTCGCCGGCGCCCGGGGCGGCGATCCGGTCGACGCGGCGCTCGCGTTCCCACTCGCACAGGACGCCCGCGCGGTCCCCGCGTGGCCGACCGTCAGCATCGCGGCGCGGTGGTGAGGAAGGCGGAAGGCGGAAGGCGGAAGGCGGAAGGCGGAAGGCGGAAGGCTTGGACTGGGCACCCCGCCAAGTTTCACGCCTGCGATGCGCATCCTGTTTGTTGTGATACTTAAAACATGTCATCCCGATCCGAAGGACGGCGCAGCCCACTTGATCCGGGATCTCCTCGGTGGTAGGCGGTGCACGAGGAGCGGATCGAAGCGCGTCCGACCGCCGAGGAGATCCCGGCTCGGGGGCCGGGATGACACAGGTGGGAGATGGGTGCAAAATCTTCCCCCCGTCAGCGTACCGTCACGCGGAGGGCGGCGGTCTGCTCGGCGGCGCGGGCGCGGAGCGTGTCCTGCTCGCGGCGGATCGCCTCGAGGCGCGTCTCCTGCTCGTCGAGCGTGCGAAGCAGGCGGCGGGCGTAGTCGGAGGTCGCGTCGACGGCCTGGAGGTTGCCGCGGATGCGCGTCTGCTCGCGCTCGATGTCCGACAGCTCGCGGTCGAGGGCCTGCTGGCGCTGCTGCGTCTCGGCGAGTGCGCGGCGCTCCGTCACCGCCCGCTCGAGCGCGCGGCGGACGTCGTCGGGCATCGCGCCGTTGGCGCGGGCGATGAGCAGGAGGTAGTCCGGGTCCGCGTTGGCGAGGACGACCTGCTCCGAGAGCGTCTGCGCCTCGCGCACCCGCAGCGTGTCGACGCGGCCCGGCGGGAGGGTGACGCGGAAGCGGTAGAGGTCCGGCGTCGTCTCGTCGGCCGTGGCCGGCGCCTCGAGGCGCGCGCCGGACTGGCGGGCGCGCTCGACCACGATGGTCTTGACCCGCTCGCCGCGGTTCTCGAGGCGGTAGCCGCCCTGCACGATCCGCTGGCGGCGCACGACGAGGACGCCGTCGCGCAGGCTCGCCGTCTCGACGAGGCCCGCGGCGTCGGGGATGCGGAACGGGTCCACAAGCACGTCCTGGTCAACGGCGAACGAGAGGAGGCGCTGCGTGCCGTCGGGCAGGTCCGGCAGGAGCGCGTCGCCGGCGTAGCCGTCGTCCAGAACCGTAACGGGGCCGCCGCGTAGGTTCGCGCCGGTCGTGTTCTTCAGGCGGACGCCGCGCATCGGGTGCCGGCCCGCGCCGCCGGAGGAGATGCTCAGCCGCTCGGCGTCAACGCCCTCGGACACGATGGGCAGCATCGCCGAGGCGCGCCGCGGCAGCGTCACGTCGCGCAGGCGGTAGGCGAAGAGCTCGCCGAAGTCGCCCGCCGTCGCGTTCGTCTGGAAGCCCGTGCTCGGGTCGATGGCGACGCCGGCGACGTAGTACTGCGTCTCCTCGGAGCGCCCGCCGCGGATGTTGAGGTCGCTCGAGTCCTCCGTGTTGACGATGCCACCTTGAAGGCGGCTTGTGCTCGCGACGCCTCGGGCCGACAGTTCTTCGAGTGCTGGAGGCGCCGGAGCCGCCGCCGGGGCGCCCTCGGCGTACGTCCGCGGCTGCGTCAGCGCGTCGTCCGGCAGCGTCACGACGGGGCGCTGGACGTAGCGCGGCGTGTAGAGGTCCATCTGGAACGAGACGGGCCGGCCCGAGACGAGCGTGAGGTCGACGTTCGTCCAGTCCGCCTCGGTCGGGTTCTCGACGAGCGCCCAGCCCTGGAGCGTGCCCGTGCGGCCGGCGCCGTCGGGCAGGACGAGGCGATAGCTCGTCTTCCAGACCGGCGCCTCGACGACGTAGCCCATGCGCACGCGCCGCGCGCCGCCGCCGCGGAACTGGACGCGGACGGGCTTGCGCTGCCCGCCGCGCGCCTCGGAGAGGGCCGCGAGCGCGGCGTCGATCTCGGCCTGGAGCGCCGGGTCCGTGAATGTGATGCGCCGCGCGTCCGCGAGGCGGACCGTGACGAGGCCGCCGGCCGTCGCGAGCGTGAGCGTCCGCGCGCCGGGCTGGTCGCCCACGCCGGGCTCGGTGGAGACGGCGAGGATGGTGCCGCGGACGCTCCCGCCGGGCGCGTCCACGACGACCTCGGCGCCGCGGGCCTGCCGCAGGATCGCGACGAGGTCCGGCGCGCCCGAGAGGTTGATCGCGAACGACCGCAGCGTCCGCTCGACCGGCGCCTGGCTCGGGTAGACGACGCCGGCGACGCGCCCCTGCGGGTCCTCGACGAGCAGCGACTTCAGCACGTCGTTCAGCGCCGACTCGTCGAACTGGAGCGTCACCTCGGCGTCGCCGGTGATGCGGCCGGCGTGCTCGAAGTAACCGACGCCGCTCGTGAACAGGATGACGCGCTCGACGGGCACGTCGGCGGCAGGCTGGGCCGCGGCGGCGGTGGCGAACAGGACGAGGGCGAGCAGAGCGAGGCGCATCGGGGCGGGGCGGGTGGTCGCGGAACGTCGCACCGCGACGCGCGAGGCGCAAGGCACGCCGTAGTGGTCGGCCGAGGCGCCTCGCTCGGCTGGCTGAGACCCCCTGACCGCGCGGGCGTGTGTCGATGCGTAGCAAGGCGTTTCCGTTGCCCGCGCGGTCCGTCCCCAGGTCCGGGTT
This sequence comes from Rhodothermales bacterium, assembly GCA_038243565.1. GTDB lineage: Bacteria > Bacteroidota > Rhodothermia > Rhodothermales > Rubricoccaceae > DASVSE01. Next base: position 818 of record JBBSQZ010000081.1, on the reverse strand, counting down.
CACCCGGCTTGAAGCGGGGACAGCTTAGATCGCGCCCGCCCAGACCGCCGAGGCGCGACGCCGCCGAGGCGCGCGAGGATCAATTGAGAGGACGCGCAGACGGCGCACAGGAGTCGATCAGCGCACCGGTGAAAGCTGTCCCCGCTTCAAGGGCAGGGTCGGTAAGTTCTGAAGTTTCGTATTGCTTCGATACAAAAAACAACGTCATCCCGAGCTTGTCGAGGGATCTCAACGCTGGCGCCTGATCCGCCTCAGCCGGCAGCAACCGGCGGTTCGGTCTGCGTTGAGATCCTTCGCAAGCTCAGGATGACACAAACTTTTTGTCTCGACTAACGGTCAGGTGCCGCGTGGTCAAGTCAGAACCTAACGGCCCTGCCGCTTCAAGGGGGACAGGTTGGCCGCGCGACTCCACCCCATCAAGCTAGCGCAACATGCGTGCGGCCGATCAGGGGGTCTTTTCCGCCGCGCCTCCCGCTGCGAACCGCTGCCGCGGGCGCCGCGTTGCGCGGGCTCACCCGCCGCGCCGCGTTGGTCTCCATCGTCATCCCCGCCCTCAACGAGGAAGCCGGCCTTGCCGCGACCCTCCGGAGCGTGCTCGAACAGTCTGGCCCCGCCGAGACGCTCGTCGTCGATGGCGGCTCGACGGATGGCACGCGGGGCGTCGCCGAGCGTCTCGCCGTTCGGGTCATCGAGGCACCGCGGGGGCGGGCCCGGCAGATGGCCGCCGGCGCGGCCGAGGCGCAGGGCGACGTGATCGTGTTCCTCCACGCCGACACGCTTCTGCCGCCGGGCGCGCTGGCGCTCGTCCGCGAGGCGCT
>JBBSQZ010000080.1:0-12486 GCA_038243565.1 Rhodothermales bacterium | reverse complement strand
GAGCGCGTCGAACGGCGAGACGCCGGCCTGGTCGCGGTGCACGAGGCGCCCGCCGATGTTGACGATGAGGTCCTGGTTACGCGGGTCGAAGGTCTGGAGCATCGGGACGAGTGGGCGAACGGCCATCGGCGAACGGCCCTCAGGGAAATGCAGCGGATAGAGGACATAAAATTGCATCCACCCTACTACTTCGTCATCCCGGGCGAAGCGAAGGATCTCAACAGTGTATTCCCAGAATGGCACGACCGTCTGCGTTGAGATCCTTCGCAAGCTCAGGATGACATATTTGATCGCTCGCGGCTAACGACGGCCAAGGTGCATCCGCGGAACATTACGAGGCACTCCATTCACGTCTTCCATCACGCGGCGTCGTCAGGCGGTGGGCGGCGAGGCGGTCGTAGAGCGGACGGCACGCATCGAGGACGCCGCGGAGCGCGTCGGGCACGCCAGGCGCCTCGTCCGCTGGGCGCGACGCGGCGAAGCCGGTCGAGGCGCATACGGCCGCGTACCAGTGCGGCGCCCAGACGCCGTCCTCGGGGCGCGGGCCGGGCGCCCACCGAGCATCGCCGGGTCGGAGGCCACGCCGAGCGCGCCGCAGAGAGCGGCGAGCACGGCGGGCGGGTCCGCCAGCATGTTGGCCGAGTCGATGACGGGCGGGGCCTGGCCGAGGCGCTCGATCGTCTGCTCGAAGAGCGCGAGTTGCTGCGGCAGGCCGGTGTCGGCCGCCGTCACGTCCGGCGCTCCAGGCCCGTCGCGGCGAGGTAGGCGGCGTAGAGCGGCTCGTCCACGACGGCCGTGTCGGCGCGGCTGCCCCACGCCCGCATGAGGGTTGTCGAGAGGGTGCGCGGGCCGGACCACATGGCGATCCGGACGGGCTGCGGCGTGTCGGTCATGCGCAGAGTCTACGCGGCGGGCGGCGGTTTCGCCGGCCTTTCGCGGTCCCGCGCCGCGCCGAGGCGGTTCCTTCGGCCTCACCCTGACACCTCAGACCAATGGAACGCACGCTCGCCATCATCAAGCCCGACGCCGTCGCGGCCGGCCACGCCGGCAAGATTCTGGACCGCATCCTCGCCGAGGGCTTCGCCGTGCGCGCGATGCGGCTCGTCCAGCTCACGCAGCGCGAGGCCGAGGGCTTCTACGCCGTCCATGCCGAGCGCCCGTTCTTCGGCGAGCTCACCGAGTTCATGTCGTCCGGCCCGTGCGTCCCGCTCGTGCTCGAGCGCGAGGACGCCGTGGCGACGTGGCGCCGCGTCATCGGCGCGACGAACCCGGCGCAGGCGGACGCCGGCACCATCCGCAAGATGTTCGCCACGTCGATGGGCGAGAACGCGGTCCACGGCTCGGACTCGCCGGAGAACGGCCTCAAGGAGGGCCGCTACTTCTTCTCCGAGGCCGAGATCGTGAGCAACGGCGCCGACGTCATCGACGCCTGAGGCGCACGCGCCTTGTCTTCCCTGCCGGCCGGCGTTCCTCGCGGAGCGCCGGCCGGCGGCGTTTCGGGCATCCGCACCGCGGCGCGTGAGCGGATGCCCGATGCGAACATGTTGTGAACACACTGTTGCCTCTGTCACTCAGGAGGCGTATCGTGAAGGACTGTTTCCCTCTCGCCCTCGTCCCGGCGGCTCGTCCGCCACCACCACCTCAGCTACCTGTATGAGACTCTCTACCATCTGGCGGCCCCTCGTGCTGCCGCTCCTGCTGCTCGCCCTCGCGGCCCCCGCCAGCGCGCAGAACATCAACGAGACGTTCACCTCGACGGCGTTCCCGCCGGGCGGCTGGGCCACGTTCGAGACCGGCGGTGGATCGACGCCGTGGATTCGGGGCGGGACGGCCGGCCAGGGCTTCGCCCTCGCCCAGTTCGAACCCGCGTCGGGCGGCGTGAACGACATCGACTGGCTCGTGACGCCGAACCTGGCGCCGGCCGCCGGGACGTCGTCGCTGACGTTCAAGATGTGGCAGTCGTACGGCACCAACTACGGCGACATCTACCGCATCCTCGTCTCGACGACGAGCCAGACCGACCCGGCGGCGTTCACGCAGGTGGCGCAGTGGAACGAGATCACGGCGTGCCCCGGCGGCACGGGGGCGCCGCCGGCAGCGCGCCCGACGGCGTCGAACTGCACGCTGAACCTGTCGGCCTACGCCGGCCAGACGGTCTACGTCGCGTTCCAGCACGAAACCGACGACGGCGACAACTTCAACCTCGACGACGTCGCCGGCGTGCCGCTCAACCTCGGCCCGGCGGCCATCGCCGTCTCGCCGGGCGGCGTCAACCTCGGCGCGGCCGGCCCGTGCACCGGGCTCTCGCGCTCGGTCACGGTCGCGGTCCAGAACAGCGGCAGCGGGACGGTCAACGTGACCGCGGCCACGCTCTCCGGCTCGTCCGCGTTCACGCTCGGCACGCCCGCGCCGACGTTCCCCGCGGCGCTCACGTTCGGCGGGACGTTCAACGTCCCGATCGTGTTCAACCCGGCGGCCGGCCAGACGGGCCCCCAGAACGGGACGCTGACGATCACCTACAACCTCAACGGCGGCGCGTCGATGACGACCACCGTCGCGCTCTCGGGCACGTCCGACGCCGAGGGCGCCGGGTACGTCTTCCGCGGGGCCTCCGCGACGGCTGCGTGCACCAACGGCGCGGCTGCCCCGGGCACGTCCTTCGTCGACATCACGGGCCACACACAGCTCATCACTCCGACGTCCGGGAGCCTCGATGATGGGTTCTTCGCCCTCGACCTCACGACGGCGGTCCCGAGCTTCGGGTCGGTCCGGATCCTCGGCCAGAACCGGAGCTCGCTCTTCGTCACGACGAACAACTCGGTGATCCTCGAAGGGGGCATTCCCAACTTCTATGGCGGCCCCACCGCGGGCGTCTCGACGCTCCAGGTCGGCGCGATGGACCTCGACATCGGGGACTTCTTCCGAACGGGCGCGCCGACCGGCACTCCGGCCGAGCTCTACGACACCGCCGACCCGGGCCAGTTTCCGGTCGGCATCTACTACGGCCTCTCGAACGTGGACGGCGTCCCCGGCGACGAGCTCGTCATCACGTGGTACCACAACTACGACTTCGGGTCGCAGGGCTACGACAACGCCGCGGCACGGTACTTCACCTCGCAGCTGATCATCTACAAGGGCCGCGCGAACGAGGAGGCCCGCTTCGAGATGCGGTTCCCGGACGGCGTCGACGGCGCCGGCGTGCCGTTCCGGCGGAACACGGCCGTCGCAGGAGGGATCGACTCTGACGCGGCCGTCCTCATCGGCGAGGCCCTCGCCGGCGAGTCGGCGATCTACCTCCTGGGCACTACGGGCTTCGGGGCCGGCACGCTCTACCCCGCCACCGGCGGGAACGGCGTCCGCTTCGATCCTGAGGCGCAGTCCATCGCGATGGGCCAGGCCGGCTGGCGCATGATGGGCGCGCCGGTCCGGGCGTTCACCGTCGGCCGCCTGGCCGAGATGAACCTCGTCCAGAGCGTCACGGGCCAGTACCCGGACTTCGAGGCCGACAACCTCTACACGGACTACGACGGCACCTCCACCGGCTCGGGCTACGTCCCGGCCACCAGCGTAGCCAACGTGCTCGATCCGGGTCAGGGCTTCATCTGGTACCTCTTCAACCAGGACATCACGCCGAACCCGGCCAACGACGGCGGCGGCACGAGCCGCAGCTACACGCTGCCGATGCTCCTCGAGGCAACGGGCGCCGAGCCCGTCGTCACGGGCGGCGGCGTCTCGGTCCCGCTCGTCACGACCGGCGGCGGCTTCAACCTCGTCGCCAACCCCTTCCGCGACGACCTCGACGTCTCGACGCTCGGCTCGTGGGCCACCGGCGGCACGCTGCTCTCGGGCGTCCCGCAGGTGTGGGACCCCAACGTCGGCGCGTCGGGCTCGTACGTCACCGTCTCGGGCTCCGTCTCGACGTGGCAGGGCTTCTTCATCCAGAACAACACCGCGACGACGCTCAACGTCCCGACGAACGCGCGCAACACGACCGGCACGTTCCTCGGCCGCGACGGCAGCCTCTACTCGGACGGGGCCGGCCGGCTCGCCTTCGAGCTCTCGGGCACCAACGCCGCCGGCGGCACGACCATCGACCGCGCCGCGACGCTCGTCGTCTCGGAGACGGCCGTCGACGGCTGGGACCTCCTGGACGCCTCGAAGCTGGCCCCGCTGGCGAACGCCTACGCGACGCTCGCCTTCCAGGGCGAGCTCGGCGGCGAGCCGAACCTCAAGGCGCAGGAGAGCCGCCCGGCGGCCGCGACGGCCTTCGACATCCCGCTCGTCGTGGACGCCGTCGGTACGGCTCCGAGCCTCACGCTCTCGTGGGACGGCCTCGACGCGCTCCCGGCAACGTGGGCCGTCGAGCTCCGTGACCTCGTGACGGGCGTCAGGGTCGACCTGCGGGCGCAGACGTCATACGCGTTCGACCAGGCGGCCGAGCCCGCCCGCGATCTCGCACCTGCGACGCTCCTCGGGCGGACGACGGTGGCGGCGCAGGCCAAGGCCGGCAGCACGCCGCGCTTCGTGCTCCACGTCACGACGGGCCGCACCACAGCGACGGAGGGCGACGCGGTGACCGAGTTCGCGCTCGCCGCCCCGGCGCCGAACCCGACAGCGGGCGCCGCGCGCGTGGCGTTCGCGCTGCCGACGGCGTCGGACGTCACGGTCGTGCTCTACGACCTGCTCGGCCGCCGCGTGGCGACGCTCGCCGAGGGCCAGATGGCGGCGGGCCGCCACGAGGCGCGCCTCGACGCCGGCGCGCTCGCGCCGGGCGTCTACGTCGTCCGGATGCAGGCCGGCACGTTCGCCGCGACGCAGCGCGTGACGGTCGTCCGCTAGCGGACTCCGCGCCGGGCGGGCCTTCGGGCTCGCCCGGAACGGTCTCGGGCCGGGGCCTCGCGAGAGGCTCCGGCCCGTTTCGTTGTGACTACCCGAGCTGGACCGAGGCCCGCCTCGGCCACGAGGCGTCACGCCTCGGCGTCCGGGCTGCCGGTGAGCAGGTACAGGACGGCCATCCGGACGGCGACGCCGTTCGTGACCTGGTTCAGGATCACCGCCCGGTCGGACTCCGCCACCTCGCCCGCCAGTTCGACGCCGAGGTTGACCGGGCCGGGGTGCATCACCCAGAGGTCCGGGTGCCGGTCGAGGTGCTCGCCGCGCAGGCCGTAGCGCGCGTGGTACTCGCGCAGGCTCGGCAGGAGCGGTGCCGCGCCCGTCGCCTGCCGCTCGAGCTGGATCCGCAGCGCCATCGCCACGTCGCAGCCGTCGAGCGCCGCGTCGAGGCGGTCCGTCACGCGGACGGTGCCCAGCGTCTCGACGCCGACGGGCAGCATCGTCCGCGGGCCGCAGAGTATGACCTCGGCGCCCAGCGCCGTCAGCGCGTAGACGTTGGACCGGGCGACGCGGCTCGCCGCGATGTCGCCGATGATCGCGACCTTCAGGCCGCGGAAGTCGAAGCCGGCGAGGCCGGGCAGGCGCGGCACGTCGAGGTCCGAGACCGTGAGCGCGTCGAGGAGGCCCTGCGTCGGGTGCTCGTGCTGGCCGTCGCCGGCGTTCACCACGACGCCGTCGATGCAGCGCGTGAGGAAGTGGGCAGCGCCGGCCGAGCGGTGGCGGAGGACGGCGACCTCGACCTTCATCGCCTCGATGTTGCGGGCCGTGTCGCGCAGCGTCTCGCCCTTCGTCACGGACGACGTGGCGGACGTGAAGCTCATCACGTCGGCGGAGAGGCGCTTCTCGGCGAGCTCGAACGACAGGCGCGTCCGCGTCGACGCCTCGAAGAAGAGGTTGCAGACGGTCACGCCGCGGAGGCTCGGGACGCGCTTGATGGGCCGCTCGAGGATGTCGCGGAACGTCCGCGCCGTCTGAAGCACGAGGCGGATCTCGGCGGCCGGCATCCCGGCGAGGCCGAGCAGGTGGCGGCTCGTGAGGCGCGTCGCGACGTCCGGGGTCATGGCATCTCGGGCTGATCCCGGGAGTCGGTGAGCCACACGCCGTCCTGCCCGTCGGACTCCTCGAGGCGCACGCGGACGCGCTCGCCGGGGACCGTCGGGACGGTCCGGCCGACGAAGTCTGGGGCGACGGGCAGCTCGCGCAGGCCGCGGTCGATGAGGGCGAGCAGGCGGACGGACGCCGGGCGGCCCGTGTCCATCAGGGCGTCGAGCGCGGCGCGCGTCGAGCGGCCGGTGTACACGACGTCGTCTACGAGGACGAGCGCGCGGCTGTCGAGGCTGAACGGGATGCGCGTCTCGCGGGCGACGAGCGGCGCGGCGTGGCGGCGGGCGGCCGCGCCGAAGCCGCCGATGTCGTCGCGGTAGAGCGTCGCGTCGAGCACGCCGACGGGCAGGCGGACGCCCTCGAAGCGCTCGACGCGCTCGGCGAGGCGCCGCGCGAGGAAGACGCCGCGCGTCTGGAGGCCGATGAGGGCGGCTGCGTCGCCGCCGGCGTCGGAGAGCGTCTCGGCGACCTGCCGGGCGAGGCGGTCGAGGGTCCGGCCCATGTCGGCCGCGTCCATCAGGAGGGCCCGGTCGGTCATGGCGCGTCGGCCGCGACGGGCGGCGAGACGTAGGTCGTCCCACCGCGGACGCGCCGGATCTGGCGGATGATCTCCTCGAAGTCGTCGGCGCTCTTCACGAAGTCCATCCGCGTCGTGTCGACGACGAGCAGCGGGCCGCGACGGTAGTGGAAGAAGTAGCGGTCGTAGGCCGCGGCGAGCTCGGCGAGGTAGTCCGGGTCCATGCCGGTCTCGTAGCTGCGCCCGCGCTGCGCGATGTTGGCGAGCAGCCGCTCGGTGCTCGAGCGCAGGTAGACGACGAGGTCCGGCGTCGCGGCCGACGGCTCCATGATGCTGTAGAGCGTCTCGTAGAGCTGGAGCTCGTCGCCCGACAGCGTGACGTGGGCGAAGATGCGGTCCTTGTCGAAGGTGTAGTCCGCGACGGTCGCGCCGAAGAGGTCGCGGTTGAGGAGCGCGCGCTGCTGCTTGAAGCGGCTCGCGAGGAAGGCGAGCTGCGTCTGGAAGGCCCAGCGCTCGCGGTCGGCGTAGAAGGTGCCGAGGAACGGGTTGTCCTCGAACTCCTCGAGCACGAGGCGCCCGCCGGCGCGCGCGGCGAGCATCCGCGCGAGCGTCGTCTTGCCGGCGCCGATGACGCCCTCGACGGCGACGTAGCCGACGTGCTCGGGAAACGGGGAGTCGGTGGGCATCGGGCAGGGTGGCGGGCGGGGTAAGATCGCACGGGGCCGAGGGGCATGGGGCGAGAGGGATGGGGCATGGGGGAAAGTCGTGCGCACTCAAGCCGTGTCCGACTCGCGTCGCATAGTCTCATGCCTCATGCCTCAACCGCAGATCCGTCCGAGCAAACCGTGCCGTGTCAGGGCAGGCCGCGAGCAGGTTGCCAACCGTCCGGTCCGTTCCCGGCACGATCACATCCGGCGCGAGGTCGGCGAGGGGCTCGAGGACGAAGCGGCGCGCGGCGAGGCGCGGGTGCGGCACGACGAGGCCCGGCGCGTCGAGCGTCTCGGTGCCGAACAGCAAGAGGTCGGCGTCGAGCGGACGCGGGCTCCACCGCGGCGCCTCGGGGTCGCGGCCCGCCGCGCGCTCGGCGGCGTGGAGGCGGACGAGCAGCGCGGGCGCGCCGAGCGTCGTCTCGAGGCGCAGCACGGCGTTGAGGTGGTCCGGCTGCGGCGCCTGCCCGGGCAGGACGTGCGCCTCGGTCTCGTAGACGGCGCTCGCGGCGACGACGCGGACGTCTGGCCCCTCAATGTCTCGGACGGCCTTTCGGAGCGCCGCGAGGCGGTCGCCGGCGTTGGACCCGAGGCCGACGAAGGCGGGCACGGCACTCACGCCGGGCCGAGGGCGAGCGACACCTCGGCACGGTCGCACGGCCCGCCGACGGGCGGGTTCGGCTTGCGGACCGTCACCTCGACGCGCTCGAGCGCGGGGTACGCGTCGCGGACGGCCGTCGCGATTCCCCACGCGAGGCGCTCGATCAGGAACGCGTTGGCGCCCGTCACGACCTCCCGCGCGATGCGGTACACGCGCTCGTAGTCGACCGTCCGGTCCAGGCTGTCCGTCTCGGCCGCCTCGGCCACGTCCAGCGTCATCGCGACGTCGACCTCGAAGCGGCCGCCGACGACGTGCTCCTCGGCCATCACGCCGTGGTGCGCGTAGAACACGGCGTTGACGAGGCGGACGGTGGCGAGCACGGGCGTGGGGGTCGCGGGCTGGCAAGATGCGGCCGGCGGCGGCGCCGCGCCGTGGGGAATCCGCACAGACGTGCCGCAGCGACGATAACGGGCGCCGAGACAGCTGCCCCGACGCCCGTTGATAAACCGCTTGCCTGGATCAGACCGCGAGGTTCTCGAACACGCCCGCCGCGCCCATCCCGCCGCCGATGCACATCGTGACGATGCCGTAGCGGCTGCCGCGGCGCTTCATCTCGTGCAGCAGCGTCGCCGTGAGCTTGGCGCCGGTGCAGCCGAGCGGGTGCCCGAGCGCGATCGCGCCGCCGTTGACGTTGACGATCTCCGGGTCGATGCCGAGCTCGCGCACGATGGCGACGGACTGGCTCGCGAACGCCTCGTTGAGCTCCACGAGGTCGATGTCGGCGAGGCTCAGCCCGACCTGCTTAAGCACCTTCGGGATCGCGTCGAGCGGCCCGATGCCCATGATGTTGGCCGGCACGCCGGCGACGGCGAAGCCGAGCATCCGCGCGATCGGCGTCGCGCCGAGCTCCTCGACCATCCGCTTGCTCATGATGACCGACGCCGCGGCGCCGTCGTTCATCTGCGAGGCGTTGCCCGCCGTGACGGTCCCGCCGACCTTGAAGGCCGGCTTGAGGCGCGCGAGCGCCTCGGCCGTCGTGTCCGGCCGCGGCCCCTCGTCCGTCGTGTGCACGAACGACGTCTCGACCGCTTTGTGGGTCTTCGAGTCGTAGCGCGTCTCGGTGACGGAGACCGGCACCAGTTCGTCGGCGAACGTGCCGTTCTCGATCGCCGCGGCGGCGCGCTGGTGCGAGCGGACGGCGAAGGCGTCCTGCTCCTCGCGCGTCACGTGGTACTTCGCGGCCACGTTCTCGGCCGTGATGCCCATCGCGGCGTAGAAGTCCGGGTCGTCCGTGGACATCTGCGGGTCCGGCGCGAAGAAGAAGCCGCCCATCGGCACGGCCGACATCGACTCGACGCCGCCGGCCACGATGACCTCGGCCTGCCCGAGCATCACCGCGTTGACGGACTGCGCGATGGTCTGCAAGCCGGACGAGCAGAACCGGTTGACGGTCACGCCCGGCACGGAGTCCGGCAGACCGGCCTTCTGCGCGATCGCGCGGGCCATGTTCATGCCCTGCGGCCCCTCGGGGAAGGCGCAGCCGAGCACGAGGTCGTCGATCTGCTCATTCTTCAGGCCCGGCACGCGGGCGATGGCCCCGTTGACCGCGACCGTCCCGAGGTACTCGGGGCGCACGTCGCGCAGGGCTCCTTTCTTCGCCTTCCCGACCGGCGTGCGGACGGACGAGACGATGTAGGCTTCGGTCAATTGCATTTTTTTAAGGGCATGAGGGATGAGGGATGGGGCATGGGGCGAGGAGTCTTTCCTCATGCCCCATGCCTCTTGCCTCATGCCTCAGTTTCGGAGCGGCTTGTTCGTCGTGAGGATGCTCTGGATGCGGGCCTGCGTCTTCTCCTCGCCGAGGAGCGACAGGAAGACCTCGCGCTCGAGCTCGAAGAGGTAGTCCTCGTGGACTTCGGCCGGCGCCGTCAGCGCGCCGCCGGTCATGACGTAGGCGAGGCGCGAGCCGAGGTAGTGGTCGTACTCGGAGACATAGCCGCCCTGCTGGAACTGGTACAGCGCGATCTCGAACTGCGCGCGCCCCGAGGCGCCGAGGACGGGGATCGCCGTGCGGACCGGCGGCGGCAGGTAGCCCTCCTCCGAGAGGCGGATCACCTCGGACTTCGCGACGGCGAAGCGGCGGTCCGCGTTCATCACGATCGTCGCGTTCTGGTCGAGGAAGCGCATCTCCTGCGCCTGCCGGGCGGACGTCGCCACCTTGGCCATCGCGATCTGCTCGAAGTGCTGCCGCAGGAACGGCTGGATGTCGCTCGGGAAGGCGGTGTCGGCCGCCGCCTCGGCGGCCTTCGCCGTCATGAACGTCGTCCCGCAGCCCGCCGGGATGAGGCCCACGCCGAGCTCGACGAGCCCGATGTACGTCTCGGCCGAGGCGACCGGGTGCGAGCACGCCATCGTCATCTCGCAGCCGCCGCCGAGCACCATCTGGTGCGTCGCCACGACGACCGGCTTGGTGGCGTACCGGACCTTGAGGACCGCGTCCTGGAAGCCCTTGATGAACGGCTCGATCGACGAGGCGCCGCCCATTGCCATGCCCATCACGACCTCGCCGAGGTTCGCCCCGACGGAGAAGTTGGACCCCTCGTTGCCGACGATCATGCCGCGCAGGTCGCGGTCGTCCTCGACCTTCTCGATGGCCTCGACGAGGCCCAAGACGACGGCCTGCCCGAGGCTGTTGGCCTTCGAGCGGAACTCGAACACGGCGACGCCATCGCCCGCGTCCAGAAGGGCCGCCTCGTCGTTCTTCCAGAGCGTCTTCGCGTCGTCGGTCTTGAGGTACGTCAGGCCCCACTCGTCGGCCGGCTTCGGGTCGGGCTCGTAGTCGCCCTCGCCGGGCGTCCAGACCTTCGGGCTCCCGTCGTCCTCGTAGAAGCCCGTCTCCGGGACGTTCTGCACCCAGTCCGGCGTGTCGATGTTCGCCTCGGTGAGCGCTTTGCGGACGCGGTCGACGCCGAGGGCGTCCCACATCTGGAACGGGCCCATGTCCCAGCCGAAGCCCCAGCGGATGGCGCGGTCGATGTCGGCCGGGCTGTCGGCGATCTCCGGGACGCGGCGGGCGGCGTAGCCGAGCAGGCTCAGCGTGGTGCGGCGGAAGAAGTCGCCCGCGCGGCCGCCGTCCTCCCAGAGCGCGTTGAGGCGCTCCTTCAAGGAGCCCTTGAACGCCTTCGGGTTGATGTCGCTCTCCTTGGCTGGCGTGTACTCGAGGGTCTCGGGGTCGACCGAGAGGATGTCCTTGCCGACCTTCTTGTAGAAGCCGGCGCCCGCCTTCTGCCCCGTCTGGCCGGCGTCGACCAGCTTGTTGAGGACGCCCGGCACCTGGAAGACCTCGCGCGACTCGTCGTCCGGCACGTTGTCGTAGAGGTTCTGGGCGACGTGCCGCAGCGTGTCCAGCCCGACGACGTCCGCCGTGCGGAACGTGGCGGACTTGGCGTGGCCGATGAGCGTGCCCGTCAGCGCGTCGACCTCCTCGATCGAGTAGCGGCCGGAGCTGACCTCGTCGAAGACCGACATCATGCCATAGACGCCGATGCGGTTGCCGATGAAGTTCGGCGTGTCCTTGGCGACCACGACGCCCTTGCCGAGGTGGACGCGCGCGAAGGCCGAGACGCGGCGCACGACGTCCGGGTCGGTGTCGGGCGTCGGGATGACCTCGAAGAGCTTGAGGTAGCGCGGCGGGTTGAAGAAGTGGGTCCCGAGGAAGCGCTTCTTGAAGCTGTCGCTGCGGCCCGCCACGATGTCCGAGATCGGCAGGCCGGACGTGTTGGACGAGATCACGGCGTCGGGGCGGGCCGCCTTCTCGATGCGCTCCATCACGGACTGCTTCACGTCGAGGCGCTCCACGACGACCTCGATGATCCAGTCGGCGTCGGTGATGGAGTCGAAGTCGTCGTCGAAGTTGCCGAGCGTGACGCGCTTCTTCGCCTCGGCCGTGAAGAACGGGTCCGGCTTGAGCTTCGCCGCGGCGACGAAGGCGCCCTCGACGATGCTGTTGGGTTTGCCCTCCTTGCCGATGGCCTTCGGCGTCACGTCGAGGAGCGTCACCGAGAGGCCGGCGTTGGCGAGGTGCGCCGCGATCTGCGAGCCCATGACGCCCGCGCCGAGCACGGCGGCGGTCCGAAAGGGGGTCTCCTTCCACGCGGGGGTTTCGGTAGCCGGCGCGGCGGTGTCAGTCAGCGGTTCCATGGGGTGGGTTGAAGGGTGTCAGGGTGGAAAGGTGGAAGGGGAAATGCGGGAGTTCAGGACCGGGCTCAGGAGTGGGACGCGTCATACTTCCCCTTCCACCCTTCAACCTTTCCTCCCTTCCACCTTCTAAACGAATGCGCCGATGCCGGTGACGGCGCGGCCGACGATGAGCGAGTTGATCTCGTTGGTGCCCTCGTAGGAGTAGATCGCCTCGGTGTCGCAGAAGTAGCGGGCGACGTGGTTCTCGAGCAGGATGCCGTTGCCGCCGTGGAGGTCGCGGGCGAGCGCGACGGTGTCGCGGCAGCGGGCCGCCGTGAAGACCTTGGCCAGCGACGCCTGGGCGTCCGTCATCTTGCCGGCGTCCTGGAGTTGCGAGAGGCGCAGGCACATCGTCTGCATCGCGGTGACGTTGCCGAGCATGTGGACGAGCTTCTCCTGGATGAGCTGGAACGACGCGATCGGCT
>JBBSQZ010000079.1:0-12614 GCA_038243565.1 Rhodothermales bacterium | reverse complement strand
CCCCCCCCCCCCCCCCGCCCCCCCATTAGCTCGCCCCCCCATCCCCCCCCCCCCCCGCTCTTCCCCGCCCCCGCCGCCCCCCCCCCCCCCCCCCGCCCGCCCCAAAACCCCGGGGGGGGGGGGCCCCCCCCCCCCCCCCCCCCGCGGTCCTATCTGTCTAGAGCTTAGTAGCTCGAGTAGACGTTCGAAGCGCCGTTCGACGAGTAAGTGTCGCGGAACATGTCGCGGTCCTCGTCGCGCGGGTGCGCGCCGACGACGATGCGGCCGTTCTTGACGTCGCCCTCATACGCCTTGGCGTTCTCCTCGGGGATGCCCGCGCCGACGAGCGCGCCGACGAGGCTGCCCGCGGCGCCACCGGCGCCCGCACCGGCGAGCGCGCCGACGAGCGGGCCGGCGATGAGGCCGATGCCCGGCAGGGCGACCGCCGTGCCGACGGCAGCGAGCGCGCCGAGGATGCCGCCGACCGAGCCGCCGATGGCTGCGCCGGTGCCGGCGCCCTCCAGGGCCTTCGAGCCCTCGTCGATTTCGGCGTCGGGGCGGTCGTAGTACTTCTTCTTCGTGTCGTCCGACATCATGACGTGGAGGTCATCGTCGGTGTAGCCGCGGTCGCGGAAGGAGCGGTACGCGCGGTCAGCGGAGTCGGCGTCGGCAAAGGAGCCGGTGATGATCGGTCGATCAGCCATGGGAGAGGTGCCCGGTGGGCGGTCAGATGGGGAGAGTCCTTAACCGAAAGCGCTCCCGTCATGTTCCGCGACCCGGCCGCAATCCTGACGACACGCGGCGCCGTCCGTACCATCGGCCTGCCCTCACCCGCTCCGCCGTGCCCTCGCCCTACGCCTCCGTCTGGACCGAGCCGTTTCGGATCCGCGCCTACGAGGCCGGGCCGGACGAGCGCGTCTCGATCCTGTCCATCCTCAACCTGTTTCAGGAAGCGGCCGGCGAGCAGGCCCGCGCCCACGCCCTCGACGTGTTCCCGCTCCCGGCCGGGCCGGCGACGTGGGTCCTCAGCCGCCTGTACCTCGTCGTCGACGCGCCCCTCCCGCACCTCCGTGACGACGTGACCGTCGAAACGTGGCCGTCGGACCGCGACGGCCTGCGCGCGCACCGCGACTTCGTGCTCCGCGACGCGGGCGGGCAGGCGCTCGTCCGCGCCACGTCCGTCTGGTTCCTGCTGGACATCGGCCGCCGCCGGCCGGTCCGCCTCCCGCCCGCGATGGACGCGTTTCTGCCACCGCCAGACGTCTCGCGCGCGCTCACGCTCGACGGCGCCGCGGCGCCGGCCGCGCCCGAGCACGCCGAGCGGACCGAGACGTTCGCCGTCCGCCACGCAGACCTCGACCAGGTCGATCACGCCAACCACGCGCGTGTCGCCGAGTGGGCGCTCGAGGCGGTCCCGGACGTGGTCCGCGCCGCGGCGCGCCTCGCCGAGTTCGACATCGTGTTCCAGAGCGAGACGACGGCCGGGCAGACGGTCGTCTCGGCGTGCGGACCCGCCGCGTCGCCGGGCGCGTTGGCGCACCTCCTCACCCGCGACGGCCGGCCCGTCGCTACCGCCCGCTCCCTCTGGTCATGATCCGCTCGCTCCCGCTCCTCGGCCTGCTCGTCCTCGCCGCCTGCTCGCCCTCGCCCGAGTCCGCATCCACCGCTGCGGCGCAGACCGACGCCGTTCAAAACGGCGTGCCGCCCGCCGCGTCGCCAGGCAACCCCACCGAGGCGTTCCTCGCCCGCCCGCCCGGCGCCCTCGTCGTCGACGTCCGCACGCCGGCGGAGTACTCGGGCGGCCACGTCATCGGCGCGGAGAACGTGGACGTTACCGGCGGCCGCTTCTCGGCGTCGCTGGACTCCGTCAGCCGCGCCCGGCCCGTCTACCTCTACTGCCGCACGGGCAACCGCAGCGAGAAGGCGGCCGACTCGCTCCGCGCGATGGGCTTCACGAACGTCGTCAACGTCGGCGGCTTCGAGGCGCTCCAGGCGGCAGGCGTGGAGACGGAGTAGCGGGGGTAAGGCTGCGCACGTTGAAACGTGTGAGGCCCAAAAGTTTGGAGTTTGAAGAACGAGGAGACCAAGCTCGGTCTATCCCTTCTCCAAACTGCGGGGCCACAGCACTTCCAAATGCGCGGACCCTATTCCCTCTCCAAACTTTTCAGCGCGCCAGGCCGAAGACCTGCGTCCAGTAGAGGTCCTGCTCGGCGGCGCCCATCTCGGCGTAGCGCGTGTCCATCAGGTTGCGGCAGTGGCCCGGGCTCTCGACCCAGTCCTCGACGACTTCGGGGACGGTCTGCTGGTAGTGCGCGATGTTCTCGCCGACGAGGCGCCACGCGTAGCCGGCACGCGTCACGCGGTCGGCCGGCTGGCTGCCATCCGAGCCGGTGTGGCCGAACGAGCGCGAGCGCACCATGTCGGCCGTGTGGCCCTCAGCGGCACGCTCGAGGCGGTCGTTCCAGACGAGCGGCCCGGCGGGCGGAAACGCCTCCCCGCCGCAGCGCTGCCCCGCCGCGCGCGCCGCATTGACGGCGTCGAGCATCTCGACCCACGGGTCCGGCGACGCGTCGACACTCGGGGCGTTGGTACCGACGGTGTCGCAGCCGGCGGCGCTGGCAGCGAGGAGCAGGAGCGCGGCGAGACGGGTGGGAGCCATCGGGGCAGAGGAGGACATCCTTCCGCGCATCGGCAGGCGATCTGGAGCCTGAAGCAGCGCCCGCGAACGTCACGAACGCGTGACGCGCGTCGTCACTGGACGGCGACGGCGACGCGGAAGGGGGCCGTCGCCGGCGGCAGGCAGATCGTCGCATCGCAGACGGCGTAGCGGACGCTGCCCGTGACGGTGTGGCGCCCGAGGGCGGCGCGGCGCGAGACGCGCAGCGGCTGCTCGATGCGCGCCGTGCCCGAGAACGTCGACGCCTCGGCGCCGAACAGGTCGTCGTGGGCGCGCGTGGGCGCGCTCTGGCGCGGCGCGGCGGCGTCGAGGCCCGCCGGCAGCGGGTCCAGGGTCACAGCGAGCGGGCGGCCGACGCCCGAGTCGAGGGCGTACATCTTCCAGCCGGGAAGCAGACGTGCCGTGAACACGACGCGCGCCTCGGCGCCCCGCGCTCCCGGGACGGCCGCGACCGACCACGAGACGACGTCCGCCGGGCGGGGCTGCGCCTGCGCGGACGCGGCGACGAGAAGCGAGAGGGCGAGCAGTCGGAGCATGGAGGCGGGCAGGTAGGAAGCCGGGCGAACGGGCGGGGGCGTGGCGTCGTGTTGCACATCCCGTGCCACGCAGAACGACTGCGGGGCGCGCTCCCGAGAGAGCACGCCCCGCAAATCGGGGGAAAACACGAGACTCAGTCCTCGTCGCCTTCGTACGAAGCGAGCTCGTTGTCGAACGAGTTGTCGTCCGAGGCCGCCGGGGCGGGCTCGTCGGCGGCGTTCTCCGAGACGACGTTGACCGTGATCGTGGCCACGGCGTCCGTGCCGAAGCGCACGTGCGCCGGGAAGGCGCCGACCTCGCGGATGTCCTCGTCGAGCGAGATCTTGCGGCGGTCGACGGTCGTGCCGGCCGCGGCGAGCGCGTCGGCGATCTGCGTCGTGGTGATGGTGCCGAAGATGCGGCCGCCCTCGCCCGTGCGCGTCGCGATCGTGACCGACTGGCCGGTGAGCGCGTCGGCGAGCGTCTTGAGCGCGGCCTTCTGGGCCTCGACCTTGTGCGCGGCCTGGCGCGTCTCCTCGGCGTAGCGCTTGAGCGCGCTCGACGTGGCGGGCACGGCGAGGCGGCGCGGGATGAGGAAGTTCTGGCCGTAGCCGTTCTTGACCTCGACCGCGTCGCCCTTGGCGCCGAGCGTGTCGTGGTCCTCTGTCAGGATGACCTTCATGGGGGTGCGGGATGCACGCCGGTAGCGGGTCCGCTCGCGCGGAGCTACGAGCGCTGGCTACTTGACGTTGTCGGCGACGTACGGCAGCAGCGCGACGTGGCGCGCGCGCTTGATCGCCGTCGTGAGCTGGCGCTGGTACTTGGCCGAGATGCCGGACATGCGGCCGGGCAGGATCTTGCCCTGCTCGTTGATGTAGCGCTTGAGCGTCTCGATGTCCTTGTAGTCGATGTACTCGACGCCGGCGGCCTTGAACGGGTCCTTGAGCTTGATGTGGTCCGCGCCCGGCGCAGCGATGCGCTGGAGGTCGTCCGGGTTGGAGGCCGCCTTGAGCGTGGCCGCCATCTCGGGGGTGACGGCGCGCGGGGGCGGCTCGTTCTGGATCTGCTCGACCTGCGTCGGCTCCTCGTTGGTCGTCGGGGCGGGCGTGCCGGCGCCGAAGCCGGTCTCCTCTGCAGCGTCCGTGCTGCTGGTGGGGGTGACTTCCATGGTTACGCGGCGGCTTTGGCAGACGCCGACTCGGCCTTCTGCTGGGTGTAGTGACGATCCATCTTGGCGTCGTAGCGCAGCACCATGTGGCGCATCACGTCGTCGTTGATGCGGAGGGCGCGCTCGAGCTTCGGCAGCGTGGCGGTGTTCGAGAGGCGGAAGTTGACGATGACGTAGTAGCCATTGCGCTTCTTCTCGATGGGGTACGCGAGGCGCTGGCTGCCGGTCTCGTTGACCTGCACGACGTCCGCCCCGTTGTCGGAGAGGTACTGCGTCACGCGCTGCACGATGTCTTTCGTCTGCTCCTCGGAGAGCACCGGGTTGATGATGTACATCAACTCGTACATGGGCGCCGAGGCGCCGGGGGTATCGGCCATTGGGAAAACCCTGTGGGATACGTGAATAGGACGTATGCCCGCAGCGCGGCGGATGCCGCCGGCGGGCAGGGCGAACCCGAAAGCTAGCCGCTGGGCGGCGGCGCCCCGGCAGAACCCCGGTGAAGACGGTCGGGACGGAGGGAGGAGGGCAGGAGGTGCCACTGCGCTCTCTACCCTGTCATCCCGGCCCCCGAGCCGGGATCTCCTGGACGGTGGGACGTGCTGCAACTGCTTCGTCGCGCACCACCCGACCTCGAGGAGATCCCGGATCAGGTGCGGAATAACATATTTTTATTATAGTGGTAAACGGACGACGCGGCGCACGCTCGAGTATCATTAAATTACGCCTCGTTCAAACGGTCAGCCCGCGTCGCGGACCTCGATCGTGTCGCCCGGAGCGACGACGAAGCGGAAGCGGGCGCCGCGGACGCCCGCCGCCTCGAGCGGCGTCCGGATGACGCGCTCGACGGCGCGCGCCGCGTTGCGCTGCGGCTGCTCGTTGTCGGCGAGGTGCGCCTCGGCCTGACGCCGGATCGCCGGGCGGACCTCGCCGAGCGCCGCGGTGACGGCCGCCCGCTCGGGCGCGCGGCTGAGGCGCTGCCAGGCGCGTGCATCGACCGAGATCTCGGCGTCCTCGAGGATGGGCTCGACCGAGAAGACGGTCAGCGGCGGCAGCGTCACCACGACGGTGCCGTCGGGCGTGTAGCGGACGTCGCGCGGGCGCAGCGTCGTCACGTCGAAGCCGTAGGCGGCGCGGCCGGGGACGCGCACGCGGACCGTCGTCTGCCCGACGGGCAAGTCCATCAGGCCCGGCAGCAGCCGTGTCGTGCTCCTCGCCTCGGACTCCGTCGTGATGTCGAGCGTGCCGACGACGAGGAACTGCTCGGGTGCCTCGCGCTGCACGGCCGTCCAGACCGCCGTCTGGACGGTCTCCTCGCTGATCGTCGGCACGGCCGAGCGGACGAACGACGCCACGGCGAGCCCGACGAGGCCGAACACGACGAGCGCCCCCACGATGACGGGCCAGACGCTGCGTCGCGGTGTGGCTCCACCGGGCGGAGCGGTGGGCGTCGGGTCGGCAGGCGTCGGGTCGGGCATCTAAAAGCGGGGACGGACCGGGTGTACGCCCGCGCGCCGCGCCCGTTCATCCGGCGAGCAGCGCCACGGCGAGCGCCGCGACGCCCAGCCCGGCGACGTTGACGCGCGACATCCGCTCGCCGAAGGCGAGCCGGCCGATCAGCGCCGCCCCGAGCACGACGGCGACGTTGTTGAGCGGGAAGGCGACGGGCGCGCGGAGCACGTCGAGCGCGCGCAGCATGAGCTCGGCCGAGAAGTAGTTGAGCACGCCCAGCGCCGCGCCCCATGCCAGCACGGCCGGCCGCGGCCACCGCCCGGTCCGAATTCCGGCCACCAGGACGAGCAGCGCGCCGGCGACGAACGCCACGCCGAACACGACGAGAAGAAACGTCTCGCGCGGGACGCCGCGGACGGCGTAGAGCTCGCGGAACGCTTTCATCCCGACGTCGACGGTCCCACCGACGACGAACAGGGTGCCGAGCAGAAGCGCCGCACTGCGTCCCGACGCCTGCGTCTCGGCGGGCTGAGCGGGGCGCGACAGCAGTACGAACGCGACGCCGCCCAGCGCCAGCCCGACGCCCTGCATCCCGGTCGGTGCCTCGGCCCAGACGGCCCACGCCGCCAGCACAGGCAGCACGACCGAGAGGCGCATCGCGGCCGCCGCCAGCCCGATGCCGGCCTCGCGGATCGCACGCGCGAACAGCCAGTAGCCGCCGATGTAGAGCAGGCCCTCGACGACGCCGAGGAGCAGCACCCCGCTGGCGAGGCGCTCGGAGCCAGCGACACGAAACGAGGCGCCGCCGAGGGCGAGCGCCAGGATGGCCGCCGCCGCGTAGTTCGCGGCCAGCAGCGCCGTCCGGTCGAGGTTGCGGCGCTCGGCGAGCTTGAACATGACCGCGATGCCGAGGCTGCACGCGACCGCCAGAACCAGAAACCCCATCGGTCAGGGCGCCGCACGGCGAACGATGAAGTACTCGACGCGCGACGGCGACAGCGTCACGTCGCGCACGTCGAGGCCGGCGGGCACGCGCGGGCTCGCCACGACGGTCCCCGAGGTCGTGTCGCGCGCGATGTCGCGGTAGTCCACCACGGCGACGAAGCCGGCGGCGGTGCGGGCGCGGCCGTAGAGGTCGTCGGCCGTGAGCGGGACGCGGTAGCGGGCGCGCAGCGTCGCCGGCTCCGTCCGGACGCCCGCGACGCCGGCGGGCAGGTTCACGACGCGGACCAGCACGTCGCGCTCGCCGCCCGTGAACTCGGCGATCGGCACCTGCACCGTCGTCGAGCGGACGTTGGGCGCGACGAGGCCCGCGAACGTGTCCCGCAGCGCGACCGTCCGCGCGAACGACGCCTGCACCTCCGTCGCCTCGAGGAGCTCCGTCTGCCACGCGTCGAGGCGCGAGACGAGGCTCCGGGCGCCGGTCACCGTCACCGAGTCCGGCAGCAGGCGCGGCTGGCGCAGCAGGCCGTAGCCGGGGTCCGTGCGGACGTCGCTGACGAGGCGGATCGGGACGCGCCGCACGACCTGCGCGTCCAGCGCGAGGCGCGCGGACCGCGGGCGGACCGACTGAAGCTCGACGCCGGCCGGCAGGCCGGCCGCGAGCACGGCGCGCTCGAGGTCTACGGATGCCGCGTCGGCGTAGAGCGGGATCGTCGGGACGGTGCGCGTGAGGAACAGCAGCCGCCAGCCCTCGCCGCGGACCGTCGCGCGGGCCGTCGCCGGCGGCGGCGCTGCGAGCGCCTGCCCCTCGGGCACGCCGACGACGCGCAGCGCCACGGGGACCGTCACGGTGTACGTCTCGCGCATCCCGAACGTGAACCACAGGCCGATGGCGACGACGAGCGACAGCGCCATCGCGCGGACGTTCGGGCCGGAGCGCGGCACGGTGTCGCGCGAAGTGGCCTCGCGCGAGGCGGCCTCGCTCGGCGGGGCCGTCATCGGGCGTCGGCAGCGCGCAGCTCGGCCACGAGGTCGTCCTTGGAGGCCTTGGCGACGGCGCGGCCGCGCATCTCGATGTCGTCGCGGTCGCGGACGAGCGTGCGCAGCTCGCGGACCGGCATCGCGGCGTAGTCGCGCTCCGGCGGCGCCGACGCGGGCGCGTCCACGTCGGAGTCTACAGCGACGGTTTCCTCGCCGGCCGGCGCGTCGTCGTCGGAGGCGTCCTCGACAGGCGCGTCGGCCTCGGGGACCTCGTCGCCGTCGAGCGCGACGCCGAGCATCGCGCGCCAGACGTCGTCCGACGGGCGCGGGATCACGAGCGAGCCGAAGACCTTGCCCAGGCGCGCCGCGGCGGCCGTGCCCGCGTCGACGGCGGCCTGCACGGCCGCCGTCTCGCCGACGACGATGTGCGAGATGCGCCCCGGGTCGACGCGGTGCTTGCGGACGAGGCGCACGTCGGCCGCCTTCAGCATGGCGTCCGCCGCCTCGATCGCGGCGACGAGGCCGAGCGTCTCGACGAGGCCGAGCGCGGAGCCGGGCGGGACGCCCGAGGAGGAGGAGGCCATCGGCAGTTCAGAAAGTGGGCGAGAGCGTCAGGATCGACCGCCCGTGTCCTTGTAGAGACGCGCCGCCGGCGCGTCTCCGCCCGCAGCGCCGCCGTCCGGGTCCAGTCAGAAACCGAGTCCGCAGAAACGCGACGTGGCGTCTCGGCCACGGCGCGTTCCCCCGGCTTCAGCCCGGCAGGATGTGCTCGACCTCGGCGTGCGGCCGCGGGATGACGTGCACCGAGACGAGCTCGCCGACGCGCTCGGCCGCCGCCGCGCCCGCGTCCGTGGACGCCTTCACCGCGCCGACGTCGCCGCGGACCATCACGGTGACGTAGCCGCCGCCGATCTGCTCCTTGCCGATGAGCGTCACGCGCGCGGCCTTGACCATCGCGTCCGCCGCTTCGATTGCGCCGACGAGGCCCTTCGTCTCGACCATGCCGAGGGCGGAACCAGAATCTGTTGCCATGGGAAAAGCTCGGAAGAGTGGTCGGCCCGCGACTGCCGGGGCCGGGCGGCCAATCTAGCACCGTGCCCCGACGCGTCAACGCGGCGCGCTGCGATGGGCACCCCGATGTGGCGTCCCGACCTGTGCGTGCTCGTCACGAACCGTAGACCGGGTAGGGCGCGCTCGCCGAGCGCGCCGCGTGGGTACCGCCGAGGCGCCGCGGACCGCGGCACCTCGGCCGAGCAGTGGACGCCTCGGCGAGGCGACTCTACCTATCGCGGCGGGCCTTCACGAGCGCGACGCCCGCGGCGACGTCGGCGCGGCCGTAGACGTCCACGACGAAGAGCGCGGGCAGGTAGAGCGCGAGGAGCGCCGCGCGCGCGGCGAGGCGCGGCCCCAGCGGCCAGCCGGCCGTCGGCGCCGCGAGGAGCCACAGGCCGGCGACGAGGCCCGAGAGCTGCGTCGGCACGCGCCACGGGTAGTGCGCGCGGCTGACCCGCTCGGCCGAGAATCCCGTCCAGCCCGCGAGCCCGGCGTACGCCACGAACGTCGCCAGCGCCGCGCCGGCGACGCCGTAGAGCGGCACGAGCACCCAGTTCATCGCCCCGTTGAGGACGGCCGCCGCGACGGCCGCGAGGGCGACGCTGGTCGTCCGCCCCGCGGCCAGCAGCACGTTGACGGTCACGACGTAGAGGCCGTACCACGCGAAGCCGCCGGCGACGAGCAGCACGATCCCCGAGACACCGGCGTAGTCGGGGTCGGACGTGAGCACGCGGCTCGCGTCGTCCACGAACAGGGCCAGGCCGAGGACGGCGAAGCCGGCGACGACGGCGAAGTGGCGGAACGCGCGGCGGTGCAACACGGGCGCGCCGCCCTCATCCAAGGCCTTCAGCCCGAGCACGGTGAATGCCAGCTGGAAGCCCTGCACGAGGAACGCGTTGACGAGCCCGCCGAAGCGCGACGCCCACGCATAGACGGCGTTCGCGTCGGGCGTCATGAAGTGGAGGATGACGAGGCGGTCGCCGGCGTAGAGGAAGCGCGCGGCGAGGCCGGAGACGACGAGCGGCAGCCCGAACGTCAGCATCGGGCGGACGAGCGCCACGCTCACGCGGCGCTCGGAGCGGGTGACGAGAACGACGGTGCTGACGGTCGCGAGGACCGCCGCCGCGGTGAGGTAGCCGTACAGAATCCCGGCCAGCCCCATCCGGAACACGACGAGGAACACGACGACGGCGCCGGTCTGGAGCAGCATCTCGGCCGCCGTCATCGCGACGTACAGGCCGGGCCGCTCGCGGCGCGTGAGCTCCTGGTACGCGACGTCGGCGACGGTCTTGCAGGCGATGTAGAGCGCGAGCGTCCGCAGAAGACCGGCCCGAGACGCGTCGCCGGCCAGCCAGTCCGCGAGCTCCGGCGCGAACGCCCAGACGCCCGCGGCGACGGCGCCGGACGTGACGAGCGCGATCAGCAGCGCTGTCATCGGCACGGCCGCGCGGTCGGACTCGGAGACGGCGCTCGAGGTCGCGAACCGTAGGATCCCGAGCGGCAGCCCGGCGCCGGCCACGAGGAGCGCGATGAACACGACCGACAGCAGGTAGTCGAACGTCCCGAAATCCGCCTTCGACAGATATGCCGGATCGACGTAGTACAGCGTCACGACGAAGCCGCTGAGCTTGCCGATGACGCCGGCGACGGTGTAGACGCTGCTCTGGCGGAGGAGGCGCGAGATCATGAGCGCCCCAAGAGCCGGCCCGGATGCCTCAGCAGCGCGCGGACCTCGTCGCGGTCGTACACGCCGGCCGCGAACACGAGCAGCGGGTACAGCGCCACCAGCCCCGCCCGGAAGGCGAGGCGCCCGACGACGGGCCAGCCCACGGACACCTGCGCGACGGCCCACAGCCCGACGACGAGGCCGACGCAGATCGCGAGCGCGGACCACGGGTAGGTGATGGGACTCCGACGAGACGCCGCAATCGCCGTCGCGCCCGCCATCACGGCGTAGGCGACGAGCGTCGCCACGGCCGCGCCGACGCCGCCCCACGCCGGCACGAGCGCCACGTTCAGCGCCATGTTCACGACGACCGCGAGGACGAGCGTCGCGGCGAC
The DNA here is from genome assembly GCA_038243565.1 of Rhodothermales bacterium. Taxonomy (GTDB): domain Bacteria; phylum Bacteroidota; class Rhodothermia; order Rhodothermales; family Rubricoccaceae; genus DASVSE01. Next base: position 1,788 of record JBBSQZ010000079.1, on the reverse strand, counting down.
GACGCGCGTCGCCGTCGCGGCGTAGAGGACGTTGGCGAACACGATGTAGAGGCCGTACGTGACGAAGCCGAGCGCGAGCAGGAACACCATCGGGTCCGCCCGGAGGTACGCGACGCCGGGCGAGAGCAGCGCGATGAGGTCGCGCGAGATCAGCGCCAGCCCCAGCGCCGCGCCGCACGCGCCGACGGCGTAGTGGCGGAAGGTCCGCCGGAAAAACTCGCTCCCGCTGCGGAGCTCCTTCAGGCCGACGACGGCGAACGCCTGCTGGAAGCTTTGCACGACGAGCATGTTGAGCACGCCGCTGAGGCGCGCCGCGAGGTCGTAGACGGCCACCTCGTCCGCCCCGACGAGCCACTTCAAAACAAAGCGGTCGCCGACGTGGACGACCGGCAGCGCGACGGCGCTGACGGCGAGCGGCGCCCCGAACCGCACGAGGCGCCCGACGGCGCGGCGGTCCAGCTCCCACGGCACCCGCGCCAGCGTCCCCACCGTGAGGATGGCCGCCGCGGCGCCGGCCGAGCCCGCGAGCGCCCACATCGCGCCCGCCACGCCCATCCCGCGCACGCCCATCAGCACGTACGTCCCGCCCGCGAGCAGGAGGGTCTCGACGAGTGAGGCGGCGACGTACAGCCCGGCGCGCTCGTCCATCCGGATGAGCATCAGCGGCGTCGCGGCGAGGACCTTCGCGGCGACGTACGCGCCGGTGATGCGAACCAGCCCGGCCGCGGCTGGCGTGTCGAGCAACGCCTCGGCGAGCGGCGGCGCCGCGATCCAGAACAGCGCGAAGACGGCCGCGGCGGACAGGGCGCTCATCACGAGCGTCGTGAACGGCAGCGCCCGCTGCCGGACGGGCTCGCCGCCGGCCGACATGAAGGTGAGCAGGCCGGTCGTGAGGCCGAAGCCGGCGAGCGGGATCGCGACGAGCGCCACGGCCGTCAGCAGCCCGACGTAGCCGTACTCGGCCTGCGGCAGCAGGTTGAGGTACAGCGGCACGATGAGCAGCCCGCTCGCCTTCGCCGCGACGTTGCCGAGCGCGTAGACGCTGCTCTGCCGCGCGAGGCGCCGCAGCGCCCCGCCCCGCGGTGACTCGTTGGATGGTGCCGAGCCGCTCATGGCGCGCTGCCTTTAACAGCCCCCCGGCGGGGGGCCGGCCGGCCCAGCGGCCGGGGGGGGCGTTCCGCGATGCCCGCCCCGAGGCGCCGAACGTTGAGGCGCCTTGGTCGGACGGTGATGCGTCGGGGCGCGGTGGTCGGACGGAGACGCGCCGCCGGCGCGTCTCTACCGGGCTCGTGCCGGCCACGCGGTTCTGTGGCGACACCACCGCGGCGCCTCGGCCGGGCATGAACGGCCCCCCGCCCGGCTGGCGGCGTGCGCCCCCCGCCGGGGGGCTGTTGGTGTGCGCGGTGGATCAAGGCAGGTGCTCGGCTGCTCATTTTCCTTCGGGGACCATCACGAAGCACACTTCCTGGCACGGAAACGCGTAGCACCACGCCTCCTCATACCACTCCTGCATCCCCGACGACACGTTGAAGACGCGCTGCCAGACCTGGCGGAACAGGTTGCGGGCCGGAAACGCTGATTTGTAGAACAGCTTCCGCTCGACGACCCGGAACCGAATGTCTGTGTAGAACGCCGGCACCTTTCGCCCCAGCTGATGCTCCGGGTCCGCGAAGTAGTCGAACGAGTAGAGGCCGAAGGTGCGGCGGTGCGTGTAGTCCGAGTAGAAGTACGGGTTCGAGAAGTGCGGGACGACGACGACGTGCCGGCCGCCGGGCTTCAGCACGCGGT
>JBBSQZ010000078.1:0-12642 GCA_038243565.1 Rhodothermales bacterium | reverse complement strand
GCTCGCGCTTCGTCGCCATCGCGCCGCTGGACGCGTCGCGGATGGACGTCTCGGCGTCGGGGCGCTTCTCGAAGAGCGAGGTCGTCATCCGGCAGCTCGCCGCGCAGAGCACGCTCGGCAGCCGCGTCCGCGGCTCGGCGCGCGTCGGCTACGGCGAGGCGGCGCGGAGGGGCGACGCGCTGCCCGTGTTCGAGGCCGACATCGAGGCGACGCCCTTCGCGATGGCCGACGCGCGCGCCTTCGGCGGCGTCGTCCTCTACGGCGACCCGCGCCTGCGCCTGACGGCCAACTCCGACGGCGGGACGCTGACCGTCGGCCTGCGCGGGTCGCTCCCGCCCGGCGACGGCGGCCCGGACGCCGTGATCGCGCTCGACGGCGAGCTCACGCGCGGGACCGACGGGCCCGTCCGCTACCGCGCCGAGGGGCAGCTCCGCCGCTTCAACCCGGCCGTGCTGACCCACGACCCCGCGACGGCCGCCGACCTCACCGGCGACCTCAAGCTGTCGCTCGAGGGCTCGGGCCTGCGCTCGCTCGACGGCCCCTTCCGCGTCGCCCTGCGCGACAGCCGCGCCGCGGGCCGCAGCATCGACCGCCTCACGCTGGACGGCGCCTTCTCGGCCGGCCGCGTGACGTTCGACCTCGACGGCGCCATCCCCGGCCTCGACCTCACGGCCGAGGGCGACGCGCGGCCCTTCGAGCGCGTCCCGACGTTCGCCTTGCAGGGCCGCGCGCGCGACGTCAACCTCGCCGTGCTGCTGCCCGGGCAGGGGGTCGCGGGGCGCCTCGCCGGCGACGTCGCCGTGGAGGGGCGCGGCAACTCGCTCGACACGTTCGTCGGGACCATCGCCGCCAGCCTCGGCCGGACCGACGTCACCGTCGCCGGCAAGCGCTACCTCTTCGACCGCGCCGACCTCGACGCGGCCGTGGACCGCGGCGTGGCGGACTACGACGCCGACGTGACCGTCGGCAACGGCGGCGGGCGCCTCGTCGCCGCCGGCACCGTCGACCCGACGCGCCCGACGCTCGTCTACACCGTGGACCGCGGCCGCGTGGAGCGCCTCGACGTGGCGAAGATCACCGGCGACCCGGCGCAGCGCTCGAGCCTCACGGGCACGTTCACGCTCAACGGCCAGGGCACGGACGTGCGGACGCTCTCGGCCGACGCGACCGCCCGCCTCCGCAACTCGTCCTACGGCACGTATGCGATTGCGGCCGCCGATGTCGACGCGCGCCTGCGCAACGGCGCGCTCGCCTTCGATGCGACGGCCGACCTCGGCACGGCCGGCGCGCTGACCGCCGTCGGCACGGCGCGGCCGTTCTCGGACCCGCTCCTCGTCGAGGCCCGCGGCCGCGTGCGCCGCCTGGACCTCGCCGAGCTGACCGGCAACCCCAAACAGGCGTCCAGCATCTCAGGCACCTACGAGATCACGACGCGCGGGCTGGACCCCGAGACGCTGACGGCCGACGCGCGCGTCCGCCTCGAGCCGTCGTCCATCGCCGGCCGCCTCGTCGACGCCTCGGACCTGCGCGTGCAGGCGCGCCGCGGCGACGTGACGCTCACGGGCACGGTCGACACGCCCGACGGCAGCTTCGCGCTCAACGCGGCGACGCGGCCGTTCGACACGTCGCCGACGATCCGCCTCGCCGACGGGACGTGCTTCCGCCACCTCGACGCCGGCCGCCTCGCGCAGAAGCCCGACCTCGACACCGATCTCACGGGCTGCGTCACCGGCACGGTCTCCGGCTACGCGAACCTCCCGACGGCCGTGGCCGACCTCGTCGTGACGCTCCAGCCGTCGACGGTCAACGGCGCGCGCATCCGCCGCGCCCGCGCCGACGTGGCGCTCGCCGGCGGGACGGCCCGCGGCTCGCTCGACGCGCTCCTCGACGAGGCCCGCGGCGACGTGGCGCTCGCGCCGACCGACTCGACCGTCGCCGACCTCTTCGACGGGACCGGCGGGCGCGTGCGCCTCGCCTCGTTCCGCGTCCGCCCGTTCGACGAGCGGATCTCGTACGCGCTCCGCGGCACGACCGAGGGCCTCGACGTGGCCGCGCTCGGCCGCGCCGCCAGCAGCAGCCCGCGCACGAGCCTCTCGCTCGACTTCGACGTCGACGGCGCCGGCACGGACCCGCGGACGCTCGCGCTCACGGCCGACGTGACCACGCGGCCCTCGGCCGTCGGACCGACGCGCGTCGACACGCTCGAGACGCAGCTCGCGCTCCGCGGCGGCATCCTCACCGTCGACACGCTCGTGGTCCGCTCGGACGTCGCCACGGCCGACGGCGGCGGGACGGTCGCGCTGTTCGACCCGACGGCCGCGTCGGACTTCCGCCTCGCGGGCGACATCCGCAGCCTCGCCGCCTTCCGCGATTCGCTCGGGCGCGGCATCGCGCTCCAGCGCGGCGCCTTCGACCTCACGGCGACGGCCGCCGCCGGCGCTCCGCTCGCCGTCGCAGGCGCGCTGAGCGCCCAGCGCCTCGCCCGCGGCGACTTCGGCGTCAAGGCCTTCGACGGCTCGCTCGACGTGACCGTGGACCGCGCCCGGCTGCTCGCGCAGGACACGCTCGACGTCGTCCAGGCGCTCACCGACGGCACCGTCCGCGGACGCGCCCAGGCGACCTTCGACAGCCTCACCGTCGGCGAGCGCCGCGTCATCAGCGGCTACGCCCGCGCCAACGTCGCCGAGCTCGCGGCGCTGCCCGATACGGCGACGGCCGTGCCCGTCGCGATGCTCGGCCAGCGGCGCCTCGGCCTCGACGTCGAGGCGGCCGTCACGCTGGACCAGCGCCGCGACATCACGCTCAACACGCGCATCGAGCTGCCGCGCGCGGCCGACGCGAGCGGCCCCGGCGCGCCGCTGACGCTGCGCCTCGAGCGCGCCGTCGCCGGCATCGACGAGACGACGTGGACGCTGCTCCGCCCGACGTCCGTCACGTTCGACGACGGACTCGCCGTGGACAGCCTCGTCCTCCGCAGCGACGCCCTCGGCCGCGACTCGCTCGGGGCGGTCCCGCAGCAGATCACCGCCAACGGCGTCGTCCGCTTCGCGGGCGACCAGGACTTCTCCGTCTCCGTCCAGGGCGTGGACCTCGCCGCGCTCTCGGACCTCGCGGGCCTGCCGATGCTCGGCGGCTCGCTCTCGGCCGACGCCCGCATCACCGGGACCGCCGCGACGCCCCTGCTCGACGCCCGCATCGGCGCCGAGCACCTCCGCTCGGCCGACGGCGAGGTCGGCGCGCTCGCCGCGACCGTCGGCTACGCCGACGGCCTCGTCCGCCTGGACGCGGTCGTGACGCACGTCGATGGCCAGACGCTCACAGCGTCCGCTGAGCTGCCGCGCCGCATCTCCTTCGACGGCGGCTTCGACGCGGGCGCCTTCGACCCGGCCGGCCCCATCCGCCTCGAAGCCCACGCCGCCGCCTTCCCGATCGCCTGGGCGCGCCCGTTCCTCGACGACCGGACGTACTCGGAGCTCGGCGGCGCGCTCGACCTCGACGTGACCGGCGGCGGCACCTTCGGCTCGCCGGACCTCGCCGGCACGGCCATGCTCCGCGACGGCAAGCTCGGCGTCGTCGCGACCGGCCTCACCTACGAGCCGATCACGGCCGACGTCGCCTTCACCAACAACCGCATCGACCTGCGGCGCGTCCTCATCGGCGCACCCGCCACGGGCGTCGCGCCGGACAGCCTCGCCACGCGCGGCCAGGCCGCCGGCGGCGACGGCGTCGACGTCACGGGCTCGGTCACGCTCGAGAGCCTCGCCATCGGCACGCTGGACCTCACGATCCGCCCGCGCGACTTCACCGCCATCGACACGCGGACCTACAAGAAGCTCATCCTCGCCGCCGGCCCCGAGCCGCTCCGCCTCACGGGCACGCTGGCCCGGCCCGTCCTCCGCGGCTCCGTCACGCTCGCCCGCGGCGACGTCTACGTCACCGACGAGCTCATCTCGCCGGACATCGAGCCGGTCGAGCTCACCGCGGCCCAGATCCGGACGCTCGAGCAGCGCTTCGGCCGCGAGATCGCCGCCCGCGACACCTCCGTCAGCCGCTTCACGAAGGCCCTGGACTACGACCTCCGCGTGTCCATCGGCCGCGACGTCTGGGTCCGCTCCGGCGCCGGCTCCGGCATCGGCTACGACATCGAGTTCACGGGCGACGTCCAGGCCACGAAGACGCCCTACGCCGAGGCGGGCAACCTCTACGGCCAGATCGACCTCATCAACGGCAACATCCGGACGTTCAACAAGCGCTTCTCGCTGGACCGCGGCACGCTCCTCTTCAACGGCCCCGCGCTCGCCGCGCAGGCCGACATCCAGGCGTCGCTCGACGTCCGGCTGGGGCAGTCGCAGTCGCTCTCCGGGCAGTCCGCGATCAAGATCCTGCTCTCCGTCAACGGCCGCCTGGACAGCAACCCCGAGATCACGCTCTCGTCGAACCCGGCGCTCGAGCCGTCGGACATCATCTCGCTCGTCGCGACGGGCCAGCTCGCGAGCAACGCCGGCGCCAACGCGGCCCTCGGCGCGGGCACGGGCCTGCTGCTCGGCAGCTTCACGTCGGGCATCGAGCAGGCCACGAACGAGTCGCTCGGTCTGGACCTCACGCAGGTCTCGATCGAGAACGGCGCCGTCGTGATCAAGGTCGGCAAGTACCTCTCGGAGCGCATCTTCGCCACGCTCGGCTTCGTCGTCTCGCGCTCGGCCGGCAACGCGCGCTCGGAGGCGGAGCTGCCCGTCCAGGCGACGCTGGACTACGAGATCCTGAAGTGGCTCACGGCGCAGGGCGAGATCAGTGGCCAGCGCGGCATCGGCGGCGGCATCGCCGTCGAGCGATCCTTCTAGCTAGCGCCGCGATCGCACGCTCGGCCCTTCGCCCTCCGAACGGCGCAGCACGCACGCGGCGCACGCACTCCGGGCCACCGCTCCCTGTACCTTGTCATCCCGGGCCCCGACCCGGGATCTGACTTTCCAGACAGACGCCCGACGAAAGACAGATCCCGGGTCAAGCCCGGGATGACATGCCTGGGGGGAGACTGGCTGATCCTCCCCCGTCGCCCCGCACCGCCCCCAATGGAACCGATCACGCTCCCGGACGAGCCGGCCGACTCGCTCACGACGCGCCTGCGCGCGAGCCGCCGCTCGCGCCAGAACGAGAAGATCCTCCAGGAGAAGGAGGCCGAGCAGAAGCTCCTCGTCCCGACGGACGAGGGCTCGGGCGAGCCCGGATTCCTCGAGCGCGCCGGCGGCCTCTTCGCCTTCATCGGGCAGTTCTTCAGCCGCTTCTGGCGCAAGCCGTTCGAGTTCAAGGAGCTCCTCAAGCAGATGGACGAGGTGGGCTCGCGCAGCCTGATGCTCACCGGCGTCGTCGGCTTCTCGATCGGCATCGTGCTCGCGATGCAGAGCCGCGGGACGCTCGCGCGCTTCGGCGCCGAGTCGTTCCTGCCGTCGATGCTCGCGCTGAGCGTGTTCAAGGAGATCGGGCCCGTCCTGACGAGCCTCGTCCTCGCCGGGCGCCTCGGCGCCGGCATGGGCGCCGAGCTCGGCTCGATGCGCGTCACCGAGCAGATCGACGCCCTCGACGTGGCGGCGCTCAAGCCGTTCAACTACCTCGTCGTGACGCGCGTGCTCGCCTGCGTGCTCATGTTCCCCATCATGACGATGCTGACGGACACGCTCGCGATGACCGGCGGCTACCTCGAGGCGTTCCTCTCGGACCGGATGGACTACCGCGTCTTCCTCGACACCGCCTTCGACACGATGCGCTTCGTCGACGTGATCGTGGACACGATGAAGACGGCCATCTTCGGCTTCATCGTCGGCATCGTGAGCTGCTACCTCGGCTACAACGTCCGCGGCGGGACGCGTGAGGTCGGGCAGGCGGCGATGCAGTCGGTCGTCGTGTCCAGCCTGCTCATCCTCGTCGCCGACGTCGTCATCGTCCGCGCCTCGATCATCATCTTCGGCGACATCGCGGACTCGGCCTGAGGAAATGCGGTGTAAGGTTTAACGTTTAAGGCGGGAAAAGCGAACCTTAAACGTTAAACCTTAAACCGCATTCGTCTCCGCTCCTTCCAACGCTCTGTTCCCCCATGCCCGCCACCGACACCGACCACGAGCCCATCACCGGCACCTCGACGCCGCCGCCCGAGAACGTCGTGATCGAGCTCCGCAACGTCCACAAGGCGTTCGGGCCGAAGCAGGTCCTCAAGGGCGTCTCGCTGCAGGTCGAGAAGGGCACGTCGGGCGTCGTGCTCGGCGGCTCGGGCTCGGGCAAGAGCGTGCTCACGAAGCACATCGTCGGGCTGCTCCAGCCGGACCGCGGCGAGGTCTGGGTCCTCGGCGACCGCGTGGACCTGATGGACAAGGAGCAGCTGGACCGCAAGCGCCTGCGCCTCGGCTACCTCTTCCAGGGCGGCGCCCTCTTCGACTCGATGACGGTCTACGAGAACATGCGCTTCTTCCTCGACCGCCACACGAGCCTGTCGAAAGGGGAGAAGGACGACCTCGTGATGGAGTCGCTCGAGGACGTCAACCTGCCGGACAAGCGCGACCAGTACCCGGCCGAGCTCTCCGGCGGCCAGAAGAAGCGCATCGGCCTCGCCCGGACGCTCATCCTGCGGCCGGACATCATCCTCTACGACGAGCCCACGACCGGCCTCGACCCGGTGTCCGTCCGCGTCGTCTCGGACCTCATCGTGAAGCTCCGCGACGAGCGCGGCATCTCGTCCGTCGCGATCACCCACGACATGCTCGCCGCCGAGATCATCACGGACCGCGCCTTCTTCCTGCTCGACGGCAAGATCGCCGCCTCGGGCACGCTCGACGAGGTCCGCCACTCGGACATCCCCGAGCTCCAGGAGTTCTTCAAGGGCACCGACGCCTACGGGACAGCCTGAAAAATGCGGTTTAATGTTAAGGTTTAAGGTTTTCAACCTTAAACATTAAACCGGCCCATTCGCCGCTCTCCGCCCGGCCGCACGTAGCTTCGGCACGCCTCCACCCCCCGCACATGTCCCGTCAAGCACGCCTCGGCCTCGTCGTCCTCGTTGGGCTCCTCGCGGCCGTCGGCTTCCTGTTCGTCATCGCGGGCCAGAACAGCCTGCTCTCGCGCACGTTCGCGCTCAACGCGTCGTTCTCGCGCGTCGCGGGCCTGAAGGAGGGGGCGGCGGTGTTCTACAACGGCATCTCGGTCGGCCGCGTCGAGCGCGTCGCGCTGCCGGATGCGCCCGGCGAGCCGATCACGGTCCGGATGCAGGTCGACGAGAAGGCCCGCAACCTCATCCGCGAGGACAGCCGCGCGCTCATCCAGACCGACGGCCTCGTCGGTAACGTCATCGTGGCTTTGACGGACGGCACGAGCGGGCGCCCGCAGATCGCCGAGAACGGCCAGATCGCGGGCGTGGACCCGTTCGACCTCAGCCAGGTCTCGGACCGCCTCTTCACGTCCGTCTCGCGCTTCGACTCGGTCACGGTCCAGCTCGCGGGCATCATGACGGACGTCCGCACGGGCGAGGGCTCGCTCGGGCGCTTCCTCTACGACGAGCAGCTCTACGACGCCGGCGTGGCCACGACGCAGGAGCTCCAGACGACGCTGCGCTCGCTCTCGGCCCGCGCCGACGGCCTCGTCGCCGTCGCCGAGCAGGCCTCGGTGGGCGTCAACGACATCCTGAACCGCGTCAACAACGGCAACGGCACGGTCTCTCGCTTCCTCAACGACGACCAGGTGTACACGTCGTTCCTCGCCACGGCGACGCAGCTCCAGGCGTCGGCGGCGCAGTTCCAGACAGTTGCGGCGGACGCGCGCGGCATCACGGACCGCTTCTCGAACGCGGCCGGCTGGGCGTCGCTCGGGGCCTTCCGCTTCTCGGAGAACATGGAGGCGCTGAAGCACAACTTCCTCTTCCGGAGCTACTTCGAGGACCGCGGCTACTACGAGATGGCGCCGTTCGAGGTCCGCGAGGCGGCCATCTCGGAGACCGTCGGCGACCTCCAGGACTGGGAGCGCCGGCTGTACCGCCAGCAGCAGGAGCTCGACGCGACGCGCGACGAGATGGCGCGCATCCGGGCGGAGCTGGACCGCCGCGGCATCCAGATCCCGCCGGCGCCGGGCGCGCCGGCGGGCACGCCGGCGGGCACGCCGGCACCGGCGGGCACCGATGGCGCCTCGGCTGTGCCGGCCGGGCGCGGGCAGGGGCCGCTGCTTCCCGCCGCGCCGGCGCCGCGGCCATGACCGGGCCGCCGGCCGCGCCGCCATCCGAGCCGCCGCGGGTCGGGGCGCCGGACGGGGCGCCGGACGAGGCGCCGGACGAGGCGCCGGGCTGGCTGCCGCACATCCGCGGCGGCGCCACGCTGCTCGTGGCCGGCGGGCTCGGCGCGCTCGGTCTGTTCCTGCTGCTCGCCGCGCCGGGCCCCTTCTGGGCCGTCGTCGCGGGAGGGGCCGTGCTGTGGCCCGTCCGCAAGACGCGCGCCGGGCGGGCCGTGAGCCTCGCGCTCGGCGTCGTGGCCGGCGGCTGGGTGCTGTCGCTCATCGGCGGCGTGCTCGCGCCGTTCGTCGCCGTGTTCGTGGTCGCGTACGTGCTGGACCCCGTCGTGACGTGGGCCGCGGATCACCGCGTGCCGCGGTGGGCGACGACGCTGGCCGTCGTGCTCGTCCTCGTCGGTGGGGTCGGCGGGGCGCTCCTGTGGCTCGTCCCGACGGCGGCGGCGCAGGTCGAGTCGCTCGTGACGGGCGCGCTCGCGCTCCTGCAGCGGCTGCCCGAGATCGCGCAGCGGAGCGCCTTCCTGGACCGCCTCGAGGACGCGGGCATCGTTGACCGCGACGCGCTTCTCGTGCGGCTCGCCGAGATCGCGCCGCAGCAGCTCCGCGCGCTCGCCGCGCGCGTGCCGGCCCTCGTCGCCTTCGCGACGCAGCAGGTCACCACCGTCATCGGCATCATCACGACGGCCGCGCTCGTCCCGGTCCTGCTGTTCTACACGCTCAAGGACTTCCCGAAGCTGCGCGACGGCCTCGTGTCGCTGATGCCGCGCGTCGACGGCGGGCGGCCGTACGTGCGGGAGGTGGGGCGCGTGTTCGGCAGCTACGTCCGCGGGCAGCTGCTGATCTCGACCGCGAACGGGCTCCTCGTGGGCATCCCGCTGTTCCTCTTCGGCGTCCCGTTTTCGCTCCTGCTCGGCCTCCTCGCGGGCGTGCTGAACCTCGTCCCGAGCATCGGCTCGATCCTGACGTATGTCGTCGCGCTGACGCTGATGCTGGCCTTCGGCACGACGTCGCAGCTGGCGATCACGGCCGGCGTGCTCGTCGTGCAGGCACTCATCGAGCAGGCCCTGCTCACGCCGCTGATCATGGGCAACCAGGTGGACCTGCACCCGGTCGTGATCCTCGTGGCGCTCTTCTCGGCGGGCGCGCTGTTCGGCCTCGTCGGGCTGCTGCTGGCCGTGCCGGCGGCGGCGCTCGTCGCCTCAGCAATCCGCGCGCACCGCGACGCGTTCGTGCTGGACCTCGACCCGCCGGCCGCGGCAGACCCGCCAGCGGCCTGACGCGGCGGTTGGATGGAACGTGGGCACAGCACGCTGTGCTCCTACGGGGGGGCGGGGAATGCTGGATGGTGGGCGCGTTGTGCGTGGGCACGGCAAGCCGTGCCCCTACGGGGCGGCGTTTCATCCGCGTCATCACGGCACCGGCGGGCGCGGGGCGCCATCTTGCTGCCGTCTGCCGTCTGCCGTCTGCCCTCCGCTCTCCGCCCTCCGTTTTGCCCCTCACCTTCGACCTCCAGGCCGTCTGCCCCGACACGGGCGCCCGCGCCGGCATTCTCCACACGGACCACGGGCCGGTCGAGACGCCCATCTTCATGCCCGTCGGGACCACCGGCTCGGTCAAGGCCGTCTCGCCGCGCGCGCTGAAAGAGGACGTCGGCGCGCAGATCATCCTCGGCAACACGTACCACCTCACGCTGCGGCCGGGCCGCGAGACGCTCGTCGCGGCGGGCGGGCTGCACCGCTTCATAGGCTGGGACCGGCCGATCCTGACCGACTCGGGCGGCTTCCAGGTGTTCTCGCTCCCCAGCCTCCGCACGATGTCCGAGGAGGGCGTCGCCTTCCGCAGCCACCTCACCGGCGACAAGCTGTTCTTCAGCCCCGAGTCGGTCGTGGACACGCAGCGCGACATCGGGTCGGACATCATGATGGTCCTCGACGAGTGCCCGCCGGCGACCGTGGACCACGAGACGGCGCGGCGCTCCAACGACCTGACGGTCCGGTGGGCGCGGCGCGCCTTCGACCACTACCGGACCACCGAGCCGCGCTACGGGCACCACCAGGCGCTCTTCCCGATCGTCCAGGGCGCCGTCTACCCGGACCTCCGCCGCGCCTCGGCCGAGGCGCTCACCGACCTCGGCGCCGAGGGCTACGCCATCGGCGGCCTCTCCGTCGGCGAGTCGACCGAGGCCATGTACGAGACGGTCGAGGCGACGACGCCGCACCTGCCGGCCGACCGCCCGCGCTACCTCATGGGCGTCGGAACGCCGCAGAACCTCGTCGAGAACGTCGCCCGCGGCGTCGACCTGTTCGACTGCGTCATGCCGACGCGCAACGCGCGCAACAAGACCCTGTTCACGACGGACGGCATCGTGAACCTCAAGAACGCGCGCTGGAAGGAGGCCTTCGAGCCGGTCGACGCCGCCCTCGGTGCGTACCACTCGACGCACTTCTCGCGGGCGTACCTCCGGCACCTCGCCATCGCCGAGGAGCCGCTGTTCATGGAGATCGCCTCGGTCCAGAACCTCGCCCTCTACCTCTGGACGATGCGGCAGATGCGGGCGGCGATCCTCGAAGGCCGCTTCCCGGCGTGGCGCGCCGAGTGGTCCGAGCGGCTCGGCGGAAGGGCATGAGGGATGGGGCAAGGGGCATGGAGAAAATGCCTTTCCCCCATGCCTCATCGCCCATGCCCCATCACCCCATCAGCGCCCTCAGATCGTCGGCCGCTGCGGCGAGCGCCGCGTCGAGCGCCTCGGGGTTGCGGCCGCCGGCCGTCGCGAGCGTCGGGCGGCCGCCGCCGCCGCCGCCGACGCGCTTCGCGAGCAGGCCGACGAGCTTCCCGGCCTGAATGCCCGCCTTGACGGCAGCGTCCGTCGCGCTCGCGGCGAGGGCGACCTTCTCGCCATCGGTCGAGCCGAAGACGGCGACGGCGGGGCCGTCGAGGCGGGTGCGGGCCTGCTCGGCGAGGTCGCGGAGAGCGTCGGCCGAGGCGCCGTCGATGCGAGCGACGACGAGCGTGATGCCGTCGACGTCCGTGGCGGCGTCGAGGGTGGCGTCGAGTCCAGCGGACGCCTGCTCGGCGCGGAAGGCGGCGAGGTCGCGCGTGAGCGTTTTGGTCTCGTCCTGGAGCGCCTGGACGGCGGGCGCGAGGCCCTCGGGGAGCTGCTTGAAGAGGCCGCGGGCAGCGTCGAGCTCGGCCATCTGGCCCGAGAGCCACGCCAGCGCCGCCTCGCCGGCGACGGCCTCGACGCGGCGCACGCCGGACGAGACGGAGCCCTCGGACACGATGCGGAACAGCCCGACCTCGCCCGTCCGCGCGGCGTGCGTGCCGCCGCAGAGCTCGACCGAGGCGGGGAGCGGCTCGCCGATCGGATTCCCGGCGGCGTCCACGAGCGGCTGGACGGTGACGACGCGGACGGCGTCGCCGTACTTCTCGCCGAAGAGGGCCATCGCGCCGCGCGAGCGCGCCTCGGCGATGGGCACGTCGCGCTCGATCACGACCGGCAGGTTGGCGAGCACGAGCGCGTTGACGCGCGCCTCGACGGCGCGCTGCTGCTCCGGCGTGACGCGCTCGGGGCTGGCGAAGTCGAAGCGCAGGCGGTCCGGCTCGACGCGCGAGCCGCGCTGCTGGATGCCCTCGCCGAGCAGGTCGCGCAGGGCGGCCTGGAGGAGGTGCGTCGCCGTGTGGTGGCGCACGATCCGCTGCCGCCGGTCTTCGTCGACGCGCGCGGTGACGGCGCCCGTCCGGTCGGCCGGCATCCGGTCCACGACGTGGACCGTCTGGCCCGCGTCGCCCTTCACCGTGTCCAGCACGCGGACCGACTCGCCGCCGATGGTGAGCGTCCCGGTGTCGCCGACCTGCCCGCCAGACTCGGCGTAGAACGGTGTGGTGTCCAGGACGATCTCGTGGCGAGCCTGCCCCGGACTTGATCCGGGGTCGCCGAGCGTGCGCGAGCGGAGGACGCGGGCGTCGTCGGTTTCGAGGGCGTCGTAGCCGGTGAAGTCCGTCGCGCGGTCGTCCGCGTCGTCGTATGCCTGCCACTTCGCCTCGGGCGCGTTGTAGTCGATGGAGAAGCCCGCGGCGGCGCGGGCGCGCTCGCGCTGCTCCGTCATGAGCGCGTCGAAGCGCGCCTCGTCGACGTTCAGGCCGCGCTCGCGAGCCATGACGGCCGTGAGGTCCGACGGGAAGCCGTAGGTGTCGTGCAGCAGGAAGACGACCTCGCCGGGCACAACGCCGGCGTGTGCCTTCACGTCCGCCAGAGCTGCCTCCGACGTCTGGCCGGGGTAGGCGCGGTCGAGGAGCGAGACCGCGGCGCGGTCGGCGTCGTCCGGGTCGGCGAGGAGCGGGACGAGCGCCTCGAACAGGTCGATGCCCGTGCCGAGGGTTTTG
>JBBSQZ010000077.1:0-12736 GCA_038243565.1 Rhodothermales bacterium | reverse complement strand
GTGCAGCGTGGCGAGACGGCAGAGCCGGCGGCGTATCTGGCGGCGCAGGCGGCGAGCCTGGGGATCGTCAAACGGGTGCGTCGGCGAAAAGTGGGTGGGGCCTTGCCTCCGGCACAGGCCCCCTAACTTTCGAGCGATGGTTTAAGGCTTAATGTTTAAGGTAATGGGCAGCAACCTTAAACATTAAACCTTAAACCGCATCTTCTTCGATCCGCGCGCCCTCGCCGATGCCCGACACGATGAGCGTCGAGGTCGCCACGTCGCCCCACGCCGTCTGCATCGCCGAGGCGGCGCGGTCGGCCGTGCGGCGGCCCGCGCAGAGGGCGAAGACGGACGGGCCGGAGCCCGAGAGGCTGCACCCGAGCGCCCCGGCCTGCACGGCTGCGGCCTGCATCGCATAGAAACGCGGCACGAGGCGCGCCCGCTGCGGCTCGACGATCGCGTCGTGGAGGCACCGCCCGACGAGCGCCACGTCTCCGGTGAAGAGGCCCGCGACGAGCGCCCCGAGGTTGGCCGTCTGCTCGACGACCGCGCGCAGCGGGACCGTCTCGGCGAGCGCCGCCCGCGCCTCGGCCGTCAGCACCTCGACGTGCGGGTGGATCACGGCGACGCACAGGCCCTCGGGCACTGGCAGCTGGATCACGTCGTCGGGCGTGCGGACGAGCACGAAGCCGCCGAGCAGGCACGGCGCCACGTTGTCGGCGTGCCGGCCGCCCGAGGCGACGGCCTCGCCGTCGAGCGCGAACGGCAGCAGCGCGGCGCGGCTCAGCGGCCGCCCGAGCACCTCGTTCACGGCCACGACGGCCGCGACGGCGCTCGCCGCCGACGACCCGAGCCCGCTCCCGAACGGCATCTGCTTGTCCACCGCGATCTCGACATGCGCGCCGGGCGCGACGGCCCCGATGAGGCGCCGCGCCGCGACGCCGGCCGTGTTGCGCGCCGCGTCCACGGGCAGCCGCTCGAACCCTGTCCCGGCTGCGCCCGTCACCGAGACGAGGCGCACGCCGCCGCCCGACCGCGGCACGTCGCGGACGCCCTCCACGAGGCGCGCCGTCACGCGGTCGCCGGGGCGCTCGATGGCGAAGCCGAGCACGTCGAACCCGCAGGCGACGTTGGAGACGGTGGCGGGGGCGAAGGCGGTGGCGGTCATGGAAGGGCGCGGGGCGGACGGGATGGTACCGCCTGCGGATCAACTCCGCCGCGCCGCGATCCAAGCAGGCCGAGTACACGTTCCTCTTTCTGAACCCCCCGTCGTCCGGCTGGTCGCTCCGCTCCCGGCTCGGACGACTGTCCCCCTCGACGAGGGGGACAGTTTGGACGCGCAACGCGAATCATCCAGAATGACGTTTTATGCGCGCGGTCAAACGGGGGTTCTGAAGCCCGCTCCGATTCCCTCCGCCCGATGCTCCGTCCCGTCTTTCTCGCCGCTGCCGTCTTGCTCCTCGGCGGCTGCGGCCTCGCCGCCCGCGTCGGCGTCGGCTTCTTTTACGACACGGCCGACCTGCCGGCCGACCAGGTCCGCCGCGACGTGGCGTACCTCCCGGACGGAAGCCCGAAGCACCGCCTCAACCTGTTCCTTCCCGCGCCGGGAAGCCCATCCCGGCCGACCGTCGTCTTCGTCCACGGCGGCAACTGGGACTCGGGCGACCGCGACCTCGCCGTCGGCGGGCGGGACGTGTACAACAACATCGGCCGCTACCTCGCCGGCCACGGTATCCCGGCGGCCGTCATCAGCTACCCGTTTCCGTCCATCCCCGGCGGCGCGCTCGTGGACTGGCGCGCCGAGGCGCGCGACGTGGCCGCGGCGCTGGCGTTCGTCGGCCGCGAGCAGCGCACGTGGGGCAGCCGCGGGATCGTCGGGATGGGCCACTCGGCCGGGACGCACCTCGTCCTCGAGGCCGCGCTCAACCCGGCCTTCGCCGAGACGCTCGGCGCCGCGCCCGTCTGCGGCCTCGTCGCGGCGAGCGGCGCGGGCCTCGACCTGACGGCGCCCGGCGCCTTCGCCGGCGACACCTACGACTTCTTCTCGTCGCGCTTCGCGCCGGACCGAGTCACGCGCGACGTCCCGCCCGCGACGCCGGCCGACTGGCAGCGCGACGTCTCGGTCGTCCCGTTCGTGACCCGCGAGGCGCCGCCGATGCTCGTCATCCTCGGGACGGGCGAGAGCGCCGGCCTCACGCGCCAGTCGCGCCTCCTCGACGCGGCGCGCGTCGCGGCCGGCGTGCCGGGCGCCTTCGTGAGCGTCCCGGCCCGCAGCCACGCCCTCGTCGTTCCGACGCTGAGCCGCGACGACCAGGTCGCCGGCCCCGCCGTCGTCTCGTTCGTGACCGGCCTGTCCTGCGCCGGCTGACCGTCAGCACCGGAGCGCGTGCCGGGTCTGCGGCAGGCGCTGAGCGAGGCTCACGGCCGCGAACGGGTCCGCTTGTAGGCGACGTCGGCGGACATGACGGACATCGCGACGCGCGCGCCGGCGCCGGACGCGACGAACGAGAAGGCGTCCTCCGCGGCGATGCCGATGGCGTCGGCGGCGAGCATGGCGTCCTGGTTGGCGGCGAGGAACGTGAAGTCCCAGCCCTCGGCGCGCCGCGCCGTGATGGCGTCCGCGACCTGCGTCCGCGAGAAGCGGCAGCTCGCGTTCTCGTGCCCGTCCGTGAGGATCGCGACGACGACGCGCTCGGGGCGCTCGGCGGCGGGCGTCTCGGCGATGCGCGCGTGGAGGCGGTACAGCGCGTCGCCGACGGCGTCGTAGAGCGCCGTCGAGCCGCGCGGGACGAACGTCTCGGCCGTCAGCGGCGGCACGTCCGCGAGCGGCGTGCGGACGTGCGGCGTCTCGACCTCGTTGTCGAACAGGACGAGCGTCAGAAGCGCCGCGCCGGGAACGGCCTGCTGCGCCTCGAGGAACGTGTTGAAGCCGCCGATGGCGTCTTCGCGGATCGGGGCCATCGAGCCGGAGCGGTCGAGGATGCAGACGAGCTCAGCGGGGCCGGCGGGGGAGAGGTCGGGCATGGGCGGCGGGGGCATGTGACCGGGCAACATCGCACAGGCGCGGCGCACGGCGGACGCCCGGCGTCCGGCGTCGCTTCGGAACAGCCGGCGCCGCGCGGCCGTCCATTGCGCTCCACTCCCCGCCCCCGCTCCGATGACCAACGACCCGCCCCCGATCCGGCCCGACGACGACCGACCGCGCGCCGAGCGCACCGACGACCAGGACGGCACCATCTCGGACTCGCCCGACCCGCTGGACCACATGGTCGAGAACTTCGGCCTCGACGCCGAGCCCGGCACGAAGGGCGTCAAGGCGGGAGGCGCCGGCCTCTCCGGCGACGTCCAGGGCAACACCGCCGGCGCTGCCACCGACCCGGACACGTACCGCGACGCGCCTGCCCGCGGCGCCAAGACCGGTGGCGGCGGCGTCTGAGGCCCGCGCCTCGCACGGCTCTCGCGCCCCCGTTCCACGCCGGAGCGGGGGCGCTCGCGTGTTCGCCGCAACTCCACCGCCGGGCCGGGCGTAGCCTTGCGCGCACTCCAGACGCTCCGATGCCGACCCAGAACTCCCGCCGCCGCTCCTACGACCCGCTCGACCCGGACGCCGACCTCGACCGGCTCTCGAGCGACGAGCTCGAGGAGACTGTCTTCGGGCCGGACCCCAGCCGCCCGCGCCGCCGCGAGGCGCGCGCCCCGCGTCCGGCCGCGCCGCAGCCGACCAAGTTCTGCCACGCCTGCGCCGAGACGCTGGACGCGCGCGCCGAGCTCTGCCCGGCCTGCGGCGTCCGCCAGCCCGCCTCCGCGCGCCGCGCGCCGCGCCGCGACCGCACGATGGCCACCATGCTCGCGCTCGCGTCGCTCGTCCTCGGCGGCGTGATGCTGCACAAGTTCTACCTCGGGCGGACGGGCGCCGGCATCCTGTCGATCCTCTTCTTCTGGACCGGCATCCCGTGGGTCGTCAGCCTCGTCAACCTCATCACGTTCCTGACGAGCGACGACGAGACGTTCCAGGAGCGCTACGCCTGAGCGTCCGGCGCCTCGGGCGCGGTGAACGCCTGCACCGCGAGCGTCTTCGCCTCGCGCGCCACGGCGCGCCGCGCGGCCGTGCCGGCCCAGTTCTTCTCAGCGTACATCACGATCCGCTCGGCCACGTCGACGCCCGTCGCGCGCTCGATGCCCTCGAGGCCGGGCGACGAGTTGACCTCGAGTACGAGCGGCCCGCGGACGGACGGCAGCAGGTCTACGCCGGCGACGCGCAGGCCGAGCGTCTTCGTCGCGAGGATGGCTGTGCGGCGCTGCTCGGGCGTGATCTTGAGCGCGTGCGCCGTGCCGCCGCGGTGGATGTTGGAGCGGAACTCGCCCTCGGCCGCCTGCCGCCGCATGCCCGCCACGACGCGGTCGCCGACGACGAACAGGCGCATGTCCGCCCCGTTGGCCTCCTTCACGAACTCCTGCACGATGAGGTGCGCCTTCATCCCGCGGAAGGCCTGGATGACGCTCTCGGCCGCCTTGCGCGTCTCGCACAGAACGACGCCGACGCCCTGCGTGCCCTCGAGGAGCTTCACGATGACCGGCGGCCCGCCGACCGACTTCACCAGGTCGTCCGCGGCGTCGGCCTGATGGGCGAAGGCCGTCCGCGGGAGGGCGATGCCTTTTTGGGCGAGGAACTGGTGCGCGCGGAGCTTGTCGCGGCTGCGCGTCACGCCGACGGAGCCGGCGAGCGACCACACGCCCATCGTCTCGAACTGCCGCACGACGGACAGCCCGTAGCTCGTGATCGACGAGCCGATGCGCGGGATGAGCACGTCCGGCGGGGTGATCGGCGAGCCCTCGTAGTGGACCTCGGGCCCCGTCGCCGTGAGGTGGCCGGTGCAGCGGAGCGTGTCGAGCACGGCGACCTCGTGGCCGCGGGCCTCGGCCGCCTCGACGAGGCGCCGCGTGGAGTACAGGGCGGGGTTCCGGGAGAGAACGGCGACGCGCATCGGCGGGATCAGTCGGGGAGAGCGTAGAGGTCGGCGGCGTGGTCCACGGCGCCGAGCAGGAACGAGGCGCCGGGGTCCACGGCGACGTGCCCGGCCATCGCCTCGCGGCCGAGCAGCATCGGGAAGCGCATCGCGCCGCGGTCGGCGAGCGACACCTCGACGGGCCACTCGGGCTGGCCGGCGCGCACGCCGAGGCGCAGCGTCACGCCGACGACGAGGCGCTCGTCCGCGTGGCCCGACGACGACGTGACCGTCCGGACGTCGACGACGGGCGCCTCGCACGTGACCGTCACGCGGCGGTGGCGGCGGAAGAAGGGCTGCACGTCGAAGCGCACGTAGGGCGCGCCGCCGCGCGCGAACCGCTCGACGGCGTGCGCGTGGAGCGCCGAGGTCGCCGCGCCCGTGTCCACCTTCGCCCGCACCGCCGGCAGCCCGATCCCCGGGAACGCGAGCCACTCGCGCCAGCCGACGGTGATGAGGTCTGAGGGCATGAGGGATGGGGCAAGGGGCATGGGGAAGAAGGTCGGGCGGGACGCGATGTTTCCCATGCCTCATCGCCCATGCCCCATGCCCGACGGCGCCAGCCGGCGCTACAGCTCGATCTCGACGCCCTGCTCGGGGATGACCACGCGGACGTCCGGGTAGGCCCCCTGGATCGTGTCGCGCATCCACTCCTTGGCCGCCGTCTCGCCGTGAACCAGCACGACGGTCTCCGGATCAAGCCTGCCGACGATGCCCACGAGGTCGTCGCGGTGGGCGTGGCCCGAGAAGCGGAACCGGTCGACGGTCGCGCGGACCGGCACGGGGCCGGCGTTCTCGTCGAAGACCATCGGCTCGCCGGCGGCGGCGGCGATCTGGAGGCGGTCGCCGGGCGAGCCCTCCTTCGAGTAGCCGACGAAGAGGATCGCGTGGCGCTCGTCCGACACGATCCGCTGGGCGACGTCGAAGCTCGGCGTCCGCTCGAAGAGCATGCCCGAGGTGACGACGAAGATGCCGGGCTGCCCGATGGCCTCCTGCGTGCGCGAGTTCGAGCGCGGCAGGCGCTCCTGGTCCACACCGAAGACCTCGAAGTCGGGGTCGAGGCGCGGGCTCGTCTCGCGGGTGCGGTCGTAGACCTCGGCGATGGCGCGCATCGAGCCGGCGGTGTAGACGGGCGTGTTCGTGGGGAAGGCGCCGCGCGTCTTGGCGCGGTCGATCATCGCGAGCACGTCCTGGCTGCGGCCGAGCGCGAAGACCGGCACGAGCACGACGCCGCCGCGCGCGATCACGGTGCCGATGGCGTCGCCGAAGCGGCGCTCCTCGGCCTTGCGCGTCGTCGCGGCCGCCTCAGGGTCCGCGCCGAGCGTGCTTTCCAGCAGGAGCACGTCCACGGACTCATCCGGGAAGTCGGCGCCGGGAAGGATCGTCTGCGCCTGGATCGACGTGTCCGACGTGTAGAAGAGGCGGCGGCGCTCGAGCGTCCCGTCCAGCCCGACCTCGTCGCCGTCGAGGAGCAGGCCGACGGCGCCGAGGACGTGGCTCGCGTGGTAGAACGTGGCCACGAGGTCGCCCTCGGCCTTGGCCCCGGCGAGGCGGAAGGGCGTGCTGAGCGGGTGCGTCTCGTAGACGTAGCTCAGCGCCTCGGCCGTCTCGACGTCGAAGACCGGCGCCGTCTGGGTGCTGCCCTCGCGGACGCGCCGCTTCTGGAGCCGCGCCGACGACGGCAGGAGCACCTCGGCGAGCATCGCCGTCGGGCGCGACATGTGGACGCGCGCGTGCGGCACCTCGTGCGAGAGGACCGGCAGCGAGCCGAGGTGGTCGTGGTGCGCGTGCGTGACCACGACGTGGTCCACGGGCTGGTTCTTGATGAGCTCGAACGGCGGGAGCGCGTCGTAGCCGTCTTTGTCGGGGTCCATCCCGGCGTCGAGGATGACGCCGGTGCCGCCGAGGTCGACGTAGTGGCAGGACGCGGCAATGTCTGTCGTGTCGCCGAGGGAGAGGTATCGCATTCAGGGGGAAGAGTCGAATCTGGAAGAGTACCGCCGCGCCGCGGCGCCGTTTCTGCGTTTCCGGTTAGAAGGGGCGGGGAAATGGCGAATGGGGAATGGACGAGGCGCCACGGTTGGTCCCGCCGCCGCCAACCCCGTAGGGGCACGGCTTGCCGTGCCCTTCTTCCCAGATGTCGCCGACCATATTCGCGTTTCGCGCCGCGTCGGATTGCGCCGCGTCGGATTGCGCCGCGTCGGATTGCGCCGCGTCGGATTGCGCCGCGTCGGATTGCGCCGCGTCGGATTGCGCGACGTGCCATCCGGATGGGCCGGGCACGGCAAGCCGTGCCCCTACGGGGATGCTGCCGTGGGTCTCGTCCTGCGCCATCCGGGGAATCCGCCGCCCCGTACCTTTCCACCCCGACCCGCTGACCCGCCCGACTGCCGCGTGCCCCTGCCCCGCCCGCTCACGCCCCGGAGCCGCATCGCCGTGGCCGCGCCCGCCTCGGCGGCCCTCGACGCCGCCGTCGCCCACGCCGGCATCGCCGCGATGCGCGCGCGCGGGCTGCGCGTCGAGCCCGGCCGCTCCTTCGGGCAGCCCGACGGCTACCTCTCCGGCCCCGACGACGAGCGCGCCGACGAGCTCAACGACCTCCTCGGCCGCGACGACCTCGGCGCCATCGTCTGCCTCCGCGGCGGCTACGGCGTCCTCCGCCTCCTGGACCTCATTGACTACGACGCCGCCCGCGAGGCGCGCCCGCTCGTCGTCGGCTACTCGGACGTCACTGCGCTGCACCTCGCGCTCCTCGCCAAGTCCGGCCTGACAGGCCTGTCAGGCCCGATGGTCGCGCCCGACTGGCCGACGCTGGACGCCGAGACCGAGGCGCTCTTCTGGCGCCTCGCCGGCGGCGAGACGGACGTCGAGATCGCGGGGCCCGGCGACGACCGGCCCTTCGGCCTCCGCTCCGGCGACGCGACGGGCACGCTCGTCGGCGGCAACCTGTCGCTCGTCTGCGCCCTCATCGGGACGCCCTACCTGCCGGACCTCACCGGCGCCATCCTCGTCGTGGAGGACACCGGCGAGGCGCCGTACCGCATCGACGGGCTCCTCGCGCGCCTCAAGCTCGCCGGCCACCTCGAGCGCCTCGGCGGCCTCGTCTTCGGCCTGTTCACGGGCGCCGACCCGCTCCCGGACCGCCCGAGCCTCGCGCTCGACGAGGTTCTCGACCACTACGCCGCCTTCGTCGACGGACCGGTCGCCGCCGGTTTGACGTACGGGCACGTCCGCCGCAAGGTCACGCTGCCGATCGGCGTCCAGGCGCGCCTGACGGTCGACGGCCCCGCGGCGCGCCTCGTCACCACGACGCCCGTCACCGAACCCCAGTAGCCCCGCCCCCGATGCGCCTCGCCCTCTTCGCCTCCGGAAGCGGCACCAACGCCGGCGCCGTGCTGGACGCTATCGAGCGGCGGCAACTCCCCGCCGAGGCAGCGCTCCTCGTCTCGGACAACCCGACGGCCGGCGCGCTGGACCGCGCCCACGCGCGCGACATCCCGACGGCCGTCATCGCCCCGGCCGACTTCCCCGACGACGCCGGCTTCGCGCACGCGCTCCAGGACGTGCTCGTGCGCCACGAGGTCGACACGATTGCGCTCGCGGGCTACCTCCGGCGCATTCCCGCGGCCGTCGTGTGGGCGTACCAGAACCGGATCCTCAACGTCCACCCGAGCCTGCTGCCCGCGTTTGGCGGGGCCGGGATGTACGGCCGGCGCGTCCACGAAGCCGTCATCGCGTACGGTAGCCGCATCACCGGCGCGACGGTCCACTTCGTCGACGCCGGGCTGGATACCGGGCCGATCATCCTTCAGGAGGCCGTCGAGGTGCGGCAGGCCGACACGCCCGAGACGCTCGCCGCGGCCGTCTTGGCCGTCGAGCACGACCTCTTGCCGCGTGCGCTGCGCCTGCTCGCCGCCAGCCGCATCCACGTCGACGACCGCCGCGTGACCATCGACGGCGACCCGACCTCGTTCCGATAAGCCCCAGCCCCGTGATCTCCGTCCAGAGCCTTCCGCCGCCGCCCGACCGCGCGCCCGTCCGCCGCGCGCTGCTCTCCGTGAGCGACAAGACCGGCCTCGTGCCGTTCGCCGAGCGCCTCGCTGCGCTGGGCATTTCGCTGCTCTCGACCGGCGGAACCGCCGCTGCCTTGCGCGCCGCGGGCCTCTCCGTGACCGACGTCGCCGAGGCGACGGGCTTCCCCGAGATCCTCGGCGGGCGCGTGAAGAGCCTGCACCCGGCCGTCCACGGCGGCATCCTCGCGCAGCGCACGTCGCAGAGCGACGCCGCCGACCTCACCGCACACGGGATCGAGCCGATCGACCTCGTCGTGGTCAACCTGTATCCGTTCGCCGAGGCCGTCGCCCGGCCGGACGTGGACGATGCGCTCGCGGCCGAGAACGTCGACATCGGCGGGCCGGGGATGCTGCGTGCCGCAGCCAAGAACTTCGCCTTCGTCGCCGCCGTGGCGGATCCGGCCGACTACGCCGCGCTCGCGGACGAACTGGAATCGAACGGCGGGGCGCTCGGCCTCGCCACGCGGCGGCGCCTCGCGGGCGACGCGTTCGCGCGCACGGCCGCCTACGACGCGGCGATTGCGGCTTATTTCGCGGGCGAATCGGGCACCGAGTGGGCACGGCGAGCCGTGCCCCTGCATGATGATCCCGTACGGGCACGGGGTGCCGTGCCCTCGCCCGACGCGCCGCCGCCCTCGCCCGACGCCGCGCTGCCGGACCGCCTGCGCCTCGACCTGCCGCTCGCGCTCCCGATGCGCTACGGCGAAAACCCGCACCAGTCCGCCGCGCTCTACGGCGACCCCGACGCCCGCTTCGAGACGCTCTGGGGCAAGGCGCTCTCGTACAACAACCTCCTGGACACGACGGCCGCGCTGCGTCTCATCGCCGAGTTCCAGGGCGCCCCGCCGACCGTCGCCATCCTGAAGCACACCAACCCGTGCGGCGTCGGGCAGGGCGCGACGCTCGCCGAGGCCTACGCCCGCGCCTTCGCGACCGACACGCAGTCGCCCTTCGGCGGCATCGTCGTCGTGAACCGGCCGCTCGACATGGACGCCGCGCGTGTCCTCGACGCCGTGTTCACCGAGGTCGTCATCGCGCCGGAGTTCGCAGACGGCGTGCTCGCCTCCCTCCAGCAGAAGGCCAACCGCCGCCTCGTCCGCGCGCGCCCGGGCGCGCCGCCCGAGGCGCTCACCGTGCGCTCGGTCGCCGGCGGCGTGCTCGTGCAATCGCCCGACGCGCCGCTCGCCAGCGCCGAGGCGCTCCGCGCACAGTGGACCGTCCCGACGCGGCGCCAGCCGACGGACGCCGAGTGGGCCGACCTCGACCTCGCGTGGCGCGTCTGCAAGCACGTCACCTCCAACGCCATCGTCTACGCTGGCGGCGGCGCGACGCTCGGCATCGGCGCCGGCCAGATGTCGCGCCTCGACGCGTCCCGCGTCGCCGTGATGAAGGCGGGGGAGAGCGGGCTGAGCCTCGCCGGCTCGGTCGTCGCGTCCGACGCGTTCTTCCCGTTCGCCGACGGCCTCCTCGCGGCGGCCGATGCCGGGGCGGTCGCCGCCGTCCAGCCCGGCGGGTCGGTGCGGGACGCCGAGGTGGTCGCCGCGGCGGACGACCGCGGCATGGCGATGGTCTTCACCGGCACGCGCCACTTCCGCCACTGACGCGGCCCACGGGCACCATCGCCGAGCCGTTCCTCCACACCGCATGTCTATGACCCTCTACCTCGCGCGACACGGTGAAACGGCCGAGAACGCCGCGGGCCTCGTGCAGGGACGCGGGCTGGACCCGGACCTCAACGCGACGGGCCGCGCGCAGGCCGAGGCGCTCGCCCGGCGCCTCGCCGGCGTCCCGCTCGCCGCCGTCTACACGAGCACGCAGAAGCGGGCGCAGCAGACGGCCGAGCCGACGCTCGCCGCGCACCCCGGCACGCCGCTCGTCGTCCGCGCCGGCTTGGACGAGATGCACTGGGGCGTCCACGAGGGCCGCGCCTACACGCACGGCCACGGCGACGAGGCGATGGCGACGGACTACGACACGCTGAACCGACGCTGGACGGCCGGCGAGACGAGCGTGCGCGTCTCCGGCGGCGAGTCGCCGGACGAGGTGTGGGCGCGCGTCCGGCCCGTGCTCGAGGAGATCGGCGCGGCGGCTCCGGACGGCAACGTGCTCGTCGTGTCGCACCGGCGCCTCCTGCGCGTCCTGCTCGCGGGCGCGCTCCCTGGCGCCGGGCTCGCCCGCATGGCGGACTTCCCGCACGCCAACGCCGCTCTGAGCGTTCTCGAGGTCCCCGGTGGCTGCCTCGGCCCGGGCGTCCGCCTCGAGACGTTCGCCGACACGGCCTACCTGGGGACTGGCGACTAGGAAACGGGGACTGGCAACCTGGTCCCGCGGCTGATGGCTCTAGTCTCCACCCCCCATTCCCATTTCCCCTCCTCCCGATGCTCCGCAACGCCTTCACGCCGCCCTGCGGCTTCGACCTCGCCACGACGACCATCACGACGTCGACGGGCCTCGCGGCGATCGCCTACTGGGGCTTCCGCGTCGTGACGCACCCCGACGGGACGTGCTTCGTCCACGAGACGTACTACGACGCGCGGGAGGGGCTGCTCGGGATCGCGCGGCAGCCGGCGCGCCCCTGCGGCGAGTCGACGGCGGACGTCCACGACGCGCTCGCGCGGATGGCCGAGGGCCTCGCCGAGGCGCCCGTCCGCTTCCTCGACTTCGCCGAGGACGACGCGCCGCTGAACCCGAACTGACGGAGGCGGAAGCGTTGGACCCAGCACCTCGCAAAGTTCGGGACATGCGCCGCCCGTTACGCGCGCACGCCAATAAAAACATGTCATCCTGCGCCGAAGGCCGACGCAGTCCACTCGTTTCAGGATCTGCATTGATGGCGTAGAACGAAAGGCAAAATACAGATCCTGAAACGAGTTCAGGATGACAGAGTAGAGAGGAGGGTGGTTGGTTGCCGCCCGCCGCCCTCACGCCTCGGGCTCGACGGGCGGCGGGAGGACCTCGACGCGGACGTCGCCGATGCGCGCCTCGTCCATCGTCTCGACGCGCAGCCGCAGGCGGTCCACGTCGACCTCGTCGCCGGGGTCCGGGAGGCGGCCGAGGGCGTCGAGGATGAGGCCGCCGAGCGTCTCGAAGTCGAACGTGTCCGTCGGCAGCGGGACGCCGACGGCGTCGGCGAGGTCGTCGAGGTCGATGCGCGCCTGGGCGCGGAAGGCGCCGTCGGGGAGGGCGTGGACGAGGCGCTCGTCCTCCTCGCTGTCGAGCTCGTCGCGGATCTCGCCGACGACCTCCTCGAGCAGGTCGTCGAGGGTGAGCAGGCCCGCCGTGCCGCCGTACTCGTCGACGACGATGGCCATGTGCGTGTTGGTCCGCTGGAAGTCGGCGAGCATGTCGTCGAGCGGCTTGGCCGGCGGGACGAAGAGCGGCTTGCGCGCGATGGCGGCCCACTCGATGGGCGCCTCAGGGTCGTCGGCGAGGCGCGGCAGGAGGTCCTTGGCGTAGACGACGCCGAGGACGTGGTCCAGGCTGCCGTGGTAGAGCGGGAAGCGGCTGTGGCCGCTCGTGCGGATGAGGGCGAGGGCCTCGCCGAGCGTCGCGTCGTCCACGAGCGCCGTCACGTCGACGCGCGACACCATGACCTCGCGGACGGTCGTCTCGCCGAACTCGACGATCGAGTGGATGAGCGCGTGCTCGCCCTCCTCGAGCGAGCCCTGCGCCTCG
>JBBSQZ010000076.1:0-12740 GCA_038243565.1 Rhodothermales bacterium | reverse complement strand
ATCCTCGGCCGCCTCGACGATGACGCGGGCGTCGGCGTGGGAGCGGAGGACGTAGACGCCCGGCGCGTCGGCGCCGGGGATCGGGAGGCGCCGCGGCGTGCCGCCGGTCGCGACGAGGCAGGCGTTGTAGGGGACGGTCTCGCCGTCGGCGAAGAGGACGGTCCTGTTCTCGACGTCGAGCGCCTCGGCTGTCCGGCCGGTCCAGGTTTCGATGCGGTGGCGGCCCTGGAAGGCCTCGGTGCGGAGCGGGAGCGCGGCGTCGCCCGCTTTCCCGGCGGCGTAGGCCTTAGACAGTTTGGGGCGGTCGTACGGCCGCTCGGCCTCGGGCGTCGTGAGCGCGATGCGGCCCGCGAAGCCGGCGTCGCGGAGCGCCTCGGCGGCGGCCTGCGCCGCGGCGCCCGCGCCGAGGACGAGGAAGAGGCGGGCGTCGTCCGTGCCCTGCGGCGCGCGCGGCGGGACGTGCGCGGGGTTGGCGAGCGTCACGAACACGCCGCCGTCGCGCTCCTCGACGGCGTAGGCCTGGAGCGCGTCGAGCGCGGGCGGGTCGCACAGCGCGCCCGTCGTGACGTCGAAGCGGGCGTGGTGCCACGGGCAGATGACGTGCGGGCCGTCGAGGACGCCCGTGGCGAGCGGCGCCCCGTAGTGCGGGCATATCGCGGCGCAGGCGTGGAGGCGGCCGCCGACGCGGGCCAGCAGCACGGGCGTGCCGTCGGCGTCGACCTCGGCCATGTGGCCGTCGAGGATCTTGCCGGCGTCGGAGACGCGGATCGGGTCGGGCACGGCGGGGCGGGAGCGGGTGAGCCCTGCGCACCCGGCGCGCGCCGCGCGGTTCCGCCGCGCGCGGTTCCGCCGCGCGTGGTTCCGCCGCGCGTGGTTCCGCCGCCCTGCCCCGGGCGATACCTTCCGGCTCCTCAGCCGCCCGCGCCCCGATGGCCTCCGACGTCCGCTCCCTCATCGACCGCATCGCGGACGCGCTCGGCGCCGAGGCGTCGCCGGAGCGCGTCGAGCGCGTGGCCCGCGCCGTCCTCGCCGGCGGCCGCGCCGAGGCGCCGCCGCCCGTCGTGCCGCACGCGCCCGTCCCGCGCGCGCCGGCCCCGCCCACGGGCCGCTCGTCGCGCGCCGTGGTGACGGCCTACGGCCACGACACGCCGGGCGTCCTCGCGGCGATCACGGCCGAGCTCTCCGCCTCGGGCGCCAACGTCCTCGACGTGTCGCAGAAGATCCTGCAGGGCTACTTCACCGTCGTCCTCGTCGCCGACTTCCCGACGGGCGCCGACCTCGGCGCCGCCCGCGCCCGCCTCGCCGCCCGCGGCGACACGTTCGGCGTGCGTGTGCTCTTGCAGCACGAGGAGCTGTTCGAAGCCATGCACCGGCCGTGAGTGGGGACGAGGGCATGGGGGATGAGGCATGGGGCATGGGTGAGGGCGGATGGACCGGCGTCGGTGAGCCGGGTGGCGTCCGGAGCTATGAGGATCTCCGCGTCTGGCGCGCCGGCATCGACTTCGCCGAAGCGGTGTACATCACGACCCGCGACTTTCCCGGCGAGGAGCGGTTCGGCCTGACCTCTCAACTCCGCCGAGCGGCCGTTTCCATCCCGTCGAACATCGCGGAAGGGTGGGGACGTGGCTCGAAACTCGATTACCTCCGTTTCCTTCGGATCGCGCGCGGATCGCTCTTCGAGGTTCAAACTCAGCTGCTCATCGCGAACCGGGTTGGATTCCTGAGCGCCTCGGGGCTGTCGGACCTGCGGCAAACGGCCGGTAGCCTCCGACGGCAACTCATCGCCCTCATTTTGTCCGTCGAGCGTTCCGAGCCGGCATGACCCCCTCATGCCCCATGCCCCATCCCCCATGCCCCTGAGTCTCGCCGAAGTCCTCGAAACCGTCCAGATGACCGAGGCCGACGCCTTCGACATCCGGACCGTCACGCTCGGCGTGAGCCTGCGCGGCTGCCAGAGCCGCGACGCCGAGAGCACGCGCCAGAACATCTATGACCGCGTGACGCGCGCCGCGGAGCACCACCTCGCCGCGGCGCGCGCCGTCGAGGCGCTCTACGGCGTGCGCATCGCCAACAAGCGCGTCTCGATCACGCCCGCGGCCCTCGCCTGCGACGGCTTCACCGTCGACGACTTCGTGAAGCTCGCGCACACGCTGGACCGCGCCGCGGCCGAGATCGGCGTCGACTACCTCGCCGGCTTCTCGGCG
The DNA here is from genome assembly GCA_038243565.1 of Rhodothermales bacterium. Lineage (GTDB taxonomy): Bacteria > Bacteroidota > Rhodothermia > Rhodothermales > Rubricoccaceae > DASVSE01. The sequence goes on along the minus strand of JBBSQZ010000076.1, from coordinate 10,536 downwards.
CTCGTCGAGAAGGGGACCACGCCGGGCGACGCGGCCCTCATCGCCGCCCTGCCCGAGGCGCTCGCCACGACGGCCCGCGTCTGCGGCTCCGTCGCGTGCGGCAGCACGCGCGCCGGCATCAACGCGGACGCCGTGCTCGAGGTCGCCCACGCCATCCTCGGCATGTCGCGCGCCTCGGCCGACCGCGACTCGATCGCCTGCGCCAAGTTCGTCGCCTTCTGCAACGCCGTCGGCGACAACCCCTTCGTCGCCGGCGCCTTCCACGGGCCGTCCGAGCCCGCGCTCGCGCTCAACGTCGGCATCTCCGGCCCCGGGACCGTCCTGCGCGCCGTCGAGGCGCTCGGCGACACGGCCGACTTCGGGGCCGTCACGGACGCCGTGAAGCGGACGGCCTTCAAGATCACACGCGCCGGCGAGCTCGTCGGGCGCCGCGTGGCCGAGGAGCTGAGCCGCCGGACGGGCGAGGCGGTCCCGTTCGGCATCGTCGACATCTCGCTCGCGCCGACGCCGGCCGAGCGCGACTCGGTCGGCGACGTCCTCAAGGCGATGGGCCTGCAAGAAGTCGGCGCGCCGGGCACGACGGCGGCGCTGGCGATGCTGAACGAGGCCGTCAAGCGCGGCGGGCTCATGGCCGCGCGCCACGTCGGCGGCCTCTCGGGCGCGTTCATGCCCGTCTCGGAAGACACGGCGATGATCGAGGCGGCGGCGGCCGGGCACCTCTCGATCGAGAAGCTCGAGGCGATGTCCGCCATCTGCTCCGTCGGCCTCGACATGGTCGCGATCCCCGGCGACACGCCCGCCGAGACGGTCGCGGGCATCCTCTTCGACGAGTTCGCCATCGGCATGATCAACGACAAGACGACGGCCGTGCGGCTGCTGCCGGTCGCGGGCAAGGGCGTCGGCGAGTGGGCCGAGTACGGCGGGCTGCTCGGGCGCGCGCCGGTGATGGCCGTCTCGGGGCTGTCGAGCGCCGTCTTCGCGCGCCGCGGCGGCCGCATCCCCGCCCCGATCCGCTCGCTGACGAACTGAGGCACATGTCGTCTATCTTGCCCGTTCTCACGTCCCTTCCTGCCATGTCCACCGAGCCCGCTCGCCGCTCGATCGCACGCCGCCGCAACGCGGCCACCGGCCGGATCGCGACGCGGCTGACGGACGCCGACGCAGCCTGGGAGCGCCTCGAGGCGGACACGGAAGGCCTCGCCGCCCTCCGGCGCATTGCCGACGCAGTCGTGCAGCGAGACCGCGAGGGGAAGACGCTTTCGATGGGCTGGGATGACATCCCGGATTGACCCCGCTTTCCTGCGTGCGTTCTGGGAGCTACCGGCCGCCGTCCGTCAACGCGCTCGCGAGGCGTACCGGCTCTGGACGCGCGACCCGCGCCATCCATCGCTCCACTTCAAGGAACTGAAGGGACCAGCGGCTGGCATCTGGTCTGCCCGGATCGGTGGATACCGGGCACTGGCCGTCCGCGAAGGCGACGCCGTCATCTGGTTCTGGATCGGGACCCACCGCGCGTACGAGCGCCGAATCCGGTCGGCCGGATAGCGGGCTCAGAAATGCTGTGGCGGCCGCATCCCCGCCCCGATCCGCTCGCTGACGAACTGAGGCGCGGGCGGCTTGCCGCCTCGTAGATCCATGTCTACGTTCGCTGCCACACCTGACCGCACCCCGATGCGCCGTCTCCTCACGCTCTGCGCGCTCGCGGGGCTCTCAGCCCCGGCGGCATCCGCGCAGACCGCGGTTTATGCCGAGGGCATCGGCGCAACAGGCTCGTACGCCGTCGGCGTCGAGCAGGGCGTGCTTGCCTCGGCGTCGGGCGAGCGGCGCCTCGCCGTCCGCGTCGGCGCGTCGTACGCGCGGGAGGCCTCCGCCTTCAACACCCTCACGGCGCGGTATGCCTTCATCGTCCCGGTCGGGGCGGTCGCGTCGTTCGGGCTCGGCGCCCCCGCTGGCCTCCCGCTCGCGGCCGAGATCGGGGCCGGCGCCATCGTCGCCCGCCGCAGGGGCGGCTACGTCGACCGGAACAACGCCAAGCTCGGCGCAGCGCTCTACGGCGACGTTGCGCTCCGCGCGGCCGTCGCGCGCCGCATCGCGCTGCGCGCCGGCCTGCTCGTTGGCGGCAACGACGCCGCCGTCTTGTTCGAGTCGAACCGCGTGCGGCCCGTCGTCGGCGTCGGGTTCAGGCTCTGACCGGCTTTCCCTCGCTGTGCCGAGGCGTGGTGAGCGCCCCGTCAAGCCGCTAGGCCGTCGGCGCGTCCGATGGGTCCGAGTGGCGCTGGAAGCGGAGCTTCAGCACGCCCTCGGGCTCCTTCTTGAACTTCGACGGCACGTCGTCGCCCGGCACCCCGTGCACGATCGTCGTCGCGGCGTCGACGAGCCAGAGCGCGCCGGTGACGTAGCTCGCCTCGTCGCTGGCGAGGAATGCGTAGACGTTGGCGATCTCCTCGGTCGTGCCGCGCCGCCCGAGCGCCGTCGCGCCGGTAAGCGTCTGGACCGTCTTCCGGTCCATCGGCCCCGTCCCGACGTGCGTCCACGACGTGTCCACCGGACCCGGGCAGACGCAGTTGGCGCGGATGCCATATTTGCCCTGCTCGCCCGCGACGCCCTTCATCAGCGCGTGGATGTACGCCTTCGTCGGGCCGTACGGGGCGAAGCTCGGCGAGCCGTTCCAGCCCGCCTCGGAGCCCGCCGAGACGATGTTGCCGGCCGTCTTCTGGAGCGCCGGCAGGGCCGCGCGCGTCATGTGGAAGGCCGTGTAGATGTTGTTGTGGACGAGCTTCTCGAAGTCGTCGATCGGGTAGTCCTGGAGCTCCGCGAGCTTCGGCAGCACGCCCGCGTTGTTGATCAGGATGTCGAGCTTGCCGAACGCGTCGGTGGCGGCTTTCACGGCCGCCTCGGCGGCGTCCTGGCTGCCGACGTCGGCGGCGTGCGTCTCGACCTCGACGTCGGGGTACTGCTCGCGGATGTCGTGCGCGACCTCGTCGAGCGGGTCGCCGGGGAGGCCGACGAGCAGGACGCTCGCGCCCTCGCGGGCGAACTTGTGGGCGATGGCCTCGCCGATGCCTTCGCCGGCGCCAGTGATGAGGGCAGCTTTTCCAGCGAGGCGCCCAGCCGGGGTGGGCGCGGGCGTGTCGGATCCGAACAGGGACATGGCGGTGGAGGGGAGATGGGCGGTGCGGACGTGGGGGCGCCCGGCGCCGTTCCGCGGCGCATCGCGCTGGGGGGATTCCTGAGCCGTGTCGGTGGGCGGCGGAATCCTTCACGGCGCGGATTCGTCTGCTTCACGATCCTGCTGCCTGCCCGTGCGCCGCGCCATCCGGAGAGGAGGCACGGCAAGCCGAGCCCCTACCGGTGCCCGGATCGGGGCGCGGCGCTCGTCCGGTTCATTCTGCCAGTCCCCATTTCCCATTCCCGTATTTCCCAATGCCTGACCTTTCCCTCGGCGTCGTCGGCCTCGGCGTGATGGGCCGCAACCTCGCCCTGAACGCCCTCGACGCGGGCTTCGCCGTCGCCGGCTTCGACCTCGGCGAGGAGGCCACGGCCGGCTTCCAGGAGGAGGCCGGCGGCCGCGCGCTCGTGTCCACCACCGACCGCGACGCCTTCCTCGCCGCCCTGCCGACGCCGCGCGCGATCCTCGTGATGGTCCCCGCCGGCAAGCCGGTCGACTCGGTCATCGCGTCCTTCGCGCCGCACCTCGCGCCGGGCGACCTGCTCATCGACGGCGGCAACTCGTACTTCCGCGACACGCAGCGCCGGCAGGCCGAGATGACCGCGATGGGCCTGCACTTCATGGGCATGGGCGTCTCGGGCGGCGAGGAGGGCGCGCGCCGCGGGCCGTCCATGATGCCCGGCGGGCCCATCGACGCCTACGACCGCGTCGCGCCGATCCTTGAGGCCATGGCGGCGAAGGTCGACGGCGAGCCGTGCGTGGCGCACCTCGGCGAGGGCGCGGCCGGCCACTACGTCAAGATGGTCCACAACGGCATCGAGTACGGCCTGATGCAGCTCATAGCCGAGGCGTACGACCTGCTCAAGCGCGGGACCGGCATGTCCAACCCGGACCTCGCCACGACCTTCACGGCGTGGAACGAGGGCCAGCTCCAGTCCTTCCTCATCGAGATCACGGCCGACATCTTCGACCACCCGGACGACGCGGCCGTCGACCTGGGCGCGATGCCGGCGGCGCAGAGCCCGCACGAGGCGCTTGGCGCCGAGTCACCCGCGACCGACGCGCCGGGCACCGGCGGCGTCGCCGGCGCGACGGCCAGAGCTGCCCTCTCAGACGTGACCTCGCCCGCCGACGTCCGCTACCTCCTCGACGCCATCGCGGACACGGCCAAGCAGAAGGGCACGGGCAAGTGGACGAGCCAGGACGCGCTCGACCTCGGCGTCCCCATCCCGACCATCGACGCCGCCGTCTCGGCGCGCTACATCTCGGCCCTGAAGCAGGAGCGCGTCGCTGCGGCCAAGCTCCTCGGCGAGCCGGATCGGCACATCGACACGTCGCAGGCGGACATGGTGGCGGCGCTCGAGGGCGCGCTCCACGCCGCCTTCCTCGTGACGTACGCCCAGGGCTTCGCCCTCCTCCGCACGGCGTCCGACGAGTACGGCTTCGGCCTCAAACTGGGCGAGGTCGCCAAGATCTGGCGCGGCGGCTGCATCATCCGCGCAGCCATGCTCGAGACGTTCCGCGCCGCGTTCGCGGACGAGCCCGACGTGGCGAACCTGCTCGTGACGCCGCCCGTGGCGGAGCTCGTCCGGACGTGCCAGGAGAGCCTGCGCGTCGCCTCGGCGGCGTCCGCCCGCGCCGGCATCCCGACGCCCGCGATGTCGGCCGCGCTGGACTACCTCGACAGCTACCGCTCGGCGTGGCTGCCGGCGAACCTCGTCCAGGCGCAGCGCGACTTCTTCGGCGCCCACACCTTCCAGCGGACCGACCGCGAGGGCACGTTCCACGCCCAGTGGCTGCCCGCCGGGCTGTAATCCGCGCGGCGCTGCCGGCCTAGCCCCGCTCCGGGAAGGCCGGCGGCTCGACGCCGAGCGCGCGCAGGTAGACCGTGCCCTGCCCGCGGTGGTGCACCTCGTTGTCGACGGCGTACAGCACGAGCGCCCAGACGGGCATCGTCCACTGCCCGAACGCCGTCTCGACGTCCTGGAAGCGCTCGGCCGGGATCTGCGCCCAGAGCGCCTCGATCTCGGGCGTCTGCGCGTCCCACGCCGCGAGCGCCTCGGCACGCGTGGCCGGCGGCGCGGCGGGCTCGTAGGGCCAGTCGCCCGTGACGACGCCGCGCAGCGTCGGCACGCCGACGCCGAGCAGCTCGCCGACGAGGGCCGCGAACGGGCGCATCTCGGCGATGGAGAAGGTGGCGAAGGCGTCGTCGTCGGGGAAGGCGGCGATGGTGCGGCGCGTGAGGCGGCGGTGGCCGAGCCAGTGCTCGAGGAGCTGATCCGGCGTGAGGACGGGCGGCATGGGCGGAGGCGGTGTGTGGACCCGCAACGTCGCGCGGGGGAGCGACAGGTGGCGCGTCATCCTGTGCGACGCCGTTGCTGAGCAACGGAAGGGCATGGGGGCTGGGGCACGAGGCATGGGGCGAAAGGCACTTCGCCTCATGCCCCATCCCTCTTGCCCCATGGCCCGACGCGAACGCCGCGGCGCGCGGCGCGTTCAGAAGCCGTCCCACCTGACCACGCCCGATGAACAGCCTCCCGCCCGCCATCCAGCTCATCCTCTTCGGTGCCGCCGGCGACCTCGCCCACCGCAAGCTCCTGCCGGCGCTCTACGACCTCCACCGCGAGGGCCACCTCCCGGAGCGCCTCGACATCGTCGGCGTGGACCGGCAGGAGATGGACGACGACTCGTTCACGACGTTTACCTGCGACGCCGCGACGACGCTCGGCCGCTACTTCCCGAGCCAGGTCGACAAGGAAGACTGGGAGTCGTTCGCCAGCCGCCTGACGTACGTCCACGGCGACGCGACGACGCCCGTGACGTACACGGCGCTCAAGAAGAGGCTCGACGCGCTCGCCAAGGGCGGGCCGACGCCGGACCGCGTGTTCTACTGCTCCGTCGCGCCATTCCTCGTCGGGCCGATCGCGCAGGGGCTGGGCGCGGCCGGCCTGCTCGACGACCCCGAGCGCGACCGCCTGATCGTCGAGAAGCCGTTCGGGCGGAGCCTCGAGACGGCGCGCGCGCTCGACGCCGAGCTGCTCAAGGGCGCGAAGGAGTGCCAGATCTACCGCATCGACCACTACCTCGGCAAGGAGACCGTCCAGAACGTGCTCGCGCTGCGCTTCGCGAACACCCTCTTCGAGCCCGTCTGGGACCGCCGCTACGTCGACAACGTCCAGATCACCGTCGCCGAGACGGTCGGCGTGGAGCACCGCGGCGGCTACTACGAGACCGCCGGCGCGCTGCGCGACATGGTCCAGAACCACCTCATGCAGCTGCTGTGCCTCGTCGCGATGGAGCCGCCGGTCGCGTTCCAGGCCGACGAGATCCGCTCCAAGAAGGTCGACGTGCTGCACGCGATCCGCCCGATCACCGAGGACCGCGTGGCCGAGGTCGCCGTGCGCGGCCAGTACGGGCCGGGCTACGTCGCCGGCGAGTCGGTCGTCGGCTACCGCGCCGAGCCCAACGTGAACCCGCACTCGACGACCGACACGTACGCCGCGCTCAAGGTCGAGATCGACAACTGGCGCTGGCAGGGCGTGCCGTTCTACCTGCGGACGGGCAAGCGCCTGCCGCGGCGCGTGAGCGAGGTCGCCGTCGAGTTCCGGCCGGTCCCGCACCGCGCCTTCCCCGCCGGCGCCGACGAGGCCTTCCGCCCGAACCGCCTCGTCCTGCGGATCCAGCCCGACGAGGGCGTCGTGCTGCGCTTCCAGGCCAAGCGCCCCGGCCCGCAGATGCTGCTGCACCCGGTCTCGATGCGCTTCGACTACGACGAGACCTACGGCGAGGGCCCGCCCGAAGCCTACGAGACGCTGCTCATGGACGCCGTCCGCGGCGACGCGACGCTGTTCATGCGCTCGGACCAGGTCGAGTCCGCGTGGGCCGTCGTGCAGCCGGTCCTGGACGCGTGGGACGAGACGCCGCCGGCCGAGCTGCCGAACTACGCTGCGGGCACGTGGGGCCCGGCCGCCTCGGACCGCCTCCTCGCCGCCGACGGCCGCGCCTGGTCCGAGCCGCTTCCGCCGGACCCGGTCCACGCGCCGCAGGAAGCCGCCAACGCCACACGCGCCGCGGCGATGGCCGACGCGCAGACGGCGCCGACGGGGGGGTAGGGTGGATGCGCTGTCGAGGCGGCAGGGGTCGGTAGGGTGTGAAGTTTGGAGTTTGAAGAGGAGGTAGGCACAGCAATTCGGCATGGGCCGAGCGTGGTAGCCGACCTCTCCAAACCTCAAACTCCAAACTTTCGGGCCACCGACCGGCACCGGAGCGAGACGCCCGCCCCACATGCCCCGCCGCGTAGCTTGCCGGCCGGCCCACCGACCTGTCCATGACGTCCGCCTCGCCGCGCCTCGCGGCCCTCCTGCTCGCCCTCCTCGGGCTCGCCGTGCTCGCCGCGCCGCGCACCGCCGTCGCCTCGGGCGGCGACGCCGACACGCCGACGGCCGCCGCCGTCGAGGAGATCCTCGCGGACGCCGCGCTGCCGTCCGCCATCTGGGGCGTCCTCGCCGTCGACGCGCAGACGGGCCGCGTCATCACGTCGCGCAACGCCGGGACGCTGCTGCTGCCCGCCTCGACGCTCAAGCTGTTCACCACGGCGACGGCGCTCGACGCGCTCGGCCCGGACTTCCGCTTCACGACGGGCCTCTACCACCTCGGCCAGACGCAGGGCGCCACGCTCCGCGGCGACCTCGTCATCCGCGGCGCCGCCGACCCGACCTTCGGCACGGACGCGATGCAGAACCTCGACAACCCGCTCACGCGGTGGGCCGACGCGCTCTACGCCGCGGGCGTCCGCCGCATCGAGGGCCGCATCATCGGCGACGACGACCGGACGGACGACGAGCCGTACCCCGAGGGCTGGGACGTGACGCACGTCACGGCCGAGTCCTACGCGCCGGCCATCGGCGGGCTGGCCTACGCGGACAACCTGCTCGGCCTGCGCATCTCGGGCAACGAGGTCGAGGCGAGCCCGGCCGGCTTCGCGACGATCCGCCGCGCGCCGTCCGAGCCTGCGGGCCGCCGCGGGCGCCTCGTCATCCGGCGCGCGCTCGGGTCGGACGAGTTCACCATCACCGGCAGCGCCGCCTCGGGCCGCGCGACGCTGCGCCTGCCCGTCGCCAACCCGACGCGCTACGCCGTCAGCGCCTTCGCCGCGCGCCTCGCTGCCGCCGGCATCGACGTCTCGCAGGCGACGCTCTGGGACGTCGACGACCTCGCGGACCGGCCGACCTATGACGGCGCGCAGCCGCTGCTGACGTCCGTCTCGCCGACGCTCGCGCGCATCGTCGCGCACACCAACCAGGAGTCCGACAACCTCTACGCCGAGCACCTCCTGCGCGCGCTCACGCCCGAGGGCTCCGCCGCGGCCGGCGTCGCCCGCGTCAAGGCGTTCCTCACGCGCGCCGGCGCGCCGGACGTCGACGACCTGTCCATCATGGACGGCTCGGGGCTCTCGCGCAAGGACCTCATCACGCCCGCCGCGATGGTCGCGCTGCTGCGGACGATGCGCACGCACCCCGCCTACGGCGCCTTCTACGCCTCGCTGCCTACGGGCGGCGGCGCCGGAAGCACGCTCCGCAACCGCCTCGCCGACGTGCCGGTGCACGCCAAGACGGGCTCGATCTCGTACGCCCGCTGCCTCTCGGGCTACGTCGCCGGCCCGTCCGGCCAGACCATCGCCTTCTCGATCATGGCCAACAACTACACCGAGCAGGGCAGCCGCATCACGGGCGCGATGGACGGCATCGTGCGCGCGCTCGCGACGGGCCGCCGCCCGGACGTCCAGCCGGGGCCGAACGAGGAGGAGAATTGAACTTCCCGGTTTAAGGTTTGATGGTTAAGGTTGCTGCGCCAAACATTAAACGTTAAACCTTAAACCGAATTTTTAGCCTTTCATGCCCGTTTTCCTCCGCCGACTCGTTGCCGGCCTCGGCGTGGTGCTCCTGCAGTGGCTCGTCTTCGGCAAGCTCGCCCTGTGGGGCGTCGTGCCGGACGTGGTGCTGCTCTTCGTCGCGCTGACGGCCATCAAGCGGGGGCGCATGGCGGGTGCCGTCGCCGGCTTCTCGGCGGGCCTGCTGATGGACATCCTGACGAACCCGGTGATGTTCGGCCTCAACGCGCTCGTGAAGACGCTGATGGGCTTCGTCGTGGGCCTTTTCCGGTCGGACCAGGGCGAGAACACGCGCGTCGCGCCGCCGCAGGCCTTCCTCGGCGCGCTCGTCGTGGCGACGGTCCAGAACGGGATCATGACGATCCTGCTGGCCCTCGACCAGGGCACGCGGACGCCGTTCCTCATCGCCGGCCTCTGGCTCGGCGGCGCGCTCTACACCGCCGTCGTCGCCTTCGTCGCCTCGATGTTCAGCCGGCCGAGGCGCTAGGAGGAAATGCAGTTTGGAGTTTGGAGAGGCCGACCGACTACGCGTTGAGCTTCCCTCTCTTCAAACTTCAAACTCCAAACTCTTTTACCCTACCTCAGCGCGTCCTCGAGCGTCGTGCTCGCGTCCGTGCTCGCGTCGCGGATCTTGACGATGACCGGCGCCGCGACGCTCAGGCCGCTCGCCCGGCCGAAGTCCGAGTCGACGGCGCGGGCGCCGGGGACGACGACGGCGCCGGCGGGGATCTCGAGCGGCCGCTCGCCCTCAGCGCGGAGCACGGTCTCGGTCGTGAGGTCGTAGACGCGGCTGCCGCGCGTGAGCACCACGCCCGCTGCGAGCACGGCGCCCGCGCGCACGACCGTCCCCTCGTAGACGCCGCATCCGCCGCCGACGAACACGCCGTCTTCAATAACCACAGGCGCCGCGCCGACGGGCTCGAGCACGCCGCCGATCTGCGCCGCCGCCGAGAGGTGCACGTCGCGCCCGATCTGCGCGCACGAGCCGACGAGCGCGTGCGAGTCCACCATTGTCCCGCCGTCCACGTACGCGCCGACGTTGACGTACATCGGCGGCATGCACACGACGCCCGGGGCGACGTAGGCGCCGCGGCGGATGCTCGATCCGCCGGGCACGATCCGCACGCCGCGGTCGATGTCGAACGATTGCGGCGGCATCGTGTCCTTGTCGAAGAAGGCGAACGGGCCGGCCGTCTGGTCCGTCATGCGGCCGAGGCGCAGCGCGAGCAGGATGCCGCGCTTCACCCACGCGTTGGCGCGCCACACGCCATCGTCACCGCGCTCGGCGGCGCGGATGGTGCCGGCCTCGAGGGCCGCGAGCAGGTCCAGCGCCGCCGCGCGGGCGTCGTCGACATCGGAGGAGTCCGCGGGCGTCGCGGTGAGAGCGTCGATGCGGGCGTTGAGATCGGTCAAGGGGGATGGGGGATGGGGGATGGGGGTTGGGGGATGGGGGGTGGGTTGAACGAGGCGCCGCGGT
>JBBSQZ010000075.1:0-12842 GCA_038243565.1 Rhodothermales bacterium | reverse complement strand
GTCGTCCTCGTCGGCATGCGCGACACGGTCGTGGTGGACACCGGCGACGCCGTGCTCGTGTGCCACCGCGACAAGGCGCAGCAGGTGAAGGACGTCGTGGACTTCCTCGGCGTGCACGGGATGGACGACGTGATGTAGCGCAGCGGGCATCCGCTCGGACGCGGCGCGCTCGGCGAGCGCGCCCTACCAGAGCCGCGGGCGGCGGTGAGCGCCGTGCCTGGGTAGGGGCGCCTCGCCGAGGCGTTCGCCGTCCAGCCTCAGACCTGCACCGAAAAGAGCACGAACGGGTCCTCTCTAACGTCCTGTCCGGCCGAGGCCTCCGCGCGCTGCGCGGGGGCCTTTTTGCTTCCCGGCCTCTTCGCACGGCGCACCGCAACCCGGCACAGGGCGGTGAGTACTGACGCCTCGGTACCCGAACTGACCCAGCCGTCCAGTACGTGACCCGGCGGTCACCTCTCCTTCATGCTCCTCCTCCCGCCTACCGCCGAGGATACGCCCGGCCGCCGCGAGCGCGAGCGCCTCGCGCGGCGCCGCGCCATGCTGGGCGCCGCCCTCGCCGTCTTCGGCGACAAGGGCTTCGACGGCGCCACGGTCGACGAGATCGCCGAGCGCGCCGAGTTCGGCAAGGGCACGCTCTACAACTACTTCCCCGGCGGCAAGGATGAGCTGTACCAGGCGCTCTTCGAGGAGGTCGTGCTCGGCGGGCTGCTCGGCGTCGTCGCCGCCGCGTTCCCCGAGGGCGTGGACCTCGCGACGCCCGCCGCGGCGCGGCGCACCTTCTGCGGGTTCATCGAGGGCCTCGTCGGCCACTTCGACGCGCACCGCAGCCACTTCCTGATGTTCATGCGCGACGGCCACCGCCGGATGCTCGACCCCGAGCAGGCGGCCTTCTTCGTGAGCCGCTTCGACCTGGTGATCGACGCCGTGACGGCCCCGATCGAGGCGGCGATGGCGGCCGGCGCGCTGCGCCAGCTCCCTGCGCGCCCGGTCGCGCACCTGCTCATGGGCAACGTCCGCAGCCACATGCTCGCGACGACGCCCGCAGCGTGCGCTGCCTCGGGCCACGCCGCACCTCCGTTCGCGACGCCCGCCGCCTCGGCGTCCTTCATCACGACCGTCCTGTTCGACGGGCTCCTCGCCGCGCCGGACCCGGCCTGACCATGCGCTTTCTGATTGCCGGCGGCATCGTCGCCGTTCTCGCCCTCCCCGCCGCCGCCCAGCAGCCCGACACCGCGAGCATCATCGACACGACGGCCGTCTCGGTCGCGACGATCGGCGCGGTGCCGGCCGGCGCGATCCCGCTCACGGTCGAGGCCGCCGAGGCGATCGCGGTCGAGCGCGGCTACGCCGTGCGCCTCGCCGAGCTCGACGTGGCCACGGCGCAGGCGCAGGTGCGCCAGCAGGTCGGCACGCTCTACCCCAACGTGGCGCTGGCGTCGTCGTACACGCGCAACGTCGTCCAGGCGAACCCCTTTGCGGGGTCGTCGGCGGGCGGCATCTTCGGCGGCATCGGCGCCATCGGCTGGCTCCAGTACAACGAGACGGCGCGGACCGACGGCGACCCGGCGACGGAGCCGATCACGCTCGCCGAGTACAACCGCCGCATCGGCGCGGGGCAGAACGCCGTCGGCTACAACCCGGCGAACGGGGCCAACCCGTTCGGGACCGACAACTCGTTCCTGAACACCCTCTCGGTGACGCAGCCGCTCTACTCCGGGACGGCGTTCGCGGCGCTGCGCGGGGCGAAGAGCCTCGTCGAGGTGAGCCGCCAGGCGGCGCTGCAGCGGCGCGATGAGGCGCTCCAGCAGGCGCGGCAGGCGTTCTACGGCGCGCTCCTCGCCGAGGCGCAGATCGGCGTCCGCCGGGCGTCCGTGCAGCGCGCCCGCGAGACGGCGCAGGACGCGAGCCTCCTGGTGGCGCAGGGCGTCCGGCCCGTCCTCGAGCGCCTCAACGCGGACGTCGACCTCGCCAACGCCGAGACGGCGCTCGTCCAAGCCGAGGCGCAGGCGCAGACGGCCCGCGACCGGCTGCTGCTGACGCTCGGCCTGCCGACCGGCGCGCCGGTCGTCCTCGTCGGCGCGCTCGACGCGCCGGACACCCTCTTCCGGACCGTCGGCCTCGCCGCCGCCTCGGCGCGCGCGCTCGACGGGCGGCCGGACCTCGCGCAGGCGCGCCTCGCGATCCGCCTCCAGGAGGTCCAGCGCGACATCACGCGGGCGCAGGCGACGCCCAGCCTCAGCGCGTTCCTCAACGCCAGCTACTCGGGCAACATCCCGGACGACCGCAACTTCCTGACGACGCCCGACGCGGCCGACCCGTTCACCTTCCAGACGGGCTCGCGGGGCTTCTTCTCGGGGACCTACTGGCAGCCCGCGCTCTCGGTCGGCCTGCGCCTCAACTGGACGCTCTTCGACGGCTTCCAGACGCGCTACCGCGCCCAGCAGAACCAGATCGCCATCGACCAGGCGCAGATCCGCCTCGAGCAGGCGACGAACGCGGCGCGCCTCGAGGTCGCCGGCGCCCTCCGCGACCTCGAGAGCGCCCGGCGGCGCCTCGCCACGCAGCGCCAGACGGTCGAGACGGCGCAGACGGCCTACGACTTCGCCGCGGCGCGCCTCGCCGAGGGCGTCGCGACGCAGGTCGACGTCCGCGTGGCGAGCCAGAACCTCGACGTCGCGCGCCTGAACTTCCTCCAGGCGACGTTCGACGCGCTCGTCGCGCGGTCCGCCTACGAGCGCTCGACCGGCATCATCGCCGACCCGGCGCTGACGGCCGCCGCGCCGACCAGCGGCACGACGACCGGCGGCCAGTAGCCGACACCCTTCTCTGACGTTTCCGCTGGCTCACCCTCGGCAGACCCCAATGACCCGCTTCCTCCCTCTTCTCGCGCTCGCGCTCGCCCTCTCGGCCTGCGGCGGCGGCAAGCCAGACGCCGACGCTGCCGCGTCCGACTCGACCTCGACCGCCGCCGCCGTCGAGGTGCTCGCGGCCGACCCCGGCCTCTTCGAGGACGTCATCGACCTCACGGGCACCGTCGCGACGAACAACGACGCGGCGCTCTCGCCCGACGTGCCCGGCACGCTGACGTACGTCGCCGCCGTCGGGACGGCCGTGCGCGCCGGCGCGACGGTCGCGCAGGTGCGGGCCACGGGCCAGCAGGCCGGCGTGGCACAGGCGCAGGCCGGCGTAGCGCAGTCGCGGGCCGGCATCGCGCAGGCGCAGGCCGGCGTCGCCACGGCCGAGGCGGGCGTCCGCGCCGCGCGCGCCCAGCGCCAGGCCGCCCAGGCGCAGCTGGACCTCGCGCAGGACCAGTACCGCCGCCAGCTGCCGCTCGTCCGCGACTCGATCCTCTCGGCGCTCGAGTTCCGCTCGGTCGAGACGCAGCTCGCCAACGCGCGCTCGGGCGTCGCGCAGGCCGATGCCGGCATCGCGCAGGCACAGGGCCAGGTGCGGGCGGCCCAGCAGGGCGTCGTCGCGGCGCGGGCCGGCGAGAGCGCCAGCCAGGCGGGCGTCCGCTCGGCCCAGACGCAGCTCGGCAACACGCGCGTCGTGGCGCCCTTCGCGGGCGTCGTGCAGGAGCGCCTGATGGGGCCGGGCGAGCTCGCCTCGCCGGGCAAGCCCGTCGTGCGGATCGTCTCGGGCGGGGCCGTCAAGATCGAGGCCGGCGTGCCGGAGCGCTACGCCGGCGCCGTCCGCGTCGGCGCCCAGGTGCGCGTCACGTCGACGGGCGGCGGCGAGGCCGGCGCGCGAGGCGGCCGCGTAACGTTCGTCGGCGTCGCCGTAGACCCGCAGACGCGGACGTTCCCGGTCGAGATCCAGGTCGACAACGGCGACGGTGCCCTCAAGCCGGCGATGGTCGTGCGGCTCGCCATCACACGCGACATCCTCGAGAACGTCGTCGTGGTCCCGCAGGACGCCATCGTGCGCGACGGCGACACGCCGGCCGTCTACGTCGCCGACGGCCCTGAGGGCTCGGTGAAGGCCGTACGCCGCGAGGTCGAGCTCGGCCCGACGTCGGGCGAGACGGTCGTGATCCGCTCGGGCGTGCGGCCGGGCGAGGCCATCATCGTCTCGGGGCAGTCCGGCCTGAAGGAGGGCGACCCGGTGCGCATCGCCGAGCGCCGCGAACCGCTCCGAACGGCGGCACCCGCCGCACCGGCCGAGTAGCGCTGCGGCCGATATCTTCGGCGTTTCCCGATCCCTCCGCCGTGTCCCGCCTCGCCGCCGAGCTCCGCGCCCTCCGCGCGAGCATCGCCGACCTCTCGCCTGCGCAGCGCCGCGCGGGCGCCGTCCTCATCGCGGCGACGCTGCTCGTGCTCGTGCAGGTGCAGCTCGGCACGCGCAGCGTCTACCACGACCTCGGCAACCCGCTCGGGACCGATGATCCGGAGTTCGGCGCGTGGGCGTGGTGGTTCGGGATGCAGGGCCTGACGGGCTTCGTCATTCCGGTCCTGATCCTCGTCGCGGCGTTCCGCTGGCGGCCGTCCGCAGCGGGCCTCGGGCTGGGCGACTGGCGCCTCGCCGGCGGCCTCGCGCTGGCGTACCTGCCGCTCGTCGCCGTCGGCACGTGGGTCCTGTCGGACGGCGCGGGCTTCCAGGCGCAGTACCCGCACTTCTTCGGCGCGCGCGACTCGTGGACGGCCTTCGCGCTCTACGAGGCGCTCTTCGTCTTCTACTGGGTCGGCTGGGAGTACCTCTGGCGCGGGTTCGTCCTCTTCGGGACGGCGCCGGCGCTCGGCGCGCCGCTCGCGATCGTGGTGCAGACGGTCCCGTTCGCGATCCTGCACGCGGACAAGCCGCCGGCCGAGGCGTACCTCTCGGTCCTCGGAGGGCTCGCGCTGGGCGCGCTCGTCTGGCGCTGCCGCTCGTTCTGGATCGCCGTCCCGATCCACGCCGCGCAGATGCTCCTGCTGGACCTCTTCTGCACGCTCCGCTTCCGCACCGGCGCTACAGGCATCGGCCTGGATGCGCTCCTCGCGGCGTTTGGATTTGCGACGGGCGGGGCGAAATAACGGCGGGGTCAGCGGAATCCTGCGAGGTGGGCACACCACGCGCCGATCGGGGAGCGCCGCGGCGAGGCGTATGTCGAGGTGCCGGGCTGGGCGTGCCATCCGGCGGGACGGTGTGCCCCTACCGCCGGCGTTTCCGGCGGATGGTTTGTGGCATCCAGGGACGGGTGGGCACAGCACGCGGTGCCCCTACGCGGTCGTCGGCGGCCCGGGCGGGCGGCGGAACAAACCGCGGCGCCTCGTTCCTCCAATCCCCAATCCCCAATCCCCAATCCCCAATCCCCAATCCCCAATCCTCCTACAGCCCCAGCCGGACCGTGGCCATGTGCAGGATGCCCGTGCCGTACGGTTCGAGCGCCGCGGTGTAGTCGATGCGGGCGTCGAGGTCCGTGAAGCGCTGGCGGAGGGCGAAGCCGAGGGCCGGGCGCGCCTCGTTGAGGTCCGACCCGAGGCGGTCTACGCCGGCACGGACGGCGAAGACGTCGGCGAGCCAGAGCTCGCCGCCGACGCGGCCGCGGACCTCTGCGCGGGTGACTTCGAGCGTCTCGTTGTCCGTGCCGATCGTCGAGCCGACGACCGTCGTGCCGCCGGGGCGCGTGACGTCCTGCGCGAGCGTCGTCAGCTCGACGTCGGCCGAGACGCTGCCGCGCGAGCGGCCCGAGGGGCGCGTGCCGAGGCCGTAGGCCGCGCCGGCCGTGATGCGCCGCGGGAAGGGGTCCGTCGCCGAGCCGCCGCCCGCGGCCGAGGCGTTCCACTCGTAGCGCGCGAAGAGGTCGTCGGCCACGAGGCCGACGGCGAGGCGGTCCGTGAGGCGCGCCGCGAGGCCGAGCTGCACGCCGACCGTCGTCGGCGGCGTGACGCCCTCGAACGCCTCGGAGCGGTACAGGCGCAGGCCGAGGCCGCCCGAGACGCGGTTCGTCATCCGGATGCCGAAGGCGATGAAGAAGGCGTACTCGTCGGTTTTGAGCGTGCCCGTGGGGTAGCCGCTCTGGTCGCGGCCGTCGATGTTGCTCACGCCGGCGTGGAGCACGCCTGCCGTGATCCCGGCGCGCGGCCGCAGCGGCGCGCCGACCTGGACGGCCTGCCACTGCCGGTCGAAGGTCAGCGCAGCAGCCGACAGCTCGATGGCCTGCCCGACCTGGTACGGCGCGAGCGCCGGGTTCAGGAACGGCGTCGCGTCGCCCGAGATGTCCGCCACCTGGCCCGCGCCGGCGACGGCGCGGGCGCCCATGCCGAGGCGCGAGAACGCCGCCGGCCCCTGCGCGCGGGCGGGCGCGGCGAGCGCGAGGAGGGCGAGGACGAGGGCGAGGCGCATCGGCGGAACAAAAGGGAGGCTCACTTGAACACCAGGATGCGGCCCGAGAGCTGCCGCCCGCCGGCCGAGACGACGTAGACGTAGGCGCCGTTGGCGACGCGCAGGCCGTCGTCCGAGAGGCCGTCCCACGACACCTCGTTCGGCCCCGCGCCGCGCCTGCCGGCCGAGACCGTCCGGACGGCGTTCATCGCCGTGTCGAACACGCGCAGCGTCACGTCGCTGGCTGAGCCGAGCGTAAAGCGGACGCGCAGGTCGCCGTCGCGGCTGGGCGTGAACGGGTTGGGGTAGGCGTAGACGTCCACGTCCGGCACGTTGATGCGGGTGCCGTCGCCGGACGTGTCGGCGCCGGGCTCGTTGCTCGCGCGGAGGACCTCGAACGTGCGCCCGCCGTCGGTCGAGAAGAGGAGCCCGTCCAGCGTCCCGACGTACAGGCCGGCCGGCGTCGTCGCGACGGCGAGCACATCGACGCCGGTGCGGACGGGCAGCGCCCGCCCGTCGGACCCGAGGAAGACGGTGACGGCGCGCCACGAGGTGCCGTCATCGTCCGAAATGTAGAGGCCGCGCGAGCCGGCCGCGGCGTAGGCCTGCGTCGCGTCGAAGGCGAGGTCGTAGACCTGCACGTCGAGCAGGACCGTCTCGAAGCGGGCGTAGCCCTCGGCGTCGTCGCCGCGCCACACGACGACGCCGTACTGCTCGGACTCGGTCTGGCCGGGGACGCCGGACGGCCAGCAGGCGGCCCAGACGGCGTCGCGACCGGCCGCGTCGGGGCGCGCCTCGAGGGCGTAGACGAGGTTGCCGACCGGCCCGACGGCCGTGCCGTCCGTGTTGCGAAAGGGCGAGTCGAGGTAGCGGACCCAGCCGGGATCTTCGGCGCCGGGGACGCGGAAGGAGCGGTTGAGGCCCGACTGCGTCCCGACCCACAGCGTTCCGGTCTCGTCGTAGAGGACCGAGAGCGGCGCGAAGTTGAGGCCCGAGTCGGCGAAGAGGCTCTCGCCGGGATCGTAGACGAAGTCGTACGGCTGCGTCGGGTCCAGCGACACGAGCGAGTCCGGCGGGAGGACGATGCGGCGCCACGTGCGGCCGCCATCGGTCGTGCGGCGCAGGCCACCCGCCTGCGTTGCGGCGTAGACCGTGTCGCCGCGGGCGATGGCGATGTCGAGCGGCGCGGCGAACTGCGGGACGACGGTCGGGACGGCGCGGAGCGTCGAGACGCCATAGGTCACGAGCGTGTCCGCGAACTGATCCGTCGCGGCAAAGCGGTAGGTGAACGTCTGCCCGCCATCGGTCGAGACGGCGAAGCCGGCGGCCGTGTCGGGCGGCCTTTCGGAATCGACGGCGGCGTCTTTAAACCCCAGCCCGACCCAGACAGCGCTTCCGCGGGCGTCGACGGCATAGACACGCGCGGCGATGCTCGTCGCCGGGTCGAAGGGGTTCTGGCCCGGTGGGTAGGTGTCGCCGGGCGGGAATCGGAACGTGCCGTCGGGCGCGATCACGACGAGGCGCGGGCCGGCGTAGAGCGTCCCGGTGCCGCCGTCGAGGACGGCCACGCCGTTGCGGGCGCCGAGCGGCAGCAGGCGGACGGGCCCGCGGCCGGTGTCGAGCGTCTGGGCGTGCGCCGCGAGCGGGAGCACGAGCGCCGCGAGGGCGAGGAGGCGGCGGATCATCGGACCTCGAACGTGAACGGGGCGGGGGCGCTCTGCGTCCCGGCGCGGTCCAGCGCGACGATGGCGAGCGTGTACGTGCCGGGTGCGAAGCCGAACGGGATGCCGAGGGTGACCGTGTAGCGGCCGTCTCCGGGACGCTCGTCGCCGTCCGAGCGGCCGGTCCGCCCCTCGTCGAACAGCTCCTGAATGACGCCGCCGGTCTCGTCCGTCACGACGACCGCGGCGATGTTGGCGAGGCCGTCGGGGTCCGAGACGTCTGCGGTGATGCGGAAGGGCGTCGAGGCGGCGTTCTGGCTGGCTGGCCGCGTGACCGTCGCCGGGGCGGTCACGTTGGAGACGGCGGGCGGGCCGAGACTGGCGGCGCGGAAGCGGAAGACGCCCGAGGCGCCGTCGCCGGTGCGGCCGTCGGCGCCCTCAGTGAGCAGCGTCACGGCGTACTCGCCGGTCGCGCCGCGCGGCAGCGTCAGCGGGAGCTCGATGCGGACCAGCCCGGGCTGCGCCTCGACGCGGACCTGCGTCACGAGCGAGTCGCGCGTCGTAGCCGTCTCGCCGTAGCGGACGACGACACGGACGACGATGCGGCCCTCGCCGGCGAGCGTCGCCTCGATGGCGAGCGGGATAGACGCCGTCGGCGCATCGGTCGCGAGCGAGTCGCTCAGGGGAGTGAGCGCGAAGGCCGTCACGGACGGCCGCTGGACCTCGGCGGGCAGGCCCGGCGCGTCGTCGCACGCGGCGAGGCCGGCGGCGAACAGGAGCACGGCCGCGAAAACGGCGGTCGGCAGAGCGGATCGGGGCATACGGTCCGAAAGGGGGCGCGGCGCGGGACGGGGCGAAGGTACGTCCGGGCGCGGCGGGTTCGGCGAGGCACATCGCGCTGCCTAACCCGGCATTGCAGGAAATTCGGAGGACGGAGGACGGAGGACGGAGGACGGAGGACGGAGGACGGAGGACGGAGGACGGAGGACGGAGGACGGAGGACGGAGGACGGAATGTGCACCGCCCTCTCTACCGTGTCATCCTGAGCCTGCGAAGGATCTCGACGCAACCATTCATGCGAGGCTGAAGGGTCGGAGTTGAGATCCTTCGCTTTGCTCAGGATGGCACGTGTTGAATATCGCGCTAAGTATTACGGGCAAAGCACGCCTGGAACTTCGCAAGGCACCTCGTCCAGTCCATTTCCCATTCCTCACAATCCAAATCCGAGGCCGACGTGGATGCGGCCGCGGCCGGCGGGCAGGCCGGGGCGCAGCGCGTACGTCAGCGTGATGAGGCCGAGGCCGGTGCGGAGCTGCGCGCCGGCGCCGTAGCCCGGCTTCAGGCCACGCTCGGCCGGCCGCTGCGGCAGGTCCGGCCGGGCGACGTAGCCGAGGTCGAAGAAGGCGAACGCGAACGACTCGGCATCGACGTGCAGGCGCGGCTCGACGAACACGCGGCCGACGACGTTGCCGACGAGCGCGTCCTCGTCGTAGCCGCGCAGCGACGACGCGCCGCCGAAGCGGAAGAGCTCGCCCTCGTCGAAGGCGGCCGAGACGCCGGGCGACTCGGGGATGCCGGGCGCGGCCGTCCCGCCGAGGGTGCCGACGAGGACGCGGGCGTCGAGGCCGAGCGCGAGGCTCTGGCGGGCGAACGTCGGCACGTAGACGCGGGCCGTGGCGACGAGGCGCTGCTGCCGCACGGCGTCCGCGGCGACGCTGTCGGCCGGCGCGTCGCGGCGGCGGACGCCGCTCTCGACGGTCGCCTCGAGGAGCAGGCCGCGGCGCGGCGCGGCGAGCATTCCGCCGGGGAAGCGCCGCAGCCGCACGCCCGCGCCGGCGAAGAGGGCCGACGAGCGCCGGATGCGCGGCACGCCGCCGATGAGGCGCGCGCCGAAGGTCCCCGGCGAGACGGCCTCGCGGCTGACGGTCGCCGTGACCTCGAGGCCCGCGGCGATGCGCGT
The DNA here is from genome assembly GCA_038243565.1 of Rhodothermales bacterium. GTDB lineage: Bacteria > Bacteroidota > Rhodothermia > Rhodothermales > Rubricoccaceae > DASVSE01. Next base: position 2,918 of record JBBSQZ010000075.1, on the reverse strand, counting down.
CCCGGCGTCCAGCCGAAACGTCTGGCGCGAGAACGTCGAGTCGCGGCCGAGGCCGTCGAACGCGGCGCCGAGGCGCAGCGGGAGGCCGAGCACGAACGGGTCCGACGCGGCGAGTTGGAGCGCCGAGCCGAGCCCGGGCGTCCGGTCGAAGGCGACGCGGACCGTCCGGCCGCCGCCGAAGAGGTTGCGGAGGTCCACGCGGCCGCTGCCGACGACCTGCCCCGGGCGGCCCCCCGCGGGCGGGAGGTAGCCGAGGACGGCGTCGAAGGCGCCGGGCGCCGCCTCGACGACGGGCACGCGCAGAACCACGCGCCCGTCGGCGTCTGCGACGCGCTCGGGGACGCCGACGGCCGAGTACAGGCCGGTCTGCTCGAGCGCGCGCTGGACCTCCGCCGGGTCGACCTCGGCCAGGTTGGTGCCCGGCGCGACGCCGGCGACGCGCGAGGCGAAGGCCCGCGACGCCCGCCGCGCCCCGGCGAGCTCGATGCCCGCGACGACGCCCGCGGCGCCTTCGGTAATGTCCACGGTCACGGAGACGGCCGCGCCGTCGAGGCGCACGCGCGGCACGATCCGGGTCCCGACGATCCCGCGCGCGGCGTAGCGGTCCAGCGTCCGCTCGAGGTCCGCGGCGAGGCTGGCGGGCCGGTACGGCTGGCCCTGCCGCGTCGCCCAGCCCGTCGTGGCGTCGTCCAGCGCGTTCGCGCCGACGACCTCGACCGAGGCGACGACGGCCGGCGCGCCTCTGGTGACGAACAGGGCGCCGGCCTGCGCCGAGTCGACGCGGGCGGCGAGGAAGCCGTCGGCTTCCAGGCGGGCGAGGACGGCGCGGGCGGCCGCCTCGGCGTCCAGCGCCTCGACAGAGGAAATCGAGTCGGCGCCGGCACGTCCATCGGTGGCGACGACAGCCCACGGCGTCTGCGCCGCGGCCGGGGCGGCGAGCGCCGCGAGCGCCGCGAGCGCCGCCAGGAGCGCACCTCGTATCTTGCCCGACCACTGCATAGGAACGCCTGTGAGTCTCCGGATCGTTGCTCTGACCGTGGCCCTCGCGGCTGCCATGCCGGCGGTGGCAGTGGCTCAACGCCCGAGCGCCGCTGCGCCGTCTGCCCAACGTACCGCGCCCAGCGCCGCGGCGCCGCGCGACGCCGCGCGTGCCGACACGCTGCACTACACGGTGCGGGCGGGCCAGCCGCTGCTCGTGTCGCTGCCGGCGACGGTCGGCGGCCGCCCGGCGGCCTACCGCGTCGTGAGCGCGCCGGCGATGAGCTGGCTCGTGGACCGCTCGTTCTTCTGGCAGACGCTCGCGACGGAGAGCGGCCAGATGGCCGTCGTCTTCGAGCAGTCCGCCGGCAGCGACGAGACGCTCGTGCTGATCGTGGACATCGTCGGCTAGCATGGCTCGAGAGGCGCTCCTCCCGCCGCCCGTCTCGCCGGAGGCGCGCGACGCGTTCCACGACGCCCTGCCGGCGTGGTTCGACGGCAACCGCCGCGAGATGCCGTGGCGTACGGCCGACGGCCAGCGCGACCCGTACCGCGTGTGGCTCGCGGAGACGATGCTCCAGCAGACGCAGGTTGCCACGGCGACGCCCTACTTCGAGCGCTTCGTCGTCCGGTACCGGACCGTCGAGGCGCTCGCCGCGGCGCCGCTGGACGACGTGCTCGTGCTGTGGGAAGGCCTCGGCTACTATTCCAGGGCGCGCAACCTGCACCGCGCCGCGCAGGCCGTCGTCGCGGAGCACGGCGGGCGCATCCCCGAGACGGCCGCGGCCTTCGGCGCGCTCCCCGGCGTCGGTCCGTACACGACGGCCGCCGTGCTGTCGCTCGCCTTCGGCGCCCCGCTCGCCGTGCTCGACGGCAACGTCGTCCGCGTCCTCGCCCGCGCCTTCGCCGTCCCCGCGGACTCCAAGGCGCCGCGCACGCGCGCGATGCTCCAGGATCTGTCGACCGCGTTGCTGGACGCGGGGCGACCCGGCCGGTGGAACGAGGCCATCATGGAGCTCGGCGCGACGGTCTGCACCCCGAAAAACCCGGCCTGCGCCGTGTGCCCGCTGAACGGCGTCTGCCAGGCGCTCGCGCTCGGCATGCCCGAGGCGTTCCCGGTCGTTCCGCCGCGAAAGGCGGTTCCACGCGCCGTCGTCTCCGTCGGCCTCGTGATGGACGATGCGGGGCGCGTGCTGATGCAGCGCCGGCCCGAGGACGTGATGCTCGGCGGGCTGTGGGAGTTTCCGGGCGGCAAGGTCGAGCCCGGCGAGACGCCGGCCGAGGCGTGCGCGCGCGAGCTCCACGAGGAGCTCGGCATCACCGTCGCTGTCGGCCGCGAGGTAGCGGTCGTGGGCCACACGTACTCGCACCTGCGCGTCCGACTTCACGCCTTCCGCTGCCGGATCACGGCGGGCGAGCCGAAAACGGTGACGGGCGAGCCGATGCGCTGGCTCGGGCCGGACGAGCTGGACTCAGTGGCGGTCCCACGCGCGAGCCGCAAGGTCGTCGAGGCGGCGCGCGAGGAGGCCCGGGCGCCGCGACTGTTCTGAGGAGACTGGAGACGGGGTGGTCTCCCGCTTGTGTGTTGGAGGGCGCGTGGCCTATCCTGACTCGAGCTCACTGCGGGGCGCGCCGGGGCCCCGCCCTGGGCCGGAGCCCGGCCTACGCCGAGCGAACGCACCTCACGATGCGTCACATGAGCGGCCGCCTGGTGCGCCAGGGCCTCGGCTTCTCGCAGGCGCTGGTGATGCACCGGGCATCGGCGGCGCGGGAGGACGCGGCGTACGACCTGGCGCGTCCGCCGAAGACGCTGCGGGCGGAGGAGGCGCCGGTGGCAGGCCGTTTCTGCCGGCGGTGGCGCGCGCGGACGCCAGCGATGGCGCCGGGTCTGCGGGACCGGGTGTGGTCGGTGTCGGCTCTTCTGCGCGCGCTGCCGGTGC
>JBBSQZ010000074.1:0-12906 GCA_038243565.1 Rhodothermales bacterium | reverse complement strand
GACGTGTGCAGCTCGCCGGCGAGGATCGACCGCGGGAACGGCGCGAACGGCGCCTTCACGACCGTCTTCTGCGCCTCGTCGAACAGCAGCGCGTTGTGGACGACGCCCGTCCCGCTCTGGATGTCGGTCCGCTCGTGGCCCGGGTACGCGCCCCACGCCGCCTGCGCGATGAGGAAGCCCACGCCGGACCACGCGTTGACGCCGATCGTGCCGTACTTCAGCCGCGCGAGCGCGTCCTCGAAGCGGTCGCCGAGCTCCGCGATCGTCTTCGGGTGGATGAGGATCGACATGCCGAGCGTGCCCGCGAGGCGCTCGTTGCAGAAGTCCACGGCCGCGTCGAGGTACGCCGCCGCGTCGGCGCCGGGGAGCGACGTGACGGCGAGGGCGGACGAGAAGAACTCGGTCGTGAACGCGTACTCGGGCGCGCCGGCGCCGGCGCCGTTGCCCGACGTCTCGCGGTGTGCCGGGACGTCCGGGATGAGCGTCATCGTGCCCTCGGGGCCGAGCGTCTCGGCGGACGGGTAGGCGGCGCGGAGCGCGTCGGTGCGGTCGCAGGCGCCGGGGTAGTAGGGCTGGCGGCCGGCGGCGTCGCGGAGCGCGAGGCGGACGGCGTCGAGGAAGGCGTCCTTCTGGTCCCACGCCTCGGGCAGCACGAGCACCTGGCTCGCGATGCAGTTGAAGCCCGCGTTGTGCGTCTTCTGCGTCGCGACGTGCTCGGCCTGAAACTGGAGGTCGGCCGCGGTCCACGGGCCGGGCACGACGACGATCGGGCTCACGCCGCCCAGTTCGCTCGTGACCCGCTTGTCGATGGCCGGCGTGTCCGCCGCCTTACGCTTCTTGCCCTCGGCGCCCGTCCCGTAAACGATCGCGTCGTGCGTCGAGGCGCTGCCGGTGACGTGGATCTCGTCGACCTCGTCGTGGCGCGTGAGGTACTCGCCGACGGCCGCGCCGCCGGCCGCGAGGCGGACGTAGCCGGCGCGGATGAAGTCCGCGAAGACCTGCTCGAAGATCGGCGCGAGGTACTCGTTGACCGGGTTCAGCTTCAGCAGCACCACCTGGCCCTCGGCGTAGAGCTTGTACAGCACGTCCAGCGGCGCGATGGACGCGATGTTGCCCGCGCCGAGCACGACGGCCACCTTGCCCGTCGGCTTTTTCTCCGAGTAGAACGTCGCCATCGTCTCGGGCAGCGTCTGCTCCGTCACGCCCGGCTGCATCCACACGTCGACGGCGAAGCCGGAGAAGAGGAGCTGGTCGTAGAGGCCGTCCGGCATCACGCGCGCGACGACCTGCCCGTCCGGCCGCGTCCGCGTCCGGCCTTTGACGAGGCTCTCGAGCTGGCCGCGCTCGGCGGCGCGGAGCGTCTTCTCGAGCGGCCCGAGGTAGTTCAGCATCGCCCACGGCCCCGAGGACCACTCCTCGCCGCGCAGCGGGTCGCCGACGGCGAGGCCCTTGGCCTGCGAGGCGGCCGTGACCCACGCGCCGGCGGCGCGGTCCGTCGCCCGGCGGAGCTTCCAGAGCAGCTTGATCTTGTCGCGGATCGGCAGCAGCGCCCACTCGTCGGCGTGCGCGCGGAGGTCGGCGAGGTGCCGGTCGAGCTCGCCCTCGGACGACGGCGGGAGCGAGGCCTGCGCCTCGGGGATGGACATGGCCCCGGTCTGGGGCGCGGCGGTGGTCGTGGGCATGGGCTCGGTGGATGTCTGAATAAATGCGGTTTAAGGTTTAACGTTTAAGGATAAATCATTTCACCTTAAACATTAAGCCTTAAACCATCTTGCCAGCGGTTTTGCTCACAGGCACGGATATCCGGTACGTCCGGCCGTCGGATGCGGGTCCCGCGCCTCACTCCACGTCGAGGAGCACGCCGACGGGCCAGACGTCGGGGCGCGCCGCGCCCGGCATCACCACGCGGCCGGCGGCGAGGCGCACGAGGCGCTCCGCGTCGCCCTGCCGCACGAGCAGCTCGACGGGCAGGCCGGCGAGCGTGCCGCCGTCGCCCGAGAGCGTCCAGGAGAGCGTGCGCGCCGCGCGGTCCCAGCGCGTCTCGAGGCGAGGAATCTCGGTCCCGCGCGCCCAGTAGGCGAAGACAGCCGAGAGCGAGCGGCCCGAGGCGCGCTCGAGCTCGGCCTGGAAACGGGCCGTCGAGAGCGGCCGACGCTCCGCCTGGATGCTGCGCAGCGTCTGCCAGAAGGCGCGCTCGCCGACGGCCAGGCGGAGCACGTGCAGCGTCGCGGCGCCCTTGTTGTATGCGGTCAGCGAGAGCGCGTCCTCGGGCCGGGCGAGCGCCTCGGGGACGAGGCGGCGGCGGGCGGCGCCGAGCGGCGTCTCGCGGACGATGCGGGCGAGGTGGCGCATCCGCAGGTCCGGCCCGCCGACGCGGCCGAGCGCCTCGGCAATGAGGTACGTCGCCGGGCCCTCGGCGAGCCACAGGTCGCGCCAGTCCGCCGGCGGCACGGCGTTGCCCCACCACTGGTGGACGAGCTCGTGGAGCGCGACCTCCTCGATCGGGTCGCGGCCCTCGGCCGTCTCGCGGTACAGCGCCGCGCGCAGGAACGGCGACGCCGCGTTCTCCATGCCGGCGTACGCGATCGGCACCTCGACCGTCTGGAACGCCGCGTACGGGTACGGCCCGAGCATCGCGGCGAGCGTGTCGAGCAGCGCGGGGATGCGGCGGAAGCCGGGCGCGCGGTCGGCGTCCGCCGCGAGCAGGACGGTACGGACGGGCACGCTGCCGGTCGCATCCAGCGTCGTGACGAAGTGGCCGGCGGCAAACGCCATCGTGTACGCCGGCGCGCTCGACGCGAGGCGCGACCGAACGACCCGGCGCCCCGCTACGACCGTGTCCGAGACGGGCTCGCCGCTCAGCGCGAGGTCGAGCGCGGCCGGCACGTCGACCGTCAGGTCCAGCGTGAACGGGTCGGCGGGAGCGTGGACGGTGGGGAGCCAACCGGCCGTGCGGTCCGGCCAGCCGTCCGTGAACACGACCCGCTGCCCGGCGGCGTCCGAGGCGTAGAGCCCTTCCGTCGGCGTCCCGGAATAGGCGATCTCAACGGTGGAGAGCGTGTCGCCGCCGACCGGCACGAGGAGCGCGTCGCCGTCGCGCGAGAACCGGACGGCCTGCCCGTCGACGCGCACGCTCGAGACGGTGAGCGCTCCGTCGAGGCCGAGGCGCAGCGGGGTCAGGCCGGACGGATGACGGACTGTGAGATCCGCCGTCGCGGCGATGCTCAGCGCGTCGGGGTCGAGCGCGAGGCGAACGGTCGCCGCCACGACGTCGACGCCGGGCTGGGGCGCAGGCGCCTCGATGGTGTCGGCCGGGGCGCCGCGGCAGCCGGCGAGCGCGACGAGCAGGCAGAGCGCCGCGGCGAGGCGCCACCCAACTGCCCCCCGCCGGGGGGCCGGTTGCCCTGCAACCGGGTGGGCCGTTCCGCGATGCCACGACCGACGCGTCGCGGCTGGGCGGAGACGCGCCACCGGCGCGTCTCTACGGGAATCGTAACGGGTGCGCAGGTCTGTGGCGACGCAACCGCGGCGCATTGGCCGGGCGTGACCCGCCCCCCGCCCGGCTGGCTCCGTGCGCGCCCCGCGGGGGGCCTGTACCACCGGCGCCACGTTCATCCGACGAGGCCGCTGGCCCAGACGACGAGCGCCATCAGGACCGGCTGGAGCGGCAGGCGCCCCCACAGCGCCCACGGCGGCGCGGTCCGGCGGTAGTGGGCCGCGTGGCGCGCCATGAACACGTTGGCCGGGAAGACGGCCGCGAGCAGCAGGATCAGCCCGCCGCCCGCCGCCACGCGCAGGCCCGGCACGAGCAGCCCGACGCCGCCGAGCACCTCGGCCGCGCCGCTCACCGCGACGAGCACGCCTGGCGCCGGCAGGTTCGGCGGCACGATCGCCTCGAACATCTTCGGCTTCACGAAGTGCATCGCGCCGGTGAACGCGAAGAACGCGGCCAGGCCGACAAGCACCGCCGCCTTGAGGCCGCTCTCGGGCAGGCCGAGCAGGCGCGCGAGGTCGGTCACGGCAGTGACTCTTCCGCCCCGGCGCCGGGCGTGATCTCCATGCCCGACATCTGCTCCACGATCGCGTCCGAGACGCCCATCGTCGAGAAGCCGCCGTCGTGGTAGAGCGTCTGCATCGTGACCATGCGCGTGTAGTCCGAGAGCAGCGTCACGCAGTAGTCGGCGCAGCTCGCCGCGTCGGCGTTGCCGAGCGGCGCAATCTTGTCGGCGAAGTCGAACAGGGCGTCGAAGCCGCCGATGCCGCCGCCCGCCGTCGTGCGGGTCGGGCTCTGCGAGACGGCGTTGATGCGGATGCCGCGGCGGCCGAGGCGGTAGCCGAACGAGCGCACGATGCTCTCGAGCAGCGCCTTGGCGTCGCCCATCTCGGAGTACTCCGAGAACGTCCGCATGGCGCCGATGTAGCTCATCGCGAGGACCGAGCCGCCGTCTGCGAGGGCGTCCTTGGCGAGCGCAGCGCGGACCATCCGGTGCAGCGAGACGGCCGAGATGTCGAGCGTCTTGAGGTACCACTCGTACTTGAGGTCCTCGTACGGCCGGTTCTTGCGGACGTTGAGGCCCATGCCGATCGAGTGGACGACGAAGTCCAGCGGGCCGCCGAGCGCCTCGGTGGCGGTCGTCATGAGGCCCTCGAGATCGCCGTCGTTGGTCGCGTCGGCGTAGACGATGGGGCTGCCGCCGGTCTGCTCGGCGAGCGCGTCGAGCTGCCCGAAGCGGCTGGCGACGGGGGCGTTGGTGAGCACGAAGCGAGCGCCCTCGCGGTGCGCGGCGACGGCGAGCGCCCACGCGAGCGAGTTCGGGTCGAGGGCGCCGGAGATGATGCCGGTCTTGCCGGCGAGCAGGCGGTGTCCGGCGGGCGTGTCGGCCATGAGGCAGGCGGTTGTGGAGCCGCCAAGCTACGGGACGACGGTTGAAGGGTGGAGAGGTTGAAGGGTGGAAGGGGAAATGCGAAGAGGGGCGCTGCCCTCCTGAATTTCCCCTTCAACCCTGCAACCCTGTCACCCTTCCACCCTTTCTGCGAGCAGCGCCGCGACGAGGTCCAGCATTGGGCCGCGGAGGACGGGCTTCGAGAGGTACTCGTCGAAGCCGGCGTCGAGGCAGCGGCGGCGGTCCTCGGGCGAGGCGTGGGCCGTCAGCGCGACGGTCGGGAGGCCGGCCCAGCGCGCGTCCGCGCGGATGTGCATCAGCACGTCGAAGCCCGTCATGCCGCCCTGGTAGTTGAGGTCCAGCAGCGCCACCTGCACCGGCGCGTCGGGCGGGCACGCGGCGAGCATCTCGAGGACCTCCTCGCCCGACGACGCCGCGAGGACGTGGTACGCCTTGCGGAGGTAGAGCGTGAACAGCTGGCGGTTCTCGGGGTAGTCGTCCGCGACGAGAACGGTCGAAAGCGGGGCGTCGGCCACAGGTCTCTGAGGTACTGGACTGCGGATATCGCCCGCTCGGCGCCCTGCTTAACCACCGGCCGGCGATTCCGGGTGCGCGGCGCGGTAGGCCTCGGCGAGCGGCGCGCCGAGGGCGACGAGTTCGTCATGGACGCGCCCGTTCGACGCGACGATGGCGCCGGAGCGCGTCGGTTCGCCGCCGTCCCACAGGCCCGTCACGCGGCCGCCGGCGGCCTCGACGAGCGCGATGCCGGCCGCGACGTCCCACGGCGCGATGCCGGCCTCGAGATAGCCGTCGAAGCGGCCCGCGGCCGTCCACGCGAGGTCCACGGCGGCGGCGCCGTGGCGGCGGACGCCCCGCGTCGCGCGGATCATCGCCTCGAACGTCTCGAGGTAGCCCGCGACGTACGTGTAGTCGCGGAACGGGAAGCCCGTCGCGACGAGCGCGTCGTCGAGCACGTCCGTTTCCGAGACGTGCGCCGGCACGCCGTCGACGGTCAGGCCCTCGCCGCGCGTCGCGGCGAACAGCTCGCCGGACGACACGTCGAGCACGACGCCGACGGTCGCCACCGAGTCCACCTGGAGGCCGATCGAGACGGCGTAGGGTGGGACGCCGCGCGTGAAGTTGGTCGTCCCGTCGAGCGGGTCCACGATCCAGACGCGGCCCGAGGTGGGCGCGTCGTCGTGGGCTGCGCCGTCCCCTTCGGGGGTGTCGGACTCCTCGGCGAGGACTGTGTCGTCGGGGAAGGCGGCGGCGAGGTGCTCGAGGATGATCCGCTGCGCGCCCTCGTCGACGAACGTCACGAGGTCGTGGACCGTCTTGGCGCGCACGTCGCGCTCGGAGATGCGGCCGGCGTTGGCGCGGATGAAGGCGGCAGCCGCCTGCGCGGCGGCCTCGGCGACGCGGCGCTCGGAGTCGAAGGGCATGAAGCGGGCTGGGCGGGGAGCGAACAAGGTCGCTCCGCCGCCCGGCCCGCTCTGCCGACGTGCTAGACGCGCACGCGGACCGGCGTCGAGACGGTCTCGGTCCCGCTCTCGCTCGCCTCGCGCATCTGGACCTCCGTAGAGACCGGGCGCATTCGCCCGGCCGGCAACCTGCCTCCATGCTCCGCCAACGCCGTCTGAGCGACGTCGCACATATCCGGCAACCGCACGGCGGGCGCGTCGTTCGACCTGTCCCCTCCGCCACGACCGCCCCGACATGCGCTCTTTCTACCCCGCCGCCGCCCTTCTTCTGCTCCTGCTCGGCGGCTGCCGCGTCAGCGACTCCTCAGGCAGTGCCGTTGCGCCCGCCGACTCGACGGCCGCGCCCGAGACCGGCGTCTCGGTCTACGGCGACGGCACCCTCCCGACCGACGCCGAAGTCGAGGCGACGCGCTACGCCGGCCAGCGCCGCGGCGTCGCCGTGGACACGGCCGCGCTCGGCGCGGCCGCTCGCAACAACCCCGAGTCGCTCGGCCAGATCGACTCGGTCGCGAGCTGGAGCCGCTCCGTCTTCGTGCCGCTCGGCGGCGCCGTCGCCGGGCCGAGCGTCGTGCAGGTGCAGACGCTGCTGGACCGCGCCGGCTTCACCGCGGGCGAGATCGACGGCCGCTGGGGCGACAACACCGAGCTGGCCGTCGTGTGGTTTCAGAAGGCGGCGTCGCTCCCCGCAACCGGCATCGTCGACGCGCAGACGCTGCGCGCGCTGAGCGGCCGCGCCGGCGAGCCGGACTCGCTCATCACGACCGTCACGCTCTCGGCCGACGACGTCCGCGGCCCCTTCCGCGCGCTCCCGTCGGGGGTCTACGAGAAGGCGAAGCTGGACCGCCTCGGCTACGAGTCGCTCTCCGAGGCGCTCGGCGAGCGCTTCCACGCAGCGCCGGCGCTGCTGCGGCGCCTCAACCCGGGCGCCACGCTGGACAGCCTCTCGGCCGGCACGCGCCTGCGCGTGCCGAACGTCGCCGGCGCGCCGGCCCCGCGCGACGCCGTCGCGCGCCTCGTGATCTCGGGCCGCGACGGCTACCTCCACGCCCTCGCCGCCGACGGGACGGTCCTGTTCCACGCGCCCGTGACGCTCGGCGCCGGCTACGACCCGTCGCCGCAGGGCGACTTCCACATCACGAGCATCACGCGCAACCCGTGGTGGCACTACCAGCCGAACCTCCTCTCGGGCGTGCCCGACGGGGGCAAGGACGCGAGCCTGCCGCCCGGCCCGAACAACGCCGTCGGGCTGGTCTGGATGGCGCTCTCGGAGCCGCACTACGGCATCCACGGCACGACCGCGCCGAGCACGATCGGCACCGCGACCTCGTCCGGCTGCGTCCGCCTGACGAACTGGGACGCGCTGCGCCTCGCCGGGATCGTCAAGGACGGCACGCAGGTCCGCTTCCGCGACATCGCCGGCCGCGACGCCGCCCCTGCGGACTCCACAGCCCGCCCGAACGCGTGAGCGGCGAGCGGCGAGCGGCAATCAACCACCGTCCTCTCCACTGTGTCATCCTGAGCGTGCGAAGGATCTCAACACCGACCATTCAGAATGGCTCGGGCTCTTGCGCCGAGCTCCTTCGCTTCGCTCAGGATGACGTGTTGCGGTAGACGTGATTAGCGGCGCGCGTTTGGAACTTTGCGAGGCGCTCGGTCCAAGCCTTCCGCCTTCCGCCTTCCGCCTTCCGCCTTCCGCCTTCCGCCTTCCGCCTTCCGCCTTCCGTCACCGGCCCGTCAGCAGCGGGTACGGGTTGAGCGCCTCGCCGTCCCAGAAGCGCGAGGAGTCCGCGGCGGTCCAGATCGCGAAGTGCAGGTGCGGCGCCTCGGGCGAGGCGTTGCCCGTGCCCCCGACGGCGCCGAGCCACTGCCCCCGCGCGACCGGCTGCCCCGCTGCGAGGCCCGGCGCGTAGGCGCCGAGGTGCGCGTAGTAGTAGACCGTCCGGCCGTCGCGGACGTAAACGGTGAGGCCGCCGCGATCGCTCGTGAACAGCCGCGCGAGCGTCCCCGCGTGCGCCGCGACGACGGGCGTCCCGAGCGGCGCCGGGATGTCGAGCGCGTCGTGGATGCGGTCCTCGCTGCGGGCGTCGTCGAACGTGTTGATGAGGTCTACGAGACGCACGCCGGCGACGGGGACGACGAGTCCCGACGACGTCTCGACGGGCGCCGTCCGCGGCGGAGCGGGCGGCGGCGCCTCGGGCCGTAGCGCCTCGGCCAGCGGCGCGCTCGGAGGCGGGTCCACCTGCGGCGCCTCGGTCGCCGTCTCGGCCGCTGCGTCGCGGCGCTCGATGCGGCAGCCGCTCAGGACGAGCAGCGCGACGAGGAGCGCCCGCGTCATCGGGGCGTGACGGGCCGGATGAGCCCCTCCTGCGCCGTGCTCGCGACGAGGACGCCGCGGGCGTCGAAGACGGAGCCGCGCGTGAAGCCGCGCGCGCCGAAGGCCGAGGGCGCGTCGAGGGCGTAGAGCAGCCAGTCGTCGGCGCGGAAGGGGCGGTGGAACCAGATGGCGTGGTCCAGGCTCGCCGCCTGGATGCCCCGGTCGAAGACGGAGCGCGCGTGGGGCAGCAGCGCTGTCCCGAGCAGGCCCCAGTCCGAGGCGTAGGCGAGGATGGCCTGGTGGATGAGGCGGCCGCCCGGCGCGTCGGGGTCCGGCAGCGGGCCCGCGGCGCGGAGCCACGTGAGCGAGCGCGGCGCGCGCGCGTCCGGCTCGAACGGGTTTACGGGATCGACGGAGCGGAAGTCGATGGGCCGCTCGCGCGTGAGGGCGGTCCGGAGCGGCTCCGGGATGCGCTCGGCGAGGGCCCGGGCGAGGTCACGCTCGGGCGTGACGGCGTCGGGGGCGGGCGCCTCGGGACGGGCGTCCATCTGGTGGTCCAGGCCGGGCTCGTCGCGGGCGAACGACAGCGAGGCGTTGAAGATGGGCCGCCCATGCTGGATGGCCGTCACGCGGCGCGTGGCGAACGAGCCGCCGTCGCGCAGCGGCTCGACGGTGTAGAGGATCGGCGCGGCGACGTCTCCGGGGAGGATGAAGTAGGCGTGGAGCGAGTGCGCGAAGCGGTCGTCCGCGACGGTCCGGCCGGCCGCGACGAGGGCCTGCGCGAGAACCTGCCCACCGAAGACACGCGGGCTCCCGATGGGCCGGTTGCGGCCGCGGAAGATGTGGAGCTCGACGGTCTCGAGGTCGAGCAGGTCCAGGAGGTCGTCGAGGGCGTCGGTCGGGTCGGACATCGCGGGAATGGGAGGTCGGAGGGCGGGGACAACCTACCTGAGGCCGTACGAGACAAAGGCACACCTCGTTTTCACGGAGCGCTCATTGCCGCACGCGCACATGTTGCGCACTTTCGCGCCGCGTCTCACCCACGCATGGCCGCACCGGCCGACTCCGATACCACCCCACCCGCGCCCTCGGCGCACCCCGATGAAGAAGACCCTGCTCCTCGCCCTCGCCCTCACGTCCGTCTCGCTCGCCGGCTGCACCGAGAAGACCGACTCCGACACGGTGATCGCCCCCGTCGTCCCCGCCGAGACGGTCACGCCGCCGATCATGACGGACTCGACGACGATGATGGACAACACGATGGGCACCGACTCGATCGGCACCTCGATGGAGGGCGAGACGATGATGGCCGACACGTCCGCCACCACCATGTAATCCGCCCGGGTCGCCCCTGCGCGATCCGCCCGGTTTGCTCCGACCGCCCCCGGCCGCGCGCGCGGCCGGGGGCGGTCTCGTTTCCCGTAGCTTTGCCCCGCGCCCGCGTGGCGCTCTGCCCGGATGGCGGAATGGTAGACGCGGCGGTCTCAAACACCGCTGGCCGCAAGGTCGTGAGGGTTCAAATCCCTCTCCGGGTACGACGGCGCCCGCCCGGATCACTCCGGGCGGGCGCTTCTGCATCTGGCGCGGCCGGATCCGCTGCGGCGCTCGAGCGAGGGTGCCGGCGCCGCGTGCGTTATGAATCTCACGCGCCAGTCAGTGGGCTGGCAGAAACGGGCGTACTTTCTCCCGCGCCCTTCCACATGCCCTGAACACCTCATGACGTTTCGCTCCTCCCTGCTCAGCCTCGCGCTCGCAGGAACCCTCGTGCCCGGCCTCGCCGCGGCACAGTCGCTCGGGTCGGGCCGCGCCCTCGCGCCGGCCTCCGCCGACCAGGTCATCACCGACCTCGCGCCCGCGGACAACGCGGCGACGTCGTCCGTCGCGGCTGCCTGCACCGCCAACCAGGCTCTCGACCAGACGGCGGCGGCGAACTTCGCGGTGCCCAACAAGCCGACCGGCCCAGCTTACGGCCAGAGCTTCACTGCACCCTGCGACGGCACCCTCACCCAGGTTGCCCTCTTCATTCAGAGTCTCACCAACAACGACGGTGCGCGCGTCTACGGGACGCTCCAGGTCTTCAGCGGAGAGGGGACGGGCGGCGCACTCGTCGCCTCGCAGCCGTTCGCGCTCGCGAACCCGGCCGGCCCTTTCTTGGCCATCTACCCACTTCAGATCAGCGCGCCGGTCACGACCGGAGGGGTCTATACGTTCTTCGTCCGGACGACGTCGGACAGCACGGCCGTCCGCGGCACGCAGACCGCGGCGGGCACAGCCGGCCCGTATGCGGGCGGCCAACTGTACGAGTCGACCGACGGCACCGCGGCGACGGCCACGGCCGCCCCCACCGCCGACCTGACCTTCCAGCTGACGTTCAACGGCACGACGGCCTCGCAGGCGTCGGTGTTCAACGGCGCCGGCTGGCGGCTGCTCTCGCTGCCGGTCATAGGGACCCCGCTTCAGGATCTGTCCAAGCTGAACCTCGTCCAGGGGTTCATCTCGCAGTACCCGGATGCAGGCGCCAACGTGCTCCAGAACTACACCGGCACCGGCACCGGCGCCGGGTTCACCGTGACGAGCAATGCGACGACCCCCGCCGCGGCAGCCTTTGGGCCGGGCCGCGGCCGCGGCTTCTTCTGGTACTTCTACGACCAAGACATCACGCCGGACACGACGAGCTTCGGCGGCGGCACGAGCCGCAGCCGCGAGCTCACGGGTTTCACGCTGACGGCGAAAGGCCGCGCGCAGACCACGCCCTTCGCCATCCAGGCGCCGCAGCTCAACGCGGACGGGCTCTACATGCTCGGCAACCCCTTTGCGACGCCGTTCGCCGTCGCCGACATCGACCTCAACGGCGCTCCGGGCGGCCCGTTCGGGACAATCGGAACGGCGTTCTCGACGTGGGACCCGGCCATCGTGAACTACCGCAACCTGTTCACGGTCAACCCGACGACGATGGCCTCGGACTACCTCGCCGTCTGGCAGGGTGTCTTCGCCCAGGTCTCGGGCGGGACGACGACGCCGCAGTTCGCCTTCTTCCCCAGCCCGGCCCCGGCGGCGCCGCCGCCGTTCTACGGCCGCACGTCGCCCACGCCGTACGTCCAGCTCATGCTCGACGGCACGAGTGCAACCGGCGCTGAGACGCACGACGTCGCGGCCTACGTCCGCTTCACGGCCGGCGGCCTCGCCTCGTGGGACGCCGACGACGCGAGCAAGCTCGTCCTGCCGCCCGGCGTCGAGTCCTCGCTGATCGCCCCGGTCGGTGTCGACGAGTTCGGCAACCGCGCGCGCCTCGCCGTGAACAGCTTCCCCGCGACCGCGGCCAGCGCCGTCACGGTGCCGGTGGACTTTCAGTCCACGGTCGGCGGCTCGTTCGTGATCTCGTGGGCCGGTGCCGACGCCCTCCCCGAGGGCTGGAGCGCCACGCTCACCGACGGGACCACGACCGTGGACCTCCGGCAGACGCCGAGCTACGCGTTCACGTCGAACGCGACGGACTGGACGGAGCGCTTCACGCTCGCGATCCTGCCGCGCGGCGCCGTTGCGGGCGAGGCGTCGCCGACGGCGCTCCGCGTCGGCACGTTCGCGCCGAACCCGGCGGCTGGCACGTCGCGCCTGACGTTCACGGCCGACGCCGCGCAGGCCGTCCGCGCCACCGTCGTCGACGCCCTCGGCCGCACGGTCGCCGTCCTCTTCGACGGCACGGTCGCTGCGGGTGCCGAGACGGCGCTGACGGTCGAGGCGGGCCGCCTCGCGCCGGGGACGTACGTCGTCCGCGTCGCGGGCGAGACGTTCGCCGAGACGCGTCGCCTGACGGTCGTTCGCTAAGGACACCGTCGGCAGAAACGGCAGCGGGGCCGGATGCAGCACTGCATCCGGCCCCGCGCCTGTTCTGGGAAAGGGCATGAGGGATGGGGCAAGAGCCATGGGAGAAAGGCCTTTTGCCTCATCCCCCTTGCCCCATGCCCTTCCGGTTCACGCGTCGCGCTCGTGCTGCTCGGCCGGCGGGCTCGTCGCCTCGACCGCCACGAGGTCCTCGAGGACGGTGTATACGCGCTCGGCGCCGTCCGGCACGAGGTAGCTGTCGCCTTGGCGGCACGTGATGGTGTCGTCGCCCAGGCAGATCTCGACGGCGCCCGAGACGACGTAGCCGACGGTCTCGTAGGGCCGCGTGTGCGGCTTGCCGGCCTCGCCGGCGGCTTCCTGCCAGAGGCGCATCGAGAGCGCCTTG
>JBBSQZ010000073.1:0-12916 GCA_038243565.1 Rhodothermales bacterium | reverse complement strand
CGGGCCTCGCGGTGACGCTGCTCTCCATCGCGACGCTGTTCGTGACGATGCAGGCGACAGGCCGCCTCGACTGGGGCACGCTGCTCGCGGCCGAAGAGCCGGACCTGCTGGAGTCCTGCGCGGTGGAGTCCGCGTGAAGCGGCGGTACCGTGGGCACTCTCCAGCGCGGGGCACGCCTCGCGCGGGGCGCGGCTCGATTTCTACCGAGCCGCGTCCCTATGTTTCAAGTATGTGCTCACTTGCAGATGAGCCGGCGTCATCGTTTCTTCGAGTCCCCGACTTCTCTCCCCTACCTCATGCGTCTTCGCTCCGGGCTGCTCGCCCTCATCGCCCTCCTGCCCGGCCTCGCGGCCGCTCAGGAGGCTCCTGCCGTCCTGACGGCCCGAACCGCGCTTCAGTCCACGCTCAGCGCCCGCGGCGTCGCCTCGACGGACCTCGCGGACCTCGCGCCGACGGACGTCGTGTTCGACCGCCGCAGCGCGTCGACGTTCGTCTACCTCGCACAGCGCGTCAACGGCGTCGAGGTGTGGGCGACGCAGACGCCGGTCGTCGTCGACGCCGCCGGCCGCGCCGTCTCGCCGGCATCGACCGCCTTCGAGTTCGGGCTCGCGGCGCGAGCCAACGCCCCGACGCCGGCCGTTGAGGCCGCCGCCGCCGCCGCCCGCGCCGAGGCACACGTCGCCCGCCTGGTGCCCGCTCCGCACATCGTGCTGACGGACGACCCGGCGACGGACGCTGCGGCGCGCGCCGCGCGCGAGGTGCGCTTCACTGCAGACGAGCCGCGGCTCGTCTACCAGCCCGTCCCCGGCGGCGCGCTGCGCCTCGCCTGGTCGATGGTCCTCACGGGTGGGTCGCACCTGTGGGCCGTCCGCGTGGACGCGGCCACGGGCACGGTCCTCGCGGCCGACGACCTCGTCGCATACGACGCGTGGGGCGAGGCTGCCCACGCCCCGGCCTCGTTCGTGCCCGTCACGATGGGCTCGGCGCTCGGCGCCGTCTCGGCGCCCTCGTCGTACCGCGTCGTCGGGATGCCCTTCGAGAGCCCCAACCACGGCCCGTTCTCTCTCGTCGTCAACCCGGCCGACCCGGTGGCCTCGCAGAACGGCTGGCACGACATCGGCGCAGTGCAGTACACGATCACGCGTGGCAACAACGCCTACGCGTACACTGACCGCGAGCCCATCGCGGCGGGAAGCACCTGCCAGCTCACGCCGGGCTGTAACCAGCCCGACCCGGGCTCGTCGCCGGACGGCGGAGCGAATCTCGTCTTCGACAACGCCTTTGACCCGGCTCAGGGCGTGACGCCGAATCAGGCCGCGGCCGTCACGAGCGTCTTCTACTGGGGCAACATCGTCCACGACGTGACCTACCGCTACGGCTTCGACGAGGCCGGCGGCAACTTCCAGACCAACAACTTCGGCCGCGGCGGCGCCGGCAACGACGCCGTGAACCTCGAGGCGCTCGACGGCTCGGGCACCAACAACGCCAACTTCTCGTCGCCGGCCGACGGCGGCGCGGGCCGGATGCAGATGTTCGAGTGGACGGCCGTCCCGGTGTTCCAGGTCACGGCCCCGGCCTCCATCGCAGGCCAGTACCCCGTCGGCACGGCGAGCTTCGGCGGACCTCCCACCTTCTCAGGCTCGGTCGTGCCGGCCGGCCCCATCATCAACTCCGGCAACCAGGCCTGTACGCCGGCCGCCATCACGGCGAACGTCACCGGCAAGGTCGCCCTCATCACGCGCGGCAACTGCCCGTTCGTCGACAAGGTCCGCAACGCGCAGGGGAAGGGCGCCGTCGCCGTCGTCATCTTCAACTGCGACGTCGAGATCGACGCCGGCTGCACCGGCGACAACCCCGGTGAGGCCGTCCTCAACATGGGGGGCGACGACGCCACCATCACGATCCCGTCGGTGTTCGTCGCCAACAGCGTCGGCAACGCCATCGCCAGCGCGCAGAACCCGACCGTCAGCGCGGCCGCCGGCGTCAACCGCGACTCGGACTTCGACGCGGGCGTGATCTCGCACGAGTACGGCCACGGCATTTCGAACCGCCTCATCGGAGGCCCGACCCGCCCCGGCTGCGTGAGCAACGGCGAGCAGATGGGCGAGGGCCTCTCGGACTACCTCGGCCTGATGCTCACGCAGCGCCCCGGCGACACCGGCGCGCAGCCGCGCGGCGTCGGGACGTACCTCACGTTCGAGCCGACCAACGGGGACGGCATCCGCCCGGCACCCTACTCGACCAGCTTCGCCGTCAACGACTTCACGTACCAGGACGTGATCTCGCACGCTGGCGGGGCCGGGCCGCGCGGCCTGTCGCTGCCGCACGGCGTCGGCTTCGCGTGGGCGACGATGATGTGGGACGTCACGTGGAACCTCATCGAGGCGCACGGCTACTCGCCGTACGTCTACGAGGCTCAGGGCGCGGCGGGCAACCAGATCGCGATGAACCTCTTCATCACGGGCATGAAGCTCACCGCGTGCAGCCCCGGCTTCGTCAACGCCCGTGACGGCGTCTTCGCGGCCGACCTCGCGCTCTACCCGGACCCGGCCA
This sequence comes from Rhodothermales bacterium, assembly GCA_038243565.1. Lineage (GTDB taxonomy): Bacteria > Bacteroidota > Rhodothermia > Rhodothermales > Rubricoccaceae > DASVSE01. Next base: position 10,363 of record JBBSQZ010000073.1, on the reverse strand, counting down.
ACGCGGGACGCGGCCTGCACTACAACACGCTCTGGGCGGCCTTCGCCCGCCGCGGGCTCGGCGTCAATGCCAGCCAGGGCTCCTCGGCGTCGGCCAACGACGGCACGGCGGACTTCACCGTCCCGCCGACGGTCGCCACGGAGGCGACGGCCGACGGCGTCGCGCGCCTCGACATCGCCGGGGCCAACCCGTTCACCGTCACGACGGCGCTGAACCTGACGGTGGACCGGACGCAGGACGTGCGCGTCGAGATGGTGGACCTGCTCGGCCGCCGCGTGGCGCTGCTGCACGACGGCGCGGTCGCCTCGGGCACGCCGCTCGCGCTGCGCGTCTCGGCCGCCGGCCTGCCGGCGGGCGTCTACGTCGTCCGCGCCGCGGGCGAGACGTTCTCGCTCGTCGAGCGCGTGACGGTCGTCCGCTAGGCGTCTAGCCTGGTCGGGCATTGAGAATGCGGTTTAAGGTTTAACGTTTAAGGTGGGCACGTGCAAACCTTAAACGTCAAACCTTAAACCGCATTTTTTATGGTCGAGGCGTGCTTGGCGATGCGGGCGACGAAGAAGCCCTCGAAGCGGCCGTCCGGCAGTACGCGCCGCGCGTGACGGACCTGCTCGGGGAAGGCGCGGCCGTCCCACTCGGCCATCCCGTCGCGGACGTTCGGCACGCCCTCGAGGCCCTCTGCTGGCACGACCTCGACGCGGTCGCCGAACGTCTTGAGCATCTTGGCCAGCGCGCCCTCGTTCTCCTCGGGCGCGAACGTGCACGTCGAGTAGACGAGCGTGCCGCCGGGGCGCAGCGCCTGCACGGCCGCGTAGAGCAGCCGGCCCTGCTTGGAGCGCATCTCCTTGACCTTGCGGGGCGACCAGTACGCCGTCGTCGCCGGCACGTCCGTCTGGAAGCGGCCCTCGGTCGAGCACGGCGCGTCGAGGAGGACGCGGTCGAACGCCTCGGGATCGGTGTGCGCGAGCGCCGTGCCCGAGCCGAGGCGCGGGCGGACGCACGTCGCGCCCTGCGCGGCGACGTTGGCGCGGAGGCGGAAAAAGCGGTCGCGCACCTTCTCGACGGCGACGACCTCGCCGCGGTCGTCCATCAGCGCCGCGATCTGGCCCGTCTTGGAGCCTGGCGCGGCGCAGAGATCCAGCACGCGCTCGCCGGGCCGCGGCGCGAGGACGTGGACAGGCACCTGGCTGGACGCGTTCTGGGCATACACGAGGCCCTTGGCGGCGACGGCCGACCCGAGCAGCGCGGCGCGGTCCGCAGCGGCGAACGCGCCGGGCACGCCGGCGACGGGCTCGAACGCGACGCCCTCGGCCGCGAGGCGCGCGAGCACGTCCACCTCGGTCGCGCGCAGCGTGCACACGCGGAAGCTGGTCTGGAGCGGCGCCTCGAACGTGGCGAGCACGCCCGGCAGGTCGGCCGGCGCGACGATGCGCGCGAGGCGGTCGAGAAAGGCGTCGGGAAGCGGCACGTGCGGAGGACGGAGGACGGAGGACGGACAAGATCGGACCACCACCCTCCCGTAGAGACGCGCCGGTGGCGCGTCTTCGTCCAGCGCGCCGTGGGCTCGAGCGCCGCGTCGCCCGCGCGTCCCGAGCGCCGCGTGGTGTGCCTGGCCCCAACGCACCACACGAACGTCCGGCATTCCGAGCGGAACGGCGCCGCGCCCGGGCGGCGCCGCGGCGTGGTATAGATTGGCGGCAGTCCACCGGGCCGCGCCGGCCCGCCCCGCCCATGCCCCTCGGCGACGACGTCATCCGGTGCTCGTTCTGCAGCCGGACCGCCCACGAGGTCGCCTCGATGGTGGCCGGGCCGGACGTGTACATCTGCGACCGCTGCATCCACGACGCCTCGGGCATCATCCGCGGCGACCTCCAGCCGTACGTCCCGCCGGCCGGCCCGCGCCGCGCGACGCCGAGCCGCCGGCGGCGCATGACGCCGCGCGAGATCAAGGCGTCCCTCGACGAGCACGTCATCGGGCAGGACGCCGCCAAGCGCGCCCTCGCCGTCGCCGTCTACAACCACTACAAGCGCATCGACGCCGAGTCGGTGCTGCACGCGTACGACGACGTCGAGATCGAGAAGTCCAACATCCTGCTCCTCGGGCCGTCCGGCACGGGCAAGACGCTGCTCGCGCGCACGCTCGCGCGCATCCTCGACGTCCCGCTGTCCATCGCCGACGCGACGGCGCTCACCGAGGCGGGCTACGTCGGCGAGGACGTCGAGTCCATCCTGTCGCACCTCCTGCAGGCGGCGGACTTCGACGTCGAGCGCGCCGAGCGCGGCATCATCTACGTCGACGAGATCGACAAGCTCGCGCGCCGCGGCGACAACGCGTCGATCACGCGCGACGTCTCGGGCGAGGGCGTCCAGCAGGCGCTGCTGAAGATGCTCGAGGGCACCATCGCGGGCGTCCCGCCGAAGGGCGGCCGCAAGCACCCCGAGCAGACGCTCGTCCAGTTCGACACGCGCAACGTGCTCTTCATCTGCGGCGGCGCCTTCGACGGCCTCGCCGCCGAGATCGCGCGGCGCCTCTCGCGCGGCCGGATCGGCTTCGACGCCGCCGCGCGCTCCGCCGTGGACCCCCGCGACCCGACGCTCTTCCGCCACACCGAGCCGGACGACCTGCTGCGCTACGGCCTCATCCCGGAGCTCGTCGGCCGCCTGCCCGTCGTCACCGCCCTGGACGGGCTGTCGCCGGCCGAGCTGCGGCGCATCCTCACCGAGCCCAAGAACGCGCTCGTGCGGCAGTACCAGAAGCTCTTCGCGATGGACGGCGTGGACCTCGTGGTGGACGACGGCGCGCTCGACGCGATCGTGGCGCGGGCGGTCCAGCTCAAGACGGGCGCGCGCGGCCTCCGCTCGGTCCTCGAGTCGACCATGCAGGACCTCATGTTCGAGAGCCCGGACACGCGCGGCGGGACCGTCTGCCACGTCACCGCCGCCACCATCGAGCATGGCGCCGCGCCGCTCTTCCGCGACCGCTCCGCCGTGGCGTGAGGCGGGGATGCAGGCCCGAGTTTGAAGTTTGAGGCCGGGCAACCCCAAACCTCACCCCTCAAACCGCATCGTCTGCATTTTAGGCGCCCCGCTCCCCCTCGTGCCTCGATGCTCCAGCCCGCCGCCCCCGGCTCCGTCACCGACCTCGTCCACGCCGCCATCCTGGGCCTCGTCGAGGGCGCGACCGAGTTCGTCCCCGTCTCGTCGACGGGCCACCTCATCATCGCGACGGACGCGCTCGGGCTGGACCCCGGCAGCGAGCGGATGGTCGTGTTCAACATCGTCATCCAGCTCGCGGCGATCCTCGCCGTGGTGTGGGTCTACCGCGCGAAGATCCTGGACGTCATCCGGCGGCTGCCGACGGACCGCGCCGCGCGGCGCCTCGCGGGCTCCATCATCCTCGCCTCGATCCCCGCCGCCGTCCTCGGGCTCCTCTTCGACGACTGGATCGACGCGCACCTCTTCCGCATCGAGACCGTCGCGGCAGCCCTCGTCGTCGGCGGCGTCGCGATCCTGCTCGTCGAGCGCATGGCCGAGCGGCGCCGCGTGCGCGTGCACCGCGTGGACGACATCGAGGCGCCGGACGCGCTGAAGGTGGGCTTCGCGCAGTGCCTGGCCCTCTTTCCCGGTGTCTCGCGCAGCGCGTCCACGATCCTCGGCGGCGTCGCCTTCGGGCTGTCGCGCGTGGCGGCGACGGAGTTTTCGTTCTTCCTCGCCATCCCGATCATGATCGGCGCGTCCGGGCTGAAGCTGTTCAAGCAGTCCGGCGCTCTCTCCTCGAGCGACGCGTCGTTCTTCGCCGTCGGCTGCATCGTCGCGTTCCTGTCGGCGCTCGTCGTGATCCGGTTCCTGATCCGGTTCGTCGCGCAGCACACGTTCAGCGTCTTCGCGTGGTACCGCATCGCCGTCGGCCTCGCCATCCTCGGCTGGGTCTACACGCGTGCGGCGTAGGCGAACACGCTCAGAGCCGGACGACGGTTACGCTGCCCCGCGTTGCATTGAGGAGCGCAGCCGCGGCGGCTGGAACGAGAGGAAGGAGAGCCGCGACTGTGGTCCCGCCCGCTTCCAGGATAATGATTGCGAGCGTGAGCACGCTCAGATTCTGCTGGTGTTGCAGGTTCAGGTCGACGGTCAGAAGCGCGTCGAACTCCGCCTCGGCAGCGCGGAGCAGAGTGCCGTTCGTCAGTCCTGCCCATCCGCGGTACCGAACCGTCTCGGCTATGATGCGATCCGAGAAGGCGCCCCGCACTTCTCCGGGACACTCTCGTCCAGCAGAACACGAACGCGCTCATCCATCGGCTCCGACGAGCGCCACCTCGGAAAGCGACAGGAAGGCAACGGCTTGCTCACGCCGAACCGTCGGGAAATCAGCGAGGAACTCGTCCAGCGAGATGCCAGATGCAAGGTGGTCGATCAGCGTGTGGACCGGCACGCGCGTCCCGACGAAGACGGGCGTCCCGCCCATGCGGTCGGGGTCGGAGTGGTAGACCTGGTCGGGCGTCATCGTCACAGGGTGAAGGTGTCCGGATAAACGCTCGCGCCGCCTGATCCGTTCGTGGCAGGCCGGGGACGACAAGTAGGACCGTCTCCCGTTACCCGTGCACCACGAGCGCACGCGGCGTCAGTTCGACAAACGCCGCGGTCAGCAGTGCGTTGACGCACGCGCCGAGGTGAGGCAGCAGGAGTGCCTCGAGCGCCGCGTTGGACAGGCTGCCGGTCGAGATCAGCCAGAGCCGAGCCGGTTCGCCGCGGACGAGGTGCGCCGTGACGAAGTCGGCATCCTTGGTGACGACGACCCGGCGCTGCTCGTCTGCCAGCCGCGCTACCTCCGCATCCGACGTTCGGTTCTGGTACGGCAGGTCGAGCGTGTGCAGCGCGTTGTGACCGGCTTCCTGGAGACGATGCGCGAGGCGCCGCGGCAGTTGTGCGTCGACGAAAACCTCATGCGGCGAGCGGGAGCGTCTGCCGCGTCCGCGTCGCCAGGGCAGCGTAGGCGAGCGCGGCGCGCAGGTCGTCCGGCTCGAGGTCCTCGTAGTCGGCCAGGATCTCGGCTTCCATCATCCCGCCGCTCATCAGCCCCAACAGGACGTGCACGGGGTAGCGCAGGCCACGGATGCACGGTGCGCCGTGCGCGATGGCCGGGTCGGTCGTGATGCGGTCGAGGAGCGGCATGGGATCGGCAGGCGGCGGTGTCCAGAATACGTCATGGCAGGCCCGGGACGACGAGCAGGACCGTCTCGCGGTCCACGCGGACGGCGCCGGGCGGGCCGCCCTTGAGCGGGCGGACGTGCTTGCGCTCGGCGACGATGACCGGCGCGAGCGCCTGCGTCCGCGCCTCGGAGTAGTGCGCCGCGGCCCGCGCCGCGACCTCGACCGCCTCGGGCGGGACGACGGCCGTCCGCGACGGCCGCCGGACGACGACGTGGGCGCCGGGCACGCCGCGGGCGTGCAGCCAGAGGTCGTGCGGCCGCGCGAGGCGCGTCGTGAGCTCGGCGTTGCCGCGCGCGTTCTTGCCGACGAGCGCCTCGAAGCCGCCCGGCAGCGCGATGCGCCGGAACGGCTCGGCGGCGTCGCCCGCCGCCTCGCGGCCGACGAGGCGCGTGACGGCGGCCTTCTCGGAGGCGAGCAGTTCGAGGACCTCGGTGCGCGTCGTGCGGGCGCGCAGGCGGCCGAGCAGGGCCGCCGCGGCGTCCGCTTCTTCCTGGACGCCCGCCCAGCGCGATTCTGCTTCCTGCCGGGCGCGGCGCGTGCGGCGGGCGCGGCCGTAGTACGCCTCGGCGTTGGCGACGGCCGTCCGGGACGGATCGAGCGGGATCTCGACCGGTTCTTCCGTTCCCGCCAGCACGTCGGGCAGCGTGATCGTCTCGTGGCCCGCTCCCTGCCCCGCGGCGAGCGCCATCAGCAGGTGCCCGAACGCCTCGTAGCGGTCCGCGCGCGACGGCTGCGCGAGCTCGTCGAGCATCGCCACGGCGCTCCGCTCGCGCCGTGCCGAAGCGGCAGCGAGGGCGGCCTCGGCCGGACGGAACGCGGCGAGGTAGCCGCGCAGCTGCAACGCGCGGCGGGCGTAGACGCGCGACGCGTCGTCGGCCGTGGCGAACGTCTCGGCGCGGAGGCCGTTGGCGAGCGGCTCGGGCGGGACCGGCAGCAGCGCCTCGGGAACGTCGCCACGCCAGACGACCGCCGGAGCCGGCGTGTCGAGGCGCGCGCGCAGGGCGGCGGCTGAGCCGACGAGGCGCTCGAGGTCGGCGTCGGTGAGGTCGGGCGCGGCGGGATCCAGGCCGGCGCTGCGGACGGCCGCCTCGGCGAGGCGGACGGGCAGCAGCGGCATCGCGCCGCGGAGCGCCTGCCCGACGGACTTCGACAGCGCGGGCCAGCGCGCGCGGATCTCGTCCGCGGTGCGCGGGTCCGCCGCGGCGCGGGGCTCGGGGTGCGGCACGTCCTCCCAGTCGGCCGGGCGCAGGAACGCCTCGCGGACATAGCCGGCGGGCTTGCGGCGCGTCGGGCGGGCGAGCCAGAGCGCGTTCGGGCGTGACCCGAAGAGTAGAATCGCGACCGCGTCGCCCGAGTCGAGGTCGAGGAAGAGGTAGCGGTCACGGTCCGCTACGCGGACGCCGGCGAGCGTGTGGCCGGTGAGGCCGTCGAAGACGGCGGCCGTGTTGCGCTTCTGGCGGCCGGCGCCGTCCGTGCGGAAGAGGAGCGGCAGGGCCGGGTCGCACAGCGCGCGCAGCGTCTGGACGGTGCCGTCTGTGAGGACGAGCGCGAGGCTGATCTCGCCGCGGCTCTGCGTCCACGCGTCCGTGACGCGCGCGCCGGCGAGGGCGTCGTTCCAGTCGGCGGCGAGGGCGCGGAGGGTGAACCAGTCCATCCGCCCAAGATCGCGTCAGCGGATGACCGGCATGCGCTCGAGGTCGTCAGCGAAAATGACGCGTGACGCGAACGGGCTCCGGTCCACGATCGGCTCGCCCTCACAACAGATGTCAATGCTCCAGAGCGTTGGATCGATCGACAGGACGAACGAGAGCGCGAGCGTCTGACCCGCAATGACCGGTACATCCGTGACCGCCATCGGTGTGTACCCGACGTAGGTCGCCATCAGCGCATGCGCTCCCGCGCGTACGCCGGCGATCCGGAAGTGGCCGTCGATGTCCGTCGCGGCGCCGAGTGCCGTGCCTTCGACGCGGACGCTAGCTCCGATGAGCGCGTCGCCCGTCTCGGCGTCTCGGATCGTCCCGGTGATCGTGCCGGTCTGCGCCGAGGTACTCGACCCGGCGAGAAGAGCAAAAGCGACGAGCAGAAGGCGCATCGGAGTGACGGCGAGTGTGTGGGAAGGAACGGCGAGCGTTCCATTCGTGGAAAGGCCCGAGCGCGTGCCCCGTCGCCGTGCACTCTCTCCAACCAACGTCATCCCGAGCTTGTCGAGGGATCTCAACGCGATGGGTCAGAGCGCAGCGGCCCCAGATGTGCGTCGAGATCCCTCAACTGCGTTCGCCGTGGCCTCACTACGCTCAGGATGACGCTGTGTCTAACGGCGCCGGGTAGAGCGTCACGGCACCTGGGCCGCGAGGCAGGCGGAGATGCGCTCGGCGAGGCGGTCCGCGAGGCGGTCGCGGAGGGTCGTCACGAGGCGCGAGTAGGCGCGGTCGCGCGTCGCGGCGCCGAACATCTCGCGCTCCGAGGACGACAGGCGGAGCGTCTCGAGCGCAGCCGCCGTCGTGGCCGTGTCGTAGCGCTCCGAGACCGAGACCGGCGCGTCGTCCGACGGGCACGCGAGGCGCGTCCCGTCGGCGTGCGTGGCGACGACGGTGGCGCGGGCGCGGAGCGTCATCTCGGTCGTGACGCGGACGGCCGCGGCGCTGCCCTCGCCGGCTCTCAGGCGAAACGTCACGTCGCGGCGGCCCGTCTCCGCCTCGACGAGGGCGAACCCGTCGAGCTCCGGCACCACGCCGATGTCGGCGTCGAGCGAGCGCGTGAGCTCGGCGAGCAGGCGCGGGTTGCCGGAGAGGTCGCCGCGCGACTGCCGCAGCGCGCGGCGCGCCTCGGCCGGGTCGGCGACGAGGAGGAGCGGCGCGGGCTGCGCGAGGCGGTCGTCGAGGAGCACGTCCGACACGTCGCGGAGAAAGTCGCGCGGGAAGGTGTCGCCGCGAGGCGTCCGCGGCGGGGCCGCAGGGAAGACGGCGGCGACGAGCGTGCCGGCGTCGAGGATGTCGGCGCGGAGAGCGGCGAGGGTGGCCGCGAACTCAGAGCCCGGCTGAGCGAGCGCGAGGCCCTGGTCCGCGTGTCCGAGCGCGGCGCGGAAGCGGCCCGCGGCGAGGTCGGCGTCGGCCCACGAGGTGTAGGCATCGCGCGCAGCAGCGTCGAGGTCGGCGCGCTGCTGTGCGGACGGACGGTACTGCCGCGCGCGGTCGAGGAAGGTGAGGCCGGCGGCCGGGTCGCCGGCGTTGGCGCGCTCGCGGCCCGCCTCGAGGAGCGCGTCGACGGCCGCCGAGCACGCCGCGGCGACGTCGCGGGAGAACGACGCCGGCCGGCCCAGGGGCACGCCGACGGCCGCGGCGCGCTCGACGAGCGTCTCGGCGGCGAGGTAGTCGTCGGCTGCGGCGGTACGGGACGGCTGCCCGGCCGCGGCCGAGAGGCGCAGGGCGACGGCGTCGGTGCCGACGATGCGGAGGCGTCCGGCGGCGTTCGGAAGGCCGGGGTCGCGGCGGAGGGCGTCGGCGTAGGCGAGTGCGGCGGGCTCGGGCTGGCCGGCTGTTTCGAAACCCATGGCGTCCGTGTAGACGCCCTTTGCGGTGCGGCACCCGGCGAGCAGGACGAGGAGCGTGAGGGCGGTGGCAAGGCGCATCGGCGTGGCGGCTGAGGGGGAGCGTACCCGAGAGCCGCGCCGCGTGGCCTGCGCGTCACCCGGCGGTCTCACGGCGCAAGATCGGTCCGGCGTGCTGCACCGCGCGCACGGTGAGGTGCGCGACGAGGAGGTCGCGCTCGGCGTCCGAGACGTCGCCCGCGCGGCCGGTCCGCCGGGCGCGGTCCTGCCGCGCGTGGAACAGGACGAGGGCGGCCGCGACCGAGACGTTGTAGCTCTCGACGAAGCCGTCCATCGGCAGCATCAGCGCCACGTCGGCCTGCGCGCGGAAGGCGGGCGCCGGGCCGGAGCGCTCGTTGCCGAGCACGAGGGCCGTCGGGACCGAGAAGTCGTACGTCTCGACCGGGACGGCGCCGGGGGCGACGTCGAGCGTCGCGATGGCGAAGCCGCGGGCGCGGGCGTCGTGGAGGTACGCCTCGGGCGTCGGCCACGCCTCGACGGCGAGCCACGACGCGGCGCCGCGGGAGGCGCGCTTGCCGGCGCGAACCGTCTCAGGATCTGGCCCGCCCTTCGGCGCCGCCTCGGCCAGCGCCGCCGCCTCGCCGCCCAGGCCGACGAGGTGAGCCGCGCCGTAGCCGAGGCCCTCGGCGCTCCGCAGGACCGCGTGGACGTTTCCGGCGTCCGTCAATCCGTCCAGCACGGGCACGACGCCGAACGTGCGGGCGCCGGCGACGGCCGCGAGGCGCGCCTGCCGCGCCGCGCTGACGTACGGCCCGAGGATGCGCCGCACGTCCGCCGCGGCGTACGCGTGGCCGTCGACGACGATGGAATCGGAGTAGGGGAAAGGCATAGAGCGGGAGAGGGAAATGCTCAGACGATATTTTCCGGCCGTACAGTTTGAAGTTTGAAGAGGACGATGTGGCGAATCGACTTCGACGCCCGCCTTTCTTCAAACTCCAAACTTCAAACTGCATTCCCTCCATCCTACCACCGCCGAACCGCCGCGGCGCCGCGGGCGTGCGACCTTCCCGGCCTTTCCTCCCGCCCGCCATGACCCGCCTCAGCGTCAACCTCAACAAAGTGGCTCTGCTGCGGAATGCCCGCGGCGGCGGCCGGCCGGACCTGACGGCGTTCGCCGCGATTTGCCTCGACGCCGGCGCCGCAGGCCTCACGCTGCACCCGCGCCCCGACGGTCGCCACGCCCGCACCGACGACGTCCGCGCTCTCGCGCGCCTCGCGGCCGACCGCGGCGCCGAGATGAACGTCGAGGGCAACCCGTTCGAGGGACCGGGCCAGACGGGCGGCTACGCCTTCCCCGGCTTCGAGGCGCTCGTGACCGACGTGCGGCCGACGCAGGCGACGCTCGTGCCCGACGCGGCGGGGCAGCTCACGTCGGACCACGGCTTCGCCGTCGGCGACGACGGCGCCTTCCGCGACCCCGGGCGCCTCGCGCCGGCCATCGCGCGCCTCAAAGCGGCCGGCTGCCGCGTGAGCCTCTTCGTCGATGCCGACGTGCGCGCGGTGCGGGCGGCTGCGGCCGTCGGGGCGGACCGCGTGGAGCTCTACACGGGG
>JBBSQZ010000072.1:0-12993 GCA_038243565.1 Rhodothermales bacterium | reverse complement strand
GCGCAGGAGCGGGCGTTTCAGCGGGTTCCTGGCGAGGTGAGCCAGAAGTTATCGCGCCGAACTGCCTCTGAACAGAGGGGCCCGGCGCAGTGCCCGGCGCCTCCACGCCCTAAACGCAGAGCAGGTGGGACCGGCAGGATTTGAACCTGCAACCGTCGTGTTATGAGCACGCTGCACTAACCGTTGTGCTACGGTCCCGAAGAGCATGGCCAAACCTACGCCGCGCGCGGACGGCGCGGGCGGCGCCTCGACCGGCATGCGGTGCTGCCGGCCCCACTTCACACGCTGGCAGGTTCTGTGAGGCAACGATTCTGTGACGATTCTGCGCGTTGACCTTGCGGACTGAGGCAAATCCTTGCGTCTGCCTGCGAAACATCGCTAGACTGGGCCGACCGACTTCTCCCGCCCCCCGTGGACCGCATCGACGCCATCGACGTTCAGATCCTCGACATCCTCCAGGCCGACGGCCGCGCCAAGCGGACCGACATCGCCGAGGCCGTCGGCCTCTCGCTGCCCTCGGTGAGCGACCGGATGCGCAAGCTCGAGGAGCGCGGCGTCATCACCGGCTACCACGCCGTCGTGGACGCGAAGCGCCTCGGCCGCGACGTGACCGCCTTCGTCACCGTCGCCTCGGCGGGCTCCGAGCACTACCCCGCCTTTATCGCCGGCGTGACCGCCATGCCCGAGGTCCTCGAGCTGCACTCCGTCACCGGCGACGGCTCGCACATGCTCAAGGTCCGCGTCCGCAACACGACGGCCCTCGAGGGCCTGCTCGGGCGCATCCAGGTGCTGCCGGGCGTCCGCGGCACGCGCACGAGCCTCGTCCTGTCGACGCTGAAGGAGACCCGCGCGCTCGCTACCGAGCCGATGACGCTCGCCGACTGAAGAGGGTTTAATGTTTAATGTTTAAGGTGTTCGGAGCCAAACGTTAAACCTCAAACCTTAAACCGCATTTCCCCAACCCAACCCCGATGGAACTCACGCTCGCCCCGACGTCCCGCAACGGCCACAAAAAGAGCCGCGCTCGCTTCGGCCAGAACGCGTTCGGCCTCGACGAGATGACGGCGCGCCTGCCCAGGGCCGTCGTGACGCAGCTCCTCGCGACCGTCCACCGCGGCGAGCACTTCGACGCGTCCATCGCCGACGCCGTCGCGCTGGCCATGAAGGAGTGGGCCGTCGAGAAGGGCGCGACGCACTACACGCACTGGTTCCAGCCGCTGACCGGGCGGACGGCCGAGAAGCACGACGCGTTCATGACGTCGGCGGCGAGCGGCGGCGCCGTCGCCGAGTTCTCGGGCAAGACCCTCATCCAGGGCGAGCCCGACGCCTCCAGCTTCCCCGGCGGCGGCCTCCGGGCCACGTTCGAGGCGCGCGGCTACACCGCCTACGACCCGACGAGCCCGGCCTTCATCGTCGAGCACAACGGCGTCGCGACGCTCTGCATCCCGACGGCCTTTGCCTCGTGGACCGGCGAGGCGCTGGACCACAAGATCCCGCTGCTGCGCTCGATGGAGGCGCTCAGCCGGCAGGCCTGCCGCGCGCTCGTGCTCCTCGGCGAGCCTGCGCAGCGCGTCACCGCGACCTGTGGCGCCGAGCAGGAGTTCTTCCTCGTCGACGCCGCCTGCTACCATGCCCGGCCGGACCTCGCCGTCGTCGGGCGGACGCTCCTCGGCGCGCCGCCGCCGCGCGGCCAGGAGATGGACGACCACTACTTCGGCTCCATCCCGGACCGCGTCATGGCGTTCATGAACGCCGTCGAGGACGAGCTCCACGGCCTCGGCGTGCCCATCGCGACGCGCCACAACGAGGTCGCGCCGGGGCAGTACGAGTTCGCGCCCGTCTTCGAGAACGCCAACGTCGCCGCGGACCACCAGCAGGTGCTCATGATGGTCCTCCAGCGGACCGCCCCGCGCTTCGGCCTCGCCTGCCTGCTCCACGAGAAGCCCTTCGCCGGCGTCAACGGCTCGGGCAAGCACGTCAACTGGTCCATGGCCACGGACGCGGGCGTGAACCTGCTCGAGCCCGGCGACACGCCGCACTCGAACGGCCGCTTCCTGTTCTTCTGCACCGCCGTGCTCCAGGCCGTCCACACGTACCAGGACCTCCTGCGGGCGAGCATCGCGACGGCGGCCAACGACCACCGCCTGGGCGCCAACGAGGCGCCGCCGGCCATCCTCTCGGTCTTCCTCGGCGACCAGCTCGCCGACGTCTACGACCAGATCGACGCGGCCGGCCGGGCGTCGTCGTCGAAGCCGTCGGGCCTGCTCGGGCTCGGCGCGACGGTCCTTCCCGACCTCCCGCGCCACGCTGGCGACCGCAACCGGACCTCGCCCTTCGCCTTCACGGGCAACAAGTTCGAGTTCCGCGCCGTCGGCTCGAGCCAGTCCGTGAGCTTCCCGCTGACCGTCCTCAACACGATCGTCGCCGAGGCCATCGACGCCCTCGCGGCGGTGCTGGACGCGAAGCTCGGCAAGAAGCGCACGCAGAAGGCGATCGACGCGGCCCTCCGCGAGACCATCGCCGAGTCCTACCGCGCCCACAAGGCCATCGTCTTCAACGGCGACGGCTACGCCGAGGCGTGGCAGACGGAGGCCGCCGCGCGCGGCCTGCTCAACCTCAAGACGACGCCCGACGCGCTCGCCACGATCACGGCCGACAAGAACGTCGCCGTGTTCGACCGCTACGACGTCCTCTCGGAGGCCGAGCTGCACAGCCGCCGCGACATCCTCGAGGAGCAGTACGTCAAGACGGTCAACATCGAGGCGGCGACGACCGAGCAGATGGCGCGCCAACTCGTGCGCCCGGCCGCGCTGCGGATGCTCGCCGAGATCGGCGAGGCAACGGGCACGCTCGCAGACCTCGGCCTCGATGATGCGGGCCCGAAGGCGCTCGCGAAGGCGGTCGCCGATCCGACGAACGCGCTCCAGAAGGCCCTCGCCGACCTCTCGGCCGCCCGCCACGCCGCGCACGACGCCGAAGACGAGGCGCTCGCGATGCGCGACGCGGTGCTCCCGGCGATGACGGCCGTCCGGCAGGCGTGCGACGCCCTCGAGCGCGAGGTCGCGGCCGACCTCTGGCCGCTGCCGACCTACCGCGAGATGCTGTTCGTCAAGTAGCCGCGCCTCATGCCGGCCTCTGCGCCCGCCCCGGCACGCCCGGGGCGGGCGCGCGTTCACCCTTGCCGCGCACCGCCGCCGCTCCGATGCAGACCCTGGACTCGCTCAGCCCCCAGTTCCTCACCGACGCCGAGGGAAACCGCACCGCCGTCGTCCTCTCAACGGACGACTTCGGGACGCTCATAGAGGATCTCGAAGACCTTGCCGCCATCGCCGAGCGCCGCGACGAGCCGACCGTCTCACACACTGAGGTCGTCGCCGAACTGCGCCGCGACGGGCTGCTCGGCGCGGCGTGAGCCGGATTGACGAAGCGACTCTATCTCGACACCGTCATCCTGAGTGGAGCGAGCCCTCGGCGAGCGGAGTCGCACCGAAGGTCGGCGCAGCCCAGGATCTCGACGCCTCGCGTCCGACCTCGTCGCCCTCGGAGATGCGTCGGGATCCCTCGACAAGCTCGGGATGACGTTGGGTGGATGTCTCGGTCGGTTTCGGCGGTATGCACGGACCAACCGCTGACGGGCCGCGTGGCGGTCCGCGTCACGGCTCGGCGTCGGTCCAGAAGCGGTAGAGCGGCCAGAGCTCGAGCTGTGCGTCGATGGCCGACGTGACGAGGCGCGGGCCGAGGCGGAGTGTCTCGGCGCGGTCGATGCGCCGCGCCAGCCAGATGCCCTTGGCGCGGGCGAGGCCGTCGGGGAAGGCGTCGATTGGCTCGGTGATCTCCGGGTATCCCTCGGGCTTCGTCACGTGCGGCGCGAAGGCCATGCGGTAGCCGCAGGTGAGCAGCGCGTTGACGAGGCGCAGGCCCTCGGGGTCGTCCACCATCCGCTCGCGGGCAGCCGTGAAGAGCGCGCCCGAGTAGGAGCCGGCGTAGAGCGCCCAGCGGAAGCCGTCCGGGTAGACCGCGTGCGAGAGCTGGATGTCCGTGAGGCGCGTGCGGCCGTGGCGGTAGAACGCCATCCAGAGGTGGTGGTGCGCGCCGCCGGCGCCGAAGTCGTTCTTGAGGATGCGGCTGAAGACGCCTTTCTCCGTCTCGAACGGGATGCCGTTGGGCAGGACCCAGTTCAGCGCGAGGTCGTCGCGGTAGCGCTTGAACGGCGCCTCGACGTCGGCCTTGAGGACGGGCTTCTCGTCGCGGACCTGCCCGACGTGTGGGGTCGCTTTGATGCGCGCGAGCGCGTCGAGGCCCGCCTCGGGGAAGCCGGCGAAGGTCAGGTCTGGCGAATCGGCGCGGCGAGCCGGGAGGGCGGGGAGCGGCAGCGTCACGGAGCGGGAAGCGGGGCGTGAGGCTACCCGCACGTGCGGACGTTGTTCTGACGGGCGGGCACAAGCAGGCGCGTGCGGAGGTAAACGACGGGCCGGCGCGCGCGCCGGTCCCTCTCACCACCCGGTTTTCCTCATGCGTTTTCTCCTACTCGTGGCCGCCGCGCTCGCCCTCGCGGCGCCGTCGCGGGCCCAGATCACCGTCGTGCCGCTCGTGGGCTACGACATCGATTACAAGGCGGTCCAGCTCGGAGCCGGCGTCGAGCTCGGTGTGACGCCCAGCGTCCTGCCGTTCCGCGCCCTCATCCGGCCATCGGCCGAGTACGTCTTCGGCAGTGACGGCGGCGACGGCAGCACCGTCCGGCTCAACGGCGACCTGCTCGGGCGCTTCGCGCTGCCTGGCGTCCCGTTCCAGCCGTACGGCAAGGTCGGCCTCGGCGTCGAGTTGAAGTCCCCCGACGTGGGCGACTCGTCCACCGGCCTCGGGCTCAACCTCGGCGTCGGGGGCGCGTTCGACCGCGTGCTCGCCGAGGTCACGCTCGGCATCGGCGACATCAGCTCGGCGCGGATCGGCGTCGGCTACCGCTTCTAGAAGGCCATAGGGGGTGAGGCATGGGTGGCGTCTGATTTCCCATGCCTCGTGCCCCATCCCTCATGCCCCTCCGGATCACATCCCGGCGCGGCCTTCGAGGGCGCGGCTGAGCGTCGCCTCGTCCGCGAACTCGAGGTCGCCGCCGATGGGCAGCCCGCGTGCGATCCGCGTCACGGCGACGCCGAACGGCGCGAGCAGCTGCGAGACGTAGTAGCTCGTCGTGTCGCCCTCGACGTTGGGGTTCATCGCGAGGATGACCTCACGGACGGGGACCGTCTCGGGCGCCTCGTGGCCGTTCTCGGCGGCTGCTGCGGCGGCAGTGGCGCTGTCCTGCAGCGAGGCGGCGACGCGGGCGACGAGCTCGCGGATGTGCAGGTCGTCCGGCCCGACGCCGTCGAGCGGCGAGATGGCGCCGCCGAGGACGTGGTAGAGGCCGCGGAAGTCGCCCGTCCGCTCGAGCGCGAGCACGTCCGAGGGCTCCTCGACGACGCAGATCACGGCGCGGTCGCGGCGCGTGCTCTGGCAGACGGGGCAGGGGTCCTCGTCGGTGACGTTGAAGCAGACCGAGCACTGCTTCACCTTGTCCTTGGCCGCGACGAGCGCGCGCGCGAGCTCGACGACCTCCTCGCGGGGCATCTTGAGCACGAACGCGGCGAGGCGCTGCGCCGTCTTGCGGCCGACCGTCGGCAGCTTCGAGAGGTTCTCGACGAGGGCCTCGACCGTCTCGGACGTTAAATGCATCGGGTGACAGGTGTGCAGGTGGGCAGGTTACAGGTGAGGGGTGACACGGATCAGACACCCGCCACGTGCCACTCACAGACCGAGCGCGCCGAGGTCCATGCCCGGCGGGAGCATCGAGGCCGCGGCCTGCTGCATGCCCGACGCCTTGAGCGCCTCGGCCTGCTCGAGCGCCTTGTTGACGCCCGCGACGACGAGGTCCTCGAGCATCTCGATGTCGGCCGGGTCGACGGCCTCGGGGTCGATCTTGACCGAGACGAGGTGGCCGGCGCCGCTGGCGACGACCGTCACCATGCCGCCGCCGGCCTCGGCCGTGACGGTCTGCTCGGCGAGGCGCGCCTGCGTCTCGGCGATCTGCTGCTGCATGTCGGCCATCTTGCCGAAGAGGTCGGCCATGTTGGGCTGGTCCATGGGAATGCGGGTTGAGGGGTTGAAGGGTGGAGAGGTGGAAGGGGAAAGGCGATTAGACCAAGCGCCGAACGGTGTAAGGGAGGCATTCCCCTTTCAACCCCTCAACCCTGTCACCCTTCGACCCTCACTGCCAGACGATCTCGGCGCCGAGGCGCTCGAACAGCGCCCGCACGACGGGGTGCTCGTGGCGCATCGCCTTGAGGCGCTCGAACGGGTCGGCAGCCGCGGCGGGTTCCCGGCGGCCGGCCTCCCCGGCGACGAAGCGCAGCGGCGGCGCGGCCTCGCCGAGCAGGCCCGAGAGCGCGGCCTGGACCTCGGCGGCGTGCTCGGCCGCGACCGCGATCGCGAGCGCGTCGGCCAGCGCCACCTCGACGGCGCCGTTGTAAACGCGCACGACGTCGGCGTCCTTGAGGACCGAGGCGAGGCGGATGCGCTGCTCGGCGCGGAGCGCCGCGGCGAGGGCCGGCCACGCCTCGCGGATGCGCCCGAGCGACGACGCGAACGGGTCCGCGACGCCAGTCGCAGGGGCGCCGAGGCTGGGCGCAGCGCCGGCGTGGCCGTCGCCGGACGTTCCGCCGGGGCGCGGGCGCTTGAGCGCGGGCGCGCCGAAGATACTGCCGCCGGGACGCGGCTCGGAGGGCGGAGGGGCAGAGGGCGGAACGGCAGAGGGCGGCGCGCTCGGTGGCGGAGCGGGGCGCTCGGGCGGCGTCTCGGGAAGGCCGCCGTCGCCACGGTCGCGCGGCGGCTCGGGACGTGGCGCTTCGGCGTGCGGCGCCTCGCCGGGTGGCATCGAGGCGGCTGGTGCCTCGGAGCGCGGCATCTGGGCGCGCGGCGCCTCGGCCGGTGGCATCGAGGCGGCCGGCGTCTCCGGGCGCGGCGCCTCGGTTCGCGGCGGCGCGGCGTAGGTGGCGGGCGGCTCGGACGAGGCGACGGGGTGCGGCGCGGCGGGCGGAAGCGCCTCGGCGGCCGGCGGCGGCGGAGCGGGCGCCTCGGCGGTGGCGCGGCGGCCGAGCGCGTCGAGGTGCGCGAGCAGGCGCTGGAGGTCCGCCGCCTTCTCGAGGCTCGCCATCTTGAGCAGCGCCAGTTCGACCGTCAGGCGCGGCTGCGCCGACGTCCGCAGGCCGCCGATGGCCTCGTCGAGGATGAGCAGCAGGTGCAGCAGGTCGGCCTCGGCCCATGCCTGCGCCGCGGCGACGGTCCGCGTGCGCATCGCGTCCGTGCCCTCGATGAGCGAGCCGTCGCCCGTGGCCCGCGCCGCGAGGAGGTTGCGGACGTGGTCGGCGAGGCCGATCAGGAACTCGCGCAGGTCGTGCCCGCGCCGCACGACGCCGTCGACGAGGCGCAGCAGGCCGGCGCGGTCGCCGCGGTGGGCGAGGGCCGCCGTCTCGAACAAGAGGTCCTCCTCGACCACGCCGAGGGCCGCGCGCAGGGCCGTCCCGACGAGGTCGGTGCCGCACAGCGCGACGGCCTGGTCGAAGACCGAGAGCGCGTCGCGCATGGCGCCGTCGCCGCGGCGGGCGATCAGGACGAGCGCGTCCTCGTCGGCCGTGATGCCCTCCTCGCGGCAGATCGTCTCGAGCTGCGCGACGATCTCGGGGACGGCAATGCGGCGGAAGTCGAAGCGCTGCGTGCGCGAGAGGATCGTCGGGAGGACCTTGTGTGGCTCCGTCGTGGCGAAGATGAACAGCGCGTGCTCGGGCGGCTCCTCGAGCGTCTTCAGGATCGCGTTGAAGGCGCTCGCCGAGAGCATGTGCACCTCGTCGAGGATGTAGACCTTCTTCTTGGCGCCCTGCGGCGGGATGCGGACCGTCTCGCGCAGCTCGCGCATGTCGTCGACGCCGTTGTGGGAGGCGGCGTCGATCTCGATGACGTTCATCGCGCGGCCGTCGTCGAACGAACGGCAGGCGTCGCACGTGCCGCACGGCTCGACGTCGGGCCGCTCCGACAGCGGCGTCTGGCAGTTGACGGCGCGGGCGAGGATGCGCGCCGCCGTCGTCTTGCCGACGCCGCGGGGGCCGGAGAAGAGGTACGCCTGCGCGAGGCGCCCCGAGCGGACGGCGTTGCGCAGCGTCTCGGCGACGTGCTCCTGCGCGACGAGCGCGCCGAACGTCTGCGGGCGGTACTTGCGGGCGGAGACGAGGTAGCGCGGGGCGTCCATGGGGCGTCGGTCGGGGGGCGTGGCCGAAGCTCGCTCGGCCGTCCGCCAACATACCGTCACGCCCGGGCGGCCGGCATGACCGCGCAGCGAAGGCGCAAGCCAATCCGGCCGGGCTACGGCGCCTCGAGCGTCGGCGGCGGGACGCGCTCGGGCCGCGCCGTCGACGCGCCGATGGCAGCGCCCGCTCCTGTCGTCAGGACCGTGAACGGGACCGTCGCCGCCGCGGCGACGAGCGACCAGCAGAAATACTCGCACTTCAGGTCCCCGTTGTCAGCTGCAATGAACGTCGCGAGCGTGGCCGCGGCGCCGACGCCGACGCCGACCAGAAATCCTCGCTTGGCGCCACGCCACGCGCCACGCTCGCGCGGAGTCGCAGCAGAGCGCGGCGGTTCCACCGGCAGAGCGTCACCGGCGAGGCGCGGCCCGAGACCAGCGTCGAACGTGAGCGATGGGGCAGGGCGGACGACGAGGATGCCATCGCCCTGAGCGTGTGACGCGGGGACTGTGATCGCGGCGAGCAGGGAGAGCAGAACGAGGCGTGCAGACATCGGCGCGGCGACAGGTGGGCCCCGAACTTACTCGCCTGCCTGCTGCGCCGGCCTGGTGCATCTGCACTACCTGTCCCGCCTACGCCTACGCCCGCGCCTCGGTGACGCGCGTGCCGGCCCAGCGGTCGCCGATGCGTGCGCCCTCGCGGTCCACGGCTACGAGCACCGCCTCGACGACGGCGAGGCCGAGCGCCGCGTAGAGCAGAATCTCGCCGAACGGGAGCCCGCGGAAGCCGCCGATGGCGTACGTGACTGCCGGGATGCCAAACGCGGCGGCGATCGTCGCGTTGCGCTTGGCCGACGTGCGCCAGTCGATCTCGCTGCCGCCGAGGTCGTACGGGCGGACGCCGAGCCAGCGCTTGCCGAGCGACCGCGCGCCCCACCCGGCGTACGGGATCGCGTCGCGGAGCAGCAGGTACGCCGTCCCGCCGAGCAGGCCCAGCCCGAAGACGCGACTCTGGACCGCCGCGCCGAGCGGCAGCGCCAGCGCCGCCAGCACAAGCGCGATCGTCAGCGCGAGCAGCGCGTCGAGGAAGGCGGCCGCGAAGCGCCGCACGCGGACGGTGCGGACGGCGGTCTGGACGCGGGAGGTCGCGGTGCGGGAGGTCTGGCTCGAGAGGGCCATGCAGGGGCGGCGGGGTGAGGCCGGACGATAGCGCCCCGGCGGGCGTCGGGCCAAGTGAAACGTTCCTCAGTCGGCGCGCGCCTCGGCCGGCGCCTCGGTCTCCGCGGGCAGGCGAGGCGCCGCGGCGTCCGGGTCGAAGCACGTCCGGCAGCGCGGCTCGTAGGCGTCCTTCTCGCCGAGCAGCACGCGCCCGCCGCCGGCGACGATCCGCTGCGAGTGGTTCGCCGGCGCGCCGCAGCGCACGCAGACCGCGTGCAGCTTCGTCACGTGCTCGGCGACGGCCATGAGCTGCGGGACCGGCTCGAAGGGGCGCCCCATGAAGTCCTGGTCCAGCCCCGCCACGACGACGCGGCGCCCGTCGCGCGCGAGCTGCTCGACGACCGCGACGAGCTCCGGGCCGAAGAACTGCGCCTCGTCGATGCCCACCACGTCCGCGTCGCCGACGAGCAGCAGCATCTGCTGCGGCGCCGTGATGACGACGGACGGCATCACCGTCGCGTCGTGCGACACCACGTCCTGGGCGTCGTAGCGCGTGTCGATGGCGGGCTTGAACAGGGCGACGCGCTGCCGCGCGATCGTCGCGCGGCGCAGGCGCCGGATGAGCTCCTCGGTCTTGCCGGAAAACATTGAGCCGACGACGACCTCGATCCATCCCCGACGGTGCCCGGCCTCGTCTCTCGTATAAACATGAGGCTCCATATGATTGTCTGCGTTGCGTTTACGGTCGGTGTTGCCGTCGGGGGGTTCAGGTTGAGCCTAAGCCGCGCCGCTGCGGGCCATAGTCTACTCAGTGTACAGTCGGACCCGGTTCGGTGTACAGTCGGCCCCGCTCCGGTGTACAGTGACCCGCTCCGGTGTACACCAAAGCGGGACGTGAGAGGACAGCGGGTGAAGGGACGATTGCCGGGCGGTTGCCCGAGCCAGAATATAACCCCGCCGTCTCGCCAAAGATCCCCCCGCGCTCTGCTCATTCGGCGCCTTGCGCGGGCACTTCACATTGCTCTATCGTGGCATCTGCCCATGTAAGGTTACGCGGCGCTCGTACGCGAATTCCTTTACCTGTTGTCCGTCTGCGGGTGCGCACTTCTATATATACATTCCAAGTGCCACTTTACTTCTACGCCTCGAACAGACAAGACCGAATGCCGTCCTCTATATATAACATTTGATTATGTAGTCAGAGCGTGTGAAATTATGATGATGAACGCGTAGACAAGAACTGTGCCACAATTCGCCGCACATTTCAACGGTGTGGGGTACCTCGACACAGGCCCTACCCTCCAAACAGTAGCAGACAATTTGCTCCAAAGGACCGCAAAACGAATAGCCCCGCCTCTCACTCTGAGACGGGGCGAATCGCGTAATCGGTCTTCGGTCGGGTGCCGTTAGATCGCTCGGCAACGTGGCGCTTCTGCGATTGCCAGTAGCTCACCCGCTTCAATCAGGTCACCCGCCTTCAACGCGTGTGCAAGCGAAGTCAGAACACCCGTTGAAGCCGACAGCCGGCCTTCCGCCTTCGCAATCGCGGCACGCTCCGAAAGGCGTACCCGTTCGATTTCGTCGGGCGTGAGTGTTGCGCCGAACGCCTCGACAGCGCCGGCCTTCGCGTTGCCGCGCCCGTCCGTACCGATGAACCCGGCGCTTACCCATTCGTCAACGCGCTCCTCTCGTACGGGAAAGCCGAAATGCCGCGACGCCTCGACAGCCCGCAGTTCGCGAACCCGGTCGTGATTGGGGTACCGCGCCAGCCGGCCAACCGTCTCCGGCATCGCCTCAGCCGTCAATGCTCGCTCCGCGACGTGCGCCCAGTCGTCTGCGGCCGTCTCCGTGCGCTCTACGTCGGCTGTCTCTGAGGCGCGTAGCTGCGTCTCGGCAAGCTCAGCCCGTAGTTCTGCCGCTTCGGTCTCCGCGTGCGTCAGGCGAGCGCGCAGAGCGTCACGGTCAGCCTCAACCGGGTCAACCTCTCCACGAACTGCGGAAAGGATTGACTGCCGTGTCCCGCTGTCGAAACGATCAAGTATCGTGCGTAAATCCATGATAGTTAGGGCGTGAATAGTGAGTACGTCGTGTTCGCGTCTTCGTCAACCGGTTCGGCCGCGTTGCCGTTTGCCTTCGGTGCGGGCTGTTCGGCGTCTCGGTCAGCCACGAACGCGGCGTAGGCTTCGCGCATCGTCTCCACTTCGCGCTCAGTTACGAACGTTGTCTTTGGGAACTGATCTCGATACTTGTAAAGCTCGTCACCTAGAAATGTCCTCAAATCGTCGTCAGTCATTGGCGCGAAGATATCGGCGTCATCCGGGTACGGCTGAGCGTAGTAGCTGAACCGGGCGAAATCAGCGATATGCGCGGGCACCTCGTCCGGCGTGAAGCTGCGCAGTGCGGCGCGGATACCCATGCCGCCCGTAGGCCGGCCGTCGCTGTCCGGTCGGAGCGCGTCGCGTAGCCCGAGCCGGGTGAAGGCTGAGACTGTTGGCGTGGGCTCCGGTCGGTACGTGTGGAGGAACGCGCCATCGCTGATCCCGCCTCGCCTGCGCTCGTCAGTCGGGAAGTACACCGTCTCGCCTGCAATCTCGTAATCGAGCGGTCGGGCAAGCGGGGGAGTTGGCGGCTGAACGATAGGTCCCGCCTTGCTCATCTGCGCCATATCGGCCGGAGTGATTCGGCTCACATAGTCCGGCACTGCTGCGACCGCGAAGGCTTCGCTTGGCGAAAGGTCGGGCGTGTTGGTCTTCGTCGGCATTTGGGTTGATTGGTTGGGTTAGCTGATGTTGATGCTCTTCCGTGCGGCTCGGCTTTGGGCGAAGTCAATCACTTCCCGAAGCGAGAAACGATAATCACCTGTGGGCAGACGGTCTGCGGGAATGTGCCCGCGTCGCACGTGATATGCGAGGTTCGTAGTACCGAAGCCGAGCGCCTTCGCGGCATCCTTCGTGGAGAGTGTCCGGTCCATCGTGTTTGAGGGGTTGCTGTTGTCTATGTAAAACGCCCCGATCTTTCTTCTATTGTGGACGCGCTAAAATCCTTTCACGGAACGTTCATATATGACGACGCCGCGTCCCCCTTGTTAGAAGACACGGCGTCGTCACCCTTGAAATCCGACTCAACCTAAATCCTTCCGTCTAATGTCTAACGCAACAAAGACAGCCCGTAGTATCGTCGCGCCCTCAAAAAGGGTTAACCGTTCGAGTGTCCCGCGAAGTAGGTCGGGCGTCGCTAAGGCTGAGTCCCTTATACCTGTTGATCCGGCCCGCTGCGCGGACCGTCTTAATACGCTGTCAGACTCAACCGAGTCTCTTGCCGCTTCGGGGTCATTCGAGCGGACACCGTACGATCCGGACTATTCCCCCGAGCTTTCACCTTCGAGTGAAACCGGCCTTTTTGAGGCGTTGCCATTTTCTGAATCGGCTAGGCAGTGTGGACAATGGTTGAGTCGCACCCGGTTCCGGACGATCCCTCGACGGTCACCATCGACCACCGACATGGAACGTTACGCCATCCCCGACCGCACCTGGGAAGCCCTCGCGCCGCTGCTGCCAGGACGCGCT
>JBBSQZ010000071.1:0-12996 GCA_038243565.1 Rhodothermales bacterium | reverse complement strand
CGTCCCGATGTCCGAGGCGGCGAGCTACTCCGTCGAGGACCGCGCCGCGCTCGTGACGCTCCAGAAGTGGGCCAACGACCCGACGCTGCTCCGGGCCGACTTCACGCTCCTGCTCGTCGCCGAGAACCTCAACGACCTCTCGCGGCCGTTCGTCCAGAGCCCGTACAACGCCGAGCTCGAGATCACGCTGCCGGACCAGGACCAGCGCGCCTCGTTCATCGAGTGGTTCATCTCCGACGGCGGGCCGTCCGGCGCCGGCGCCCGCGACCGCTACGCCAGCCTGTCGGACGTGCCGGACCTCACGCTCGCCCAGAACACCGCCGGGCTGGGCTACGTCCAGATCCGCTCCATCCTCGCGGACGTCCTCGAGAACGGGCGCCGCCTCACGTTCGAGACGCTGTCGGACAAGAAGAAGGAGCTCATCGAGGCCGAGGCGTACGGCCTGCTCGAGTTCGTCGAGTCGCCGTTCGGGCTGGACTCGGTCGCCGGCCACGCCGAGGCGAAGGCGCACCTCCGCGCCGCGGCCGAGGCCATCAAGACGGGCCGGCCGGACGTGATGCCGATGGGCTACCTCGTCAACGGGCCCGTCGGCACGGGCAAGACGTTCCTCATCACGAGCTTCGCGGGCGAGATCGGCATCCCGATGGTGATGCTCAAGAACTTCCGCAGCCAGTGGCAGGGCGTCACCGAGGGCAACCTCGAGAAGATCCTCGGCCTGCTCCGCGCGATGAACCCCGTCGCGGTGATGATCGACGAGGCCGACGCCGCCCTCGGCGACCGCTCGTCGCAGGGCGACTCGGGCGTGTCGAGCCGCGTCTTCGGCCAGATCGCGCAGGCGATGTCCGACACGCGCTTCCGCGGCAAGATCATCTGGTTCCTCGTGACGGCCCGGCCGGACCTGATGCCGGTCGACCTCAAGCGGCAGGGCCGCGCCGAGGAGCACCTCGCCCTGTTCTACCCGTCCACGCGGGCGGACCGCGAGGAGCTGCTGCACGTGATGATGAAGAAGACGGGCATCCACGTGCCGGACTCGGAGATCCCCGAGGCGCTTCTGGACGGCGTCCGGACCTACTCCGGAGCCGACATGGAGGCGCTGCTCACGCGCGCCAAGTTCCGCGCCGCGACGGGCGCGCTCGATGCGGCGCACGACGCGCCCGCCGACGCGGCGAGCGACACACCGGCGGGCGACGGCGCTGCAACCGAAGCGTCGGCCGAGGAAACCGCCGAGACGCCCGCTGGGGAAACCGCCGAGACGCCGGCCGAGGAAACCGCCGAGGCAGCGCCGCGGGGGACGGTGACACGGGCCATCCTCGAGGCCGTCGTCGCAGACTTCCTCCCGCCGACGTACCCGCTCCAGGTCGAGCTCCAGAACCTCGTCGCGGTGATGGAGTGCACGAGCCGCTCGATGCTGCCGGAGCGCTTCCGGTCGCTGGACCGCGAGTCCTCGACGCGCCGCGTCGAGGAGCTCAAGCGGCTCATCGGCGAGCGTTGACGAACGTGCAAAAAGCCCGGCGGGAATGGCCCGCCGGGCTCGTCGCAACCCGCCGTGCGGCTCAGCCCTTCTTCTTGTTGTGCGCCGCGAAGAGCTCGAGGTACAGCTCGTACCCGATCAGGACGGCCTCGGGCTCGTTGTTCTTCTGGATCATGATGCCGGTCTTGAGGCCCTTGGCCTGGTCGATCAGCGCGGACGTGCGCGAGCGGAGCTCGGTCACCGTAGCGACGGCTTCGATTCCTTGTGTGCTGTACATCGGGATGGGGGGGGTTGTGGTGAGGGACGTGCAGCCGGGCAGGTGTGGTGGGCCGTGGCTGCGGGTGCCAAAATACTACCCGGAGACAAACGGACGGCTTTTTACGTCGGCCAAATAAACAATCGCCATGATTTTATGCCGCGTCGTAGGCTCCGTCGTTGCGACCGTCAAGAACGAGCGCCTGCCGCAGACTCGTCTGCTGCTCGTCCAGGCGATCGGAATCGACGGCCAGCCGTTGGGGCGCGCCGAAGAGGTCGCGCTGGACCCCGGCCTCGACGCGGGCGTCGGCGACACCGTTCTCGTGGCCAAAGAAGGCGCTGTCGTGGCGGATCTGTTCGACCGGAACGCGCCGCCGGAGGCGCTGCCGACGCCGGCCAACGTCGTCATCGTGGCCGTCGTGGACGCGTGGACCGGCGCGGCCTAGCCGACGCGGCGCAGGATCGACTGGAGCCGCTCGTGGTCGTCGTCGAGGAGCCGGGCGAGCGCCTGGCCGGCGCGGATGAGCTCGGTCTTGCCGGCGTCGCCCTGCCCGAAGGCGCGGTAGAGGCTGCCGAGGGCGGCCGCGAGGAGGTCGTCGGCCGGCACGGCGGGGTCCGGGTTGCGCGCGAGCGTGCGGACGTAGTCGTACGGCGCGCCGAAGCGCGCGACGGTCGCGTCGCCGCAGGCGCGAACGCGGTCGTGGAGGGCGGCGGGCTGCGGCGGAAGCGTCTGCCGGACGACCGGCTCGCCGCCGCGGCGCGTCCGCCCGTCCCAGTAGGCGAGGATCTGGACGCGCACGACGGTCCGGATGAGCGCCAGCAGCTGCGGCATCTCGCGGCGGAGCGTCTCGCGGTCGTACTCGGCGCCGAGGGCGACGGCCTGCCGCCCGGGCTCGACGGATCCTGTCTCGGCGTGGCTCACGAGGCCGTAGAGCACGGCGCCCGACTCGGTCTCGACCTCGACCCACGACCCGAACGCGGGCACGTCGGCGGCGTCGTAGACCTCGGCCACGACCTCGCGCGTGGACGAGGCGATCACTTCGGCGACGGGCGGGCAGTCGGTCATCTCGGGGCAGCGGACGGGCCGGAAGCTAGCCCAGCGCCTCGCGCAGCGGCCGCGCCGCTCCTGCCGAGAAGGCGACGAGCACGACGCGCGCCGGCGCCTCGTCGGTCCACGCTCGGACGGTTTCGACGGCGATGCGCGCCGCGCGGTCGGCCGGGAAGCCGTAGATGCCGGTCGAGATCGCCGGGAAGGCGACCGACTCGAGTCCGCTCTCGGCCGCGACGGCGAGGCTGGAGCGGTACGCCGAGGCGAGTGCGGCGTCCTCGCCGTGTCCGCCGCCGCGCCAGACCGGCCCGACGGTGTGGATCACGAACCGCGCCGGCAGGCGGAAGCCGGGCGTGATCCGCGCCTCGCCCGTCGGGCACCGGACGCCCGCGCGCACCTCGGGCACCGCCCGGCACGCCGCGAGAAGGTCGGGGCCGGCCGCGCGGTGAATCGCTCCGTCGATGCCGCCGCCGCCGAGCATCCGCTCGTTGGCCGCGTTGACGATGGCGTCGACGGCGTGGTGCGTGATGTCGCCCACGACGACCTCGAAGCGAGCGTCACTCATGGCCGACGAGCTTCAACCCGGCGACGCCGGCGACGATCAGACCGAGACAGACGAGGCGCGCGGCCGTCCGCGGCTCGCCGAGCCAGACGATACCGACGATGGCCGTCCCGAGCGCCCCGATGCCGGTCCAAACGGCGTAGGCGGTGCCGATGGGCAGCACGCGCGTCGCGAGCGAGAGGCCGTAGATGCTCACGGCCATCGTCGCGAGGACGAACAGGCTCGGGCCGAGGCGCGTGAAGCCGTCCGTGCGCGGCAGCGCCAGCGCCCACGCCGTCTCGAAGAGGCCGCTCCCGACGAGCACGGCCCAGGCGACGTTCGCGCTCATGGCTCCACCTCGACGAGTTGGTCGTTGTTGACGATCGCCCATGCCCTTCCGACCATCGCGGCGCCGACGAACGGCGTGTTGCGGCTCTTCGAGCGGATGTGCCGCGCCTCGAAGGTCCACCGCGTCGTCGCGTCGAAGACGGTGAGGTTGGCCGGCTCGCCCGCGGCGATCTGCGGGACGGGCAGGCCGAGGACCTCGCGCGGCGCGACGCTCAGGGCACGGACGGCCTGCGCGACGCTCAGCACGCCGGGCGCGATGAGGTCGCGGCCGACGAGGCCCCAGCACGTCTCGAGGCCGAGGATGCCGAAGGGCGCCTCGGTGTACTCGACCTCCTTCTCGAAAGGCGCGTGCGGTGCGTGGTCTGTTGCAATAACGGCGATCGTGCCGTCTGCGAGGCCCGCCTTGATCGCCTCGGCGTCCGCGGCCGTCCGCAGCGGCGGGTGCATCTTGGTGTTCGTGTCGTACTCGGACGCCTCAACGGCCTCGTCCGTGAGCGCCCAGTGGTGCGGGCACGCCTCGGCCGTGATCGGGACGCCGCGCGCCTGCGCGTCGCGGACGATCTGGACGGCCCGGGCCGTCGAGACGTGGCAGACGTGGACGTGGCCGCCGGTGAACTCGGCCAGCAGCGCGTCGCGCGCGATCATCGCCTCCTCGGCGAGGCCGGGGATGCCCGGCAGGCCGAGGCGCGTCGCGACGGCGCCCTCGTTCATGTGGCCGTGCGGGTTCAGCGTGAGGTCCTCCTCGTGCGCCAGGATCGGCTTGCCGAGCGTGCGGGCGTACTCGAGCGCGCGGCGCATCAGGCCGCCGTGCATGACCGGCGAGCCGTCGTCGGAGAAGGCGACGGCGCCGCCGTCGGCCATGTCGCCCATCTCGGCGAGCGCCTCGCCCTTGCGGCCCTGCGTGACGGTCCCGATCGGCAGCACGTCCACGGCGAGTCCTTCCCCCCGCTTTGTGACGAACTCGACGACGTCGCGCGTGGCGATCGGCGGGTCCGTGTTGGGCATGACGGCGATGGCCGTGAAGCCGCCGGCCGCCGCGGCGCGCGCGGCCGTCTCGATGGTCTCCTTGTGCTCCTGCCCCGGCTCGCGGGCGTGGACGTGCATGTCGATCCAGCCGGGTGAGATCAGTTTGCCGGTCGCATCCAGGACGCGCACGTCGTCCGGCGCGTCGAAGCGAAGGCCGACCTCGGCGATGACGCCATCCAGAATCAGCACGTCAGCACGCGTTTCGTCGCCCGTGTCGGGGTCGAGGAGCGTTCCACCGGAGATGAGCAGGTCCACAGGCGCGGGGTCGGTGAGCGTGGCGCAAACCTACCGACGCCGGCCGTCAGGCGTGGATGGCCCTGCGGACGAGCGACTCCGGGTCGTGCAGCGGGACGCTAGCAGGCAGCGCAGATGGCAGTTAGGGACGAACGGCCAGCGCGCGCTCCATCGCCTCGGCCGGCGCCACGGCAACCGTCGGCGCGACGCCGACGCCCTCGAGGCGCGTCCCCTCGGCCGTGACGTAGTCGGCCACGGGGACGAGCAGCTGCCACCCGCCGCTGAGCGGGAACGGCCGCGCGGCGAGCAGCGCCCCGGCCGTCGGCGCGCCGACGAGCGTCGCCCGGCCGGTCTGCTTGAGGACGTACGCGAGCGGCTCGGCTGCGCTGGCCGTGTCACCACTCGTGAGGACGAAGACCGGCCCGCGGTACGTCGGGGCGGCCGGCTCGACGCGGGCGACGAGCGCGCCGTGCGCGTCGAGGCCGCGGAAGAAGGCGTCGAGGCCGAGGTCGGTGAGCGGTGTGAGCGTGTCCCACGTCGCACGCGGCGGCGCAGCGTCGTGGCCCGCCCACCACGCGTTCGAGACGAAGAGGCCCGCTGCCGCGGGCGCCTCGAGCAGGTGCGCCGCGACCTGCATCGACGAGAAGTCGCCGCCGCTGCACGCCCGCAGGTCCACGACGAGGGCCGGCGGCGGGTCGGCTGCCATCGCAGCGAAGGCCTGCTCGATGACGGGCGTGGCCTGGGCCGTTTCGAAATCGAGGCACGTCAGCACGGCCGTGCCGTCGGGGCGCCGCGCGAACGAGACGCCGGACGTGGACGGGTCGTCTGGAACGGCGACCTCGGACGTCCGGGTGAGGCCGAAGTGTGAGAGGCTCAGCGCGTCGGTGGCAGTCGAGAACTGGAAGAGCGCCTCGAGGTCGTCCTGCGCGCGCCCGAGGCGCGGCCCGGCGTCGGCCCAGAAGCGGGCCCAGCGCGGCGTCGTGAGCTCGCGCGGGTCGTAGTAGTGCGCCGCCAGCACGGCCTGCGCCTCGGGCACGAGCGCGGCGTAGTCCTGGACCGGCAGCCCGCCCGTGACTGGCTCGGCATCGAACTGTGCGACGACGATGCCGAGGTTGTCGCTCCGGAGCGTGCCGCGGAGCAGCCCGCCGGCGAGCACGCCCGTGAGCGCGAGTGTCTTGAACTTCTTGGAGACGAGGCGCCCCGTGACGACCGTCGAGTCGCCGGCCGGCGCCAGCGTGCCGTCGTAGATGTGGACGAGCGCGCCGCGCGCGAAGGCCTCGCCGTCCATCAGGGGGGCGAGCCGGGCCTGCAGCGGCCCGACGAGGTCGCGGACGGCGCCGGGACGCGAATGCGCCTCGAAGCCGCTCGGCCCGTCCGGCTCGAACGTGAGCACCGTCCGCAGGTCGCCCGTGCCGAGCGGGACGACCGGGCGGACGGTCATCCGCCACGTCCCCGCGAGCGGGCCGTCGGCGTGGCCGGGGAAGGAGCGGGTCGAGGCGCAGCCGGCTAGGGCCGTCGCCAGGACGAGGATCAGAAGGCGCATGGGCGGCGGGAAGACGGGCCACCCTGCGCGGCCCATGGCCGAAAGTAGCACCCGGGACCCGCTACCGCTGTGAACGGAGCGCCTCGCCGGCGAGGTTCTCGGCGACAAACCGCGTCTCAGCGTGTCAAGGTGCAGGCGCGTGCGGATGGTCCTGTCTACGCTTCTCGTGCCGCTGTTCGGCCCCCCGCGCCGCGCGCGGCTCGAAGGAGACGACGGTCCGGACGGATGCGCGCGAAGTGCCGAAAGTTCAGAAATCGATTGCGAAGCTGATCGAAGAGCCATCGCCCAACCCAATAGGAATATCCACGTCGACCTTCATCGTGTCGACTCCAGAAGCCAAACGGTCTTCCGGAATAGATGGATAGACGACGCCTACTTCCGGGGCAATGATAGGAGTCAGAACCATACACTGGATGACTACTGCCCTCTCTGACGCCGCTTCCACGTGCCGATCGCCGGGGTCGCTTATGTCGAGCCGGCCAGGGTAGATGAGCGACGCCTCGGAACCCAGAGCCAAATCCGACTGACAGCTCTGGTCCCAGAGCTGGACATCCACGACCACTTCGGGTTCAGTTTCCTGCGGGAAGGTAAACTGAAACGAGATTTGCCGAGATGGAATGTCAGTTGTAGGATCGCCCAACGAGCAACCTGAGCTGATGAGACCCAGGAGGGTTAACGACGTAACTACATGAAGTCCGTTCACGTTTCTAGATGCTATTCAGGAATATGGATTCGCCTTGCGGAGACGTAGAATTCGAGACCATCCGCCGTCAAGCGACCTGAGAAGGGAGGTACCGAGGCGCTACCGCTGCGCGCGGCGCGCCTCGTCGGCGAGGTTCTCGGCGACGAACCGTGCCAGTAGGTCCCAGGAGACGTTCAGGACGGACAAATAACGGCGATGGGCTGATTCCGATGGACGCGGTACACCGAAAAGTCGGTCACGTCGAGGGTGAACACAGGCAGGTCGAGCGTCTCAGCGAGACGAACAACGCAGGCATCTGCGAAGTCCATCGGCAGGTCGGCGTACTGGTCCAGCAGGCGCAGAATCTCCGGTGCCTCATCGTCGAAGCGCAGCGGCAGCCGGACCCGCCCGAGATGCAGCCATCGCCGGAACGCAGCCTGTGCTCCCGGTACGCGGCCGAGCAGATGGTGCGCCTCAGTCAGAACCGCCTCGCACGTGATGAACGGAGCCTCGACGTCACGCGTCTGCGCCAGCGCCCACGCGTGGTGCGCATCACGCGGACTGAAGAACGCGACGAGCGGTCCGCTGTCCAGAATGACCCGCCTCACTCTCCGAGCCCGTCGCGGTACGCCCGGTTCGTCGACAGGTCCGTCGGCCCGTCACCGACGCCGTCCAGCAGATCCTCCAGCCCGTAGAAGGGCGTGCCGGGCGGGAAGTCCGAGGCGCTCTCGCGAGCGAGCGCCTGCTCGACGGCGCGCAGGACCGCGTCCTCGGCCGAGACACGCTCGCGTGCGGCGAGGCGCTCGATGGAGCGCCGCTGTTCAGTCGTCAGGCGGAGCCGGAGGTCGGTGGTCGGCATCGGATGGTCGGAGGGTGAGCCGGACGTTACCGCTGGGCGCGGAGCTCCTCGCCGGCGAGGTTCTCGGCGACGAACCGCGTCAGCAGGGTGTAGAGGTGCAGGCGCGTGCGGCCGCCGTAGATGCCGTGGTTGCGGCCCGGGTAGAGCATCATCTCGAACTGCTTGCCCGCGGCCTCGAGCGCGTCCACCATCTCCATCGTGTTCTGGACGTGCACGTTGTCGTCGGCGTCGCCGTGGACGATGAGCAGGCGCTGGTCGTCGCGGAGGTTACCGGCGTAGGTCGTCGGCGAGCCGGCGTCGTAGCCCGTCGGGTTGAGCTGCGGCGTGGAGAGGTAGCGCTCGGTGTAGATCGTGTCGTAGTTGCGCCAGTTGGTGACCGGCGCGACGGCGATGCCGGCGTGGAAGACGCCCGGGCCGTCGCCGTAGGTCATCGCGAGCAGCGAGAGGTAGCCGCCGTAGGACCAGCCCCAGATGCCGAGCCGCGTCGAGTCGACGTAGGCCTGGCGGCCGAACCACTGCGCGGCGGCCGTCTGGTCCTCGGCCTCGAGGATGCCGAGGTGGTTCTGCGTGAGCGTCTTGAAGGCCTTGCCGCGCCCGCCCGTCCCGCGGTTGTCTACGCCGGCGACGAGGACGCCGTAGGTCTCGGCGAGGTAGTGGTGCCAGAGGCGCTCCGTGCCGCCCCAGCGGTCTACGACCTCCTGCGAGCCCGGGCCGCCGTAGGTGTGGATGAGCAGCGGGTAGTGGTGCGTCGGGTCGAAGCCGCGCGGCCGCACGAGGTACGCGTTCAGCGGCGTGCCGTCGGCGGCCGGGACCGTCAGGAACTCAGCCTCAGGGAGGCCATACGCCGCGAGGCGCTCCCTCAGGGCGTGGTTGTCGTCCAGGACCGAGACGCGGTCGCCGGTCGTCCGGAAGAGGCTCGTTACGGGCGGCGTGAGCTGCGTCGAGTACGTGTCGGTGAAGTAGGCGAAGTCGCGCGAGACGTCGGCCGCGTGCCAGCCGTGGCCCTCGGTGAGCTGGACCGGCGCGCCGCCGGCGATCGGGACGCGGAAAAGCTGCCGCTCGCGGCCGTTCTCGACGGCCAGCGTGACGTACGCCACGCCCGCCGCCTCGTCGACGCCGTGGAAGTCGGTCACGTCGTGGTCACCGCGCGTGATCTGGCGGACGAGCGTGCCGTCGTTGCGGTAGAGGTAGAGGTGGCCGTAGCCGTCGCGGTCCGAGCGCCACACGAACTCGCGTCCGTTCTTGAGGTACGTGATCGTGCCCGTGGCGACGTCCGAGAAGCCCGTCTCGACCTCGATGTAGGAGTCGTTCTCCTCGCTCAGCACCGTCCGCGCCGCGGTGCCCGCCGGGTCGGCGTAGAGCAGGTCGACGTGGTTCTGGTTGCGGTTGAGGCGCAGCATCCACACGTCCGAGCGGCCGTTCGTCGCCGGCGTCCAGCCCATGCCGGCGATGTACTCGTGCGCGGCGCCGCCTGCATTCCACGTGTCCGAGTCGATGAAGCGCGTCGCGCCCGTCGCCACGTCCACGACGCCGATGTGGACTTCCGAGTTGGCCTCGCCGGCCTTGGGGTAGCGGAACGACTGGTACTCGGGGTAGAGCGTCTGGAAGTTGGTGATCTGGAAGTCCCGCGTGTTGGACTCGTCGAGCTGGAGGAAGGCGATGCGGGCGCCGTCGGGGCTCCACTGGAAGCCGTCGCGCAGTCCGAGTTCCTCCTCGTAGACCCAGTCCGTCGTGCCGTTGATGATGGTGCCCGGCGCGCCGTCCGTCGTGAGCGCGCGCTCCTGGCCCGTCGCGAGGTCTGTGACGAACAGGTTGCGGTCGCGCACGAACGCGACCTCGGTGCCGTCGGGGCTGAACTTGGCGAACATCTGGAATCCCGTCGCGCGGTCCGCGACCGGCATCACGCGCCCCGAGGCGAGGTCGACGACGTAGTAGTAGCCCTTCGTGTTGAGGCGCCAGACTCGCTCGGAGTCCGTGTAGAGGAGCGCCTTCGTGCCGTCCTGCGAGTACGCGTAGTCCTCGACTGTGATCAGGCCGGTGCCGTCCGGCTTCTGGAGCGTCGCGCCGTCGATGAGCGTCCGCTGCTGGCCCGTCGCGAGGTTCTGCTCGACGAGGCTCGTGGCGCCCGTCTCGGGGTTGGTGTCGAGCGAGCGGAGCACGGCGCCCGCCTCGGCCCAGCGGCCGCCTTCGAAGGAGGTGCCGAAGAACTCGGGGCTCGCGAAGAGCTTCTCGAGCGTGAGCGTCGGGCGCGCGGCGCCCTGCGCGAAGGCGGGCGCCGCCGTAGCGACGACGAGGGCGACGAGCGCGAGGCGGCGCAGTCCGGAACGAAGCATGATGAGGCTGTGGTGGCGTGTGGAGCGAACGTCAGCGGCTGCGTTCAAAGTACCGAGGGCGGCAGCGCCTCGGCCGGCTCTGCTAAAATCCCAGCAGGCGTAAGCGGCAGGCGGAGCGTGAAGCGGCTGCCCGCGCCGGGCGTGCTCTCGGCCGTGAGCGTGCCGCCGTGGGCTGTGGCGATGGCGTGGGCGATGGCGAGCCCCAGGCCCGTCCCCTCCACGCCGCGCGTGCGGGCGGACGATCCGCGGGCGTAGCGCTCGAAGACTGTCTCGAGCGCCGCGGCGTCGATGCCCGCGCCCGAGTCCTCGACCACCACCGTCGCGCCGGCGGCGTCGAACCGCGCTCTGACCGAGACGCGGCCGCCGGGCGGCGTGTGGTGCGCCGCATTGTCCAGGAGGTTCGAGAGCAAGCGGACGAGGCGCGCGCCGTCGGCCTCGAGCACGGGCAGGCCGGGTGGCACGTCCGCGTCGAACGCGATGCCGGCGCGCTCGAAGGCGCGCGCGTGCTGCCCGGCCACGTCGCGGACGAGTTCGCCGAGCGGAACGGGCCCGAGGCGCAGCGGCGCGGTCGGTTGCTCGAGAACCGACAGCTCGAACAGGTCGGAGACGAGGTCGGCGGCATTCTCGGCCTGCCGGCGGGCGTCGGCGAGCGCCTGCCGGGCGTCGTCGGCGCGTCCTTCCACGGAAAAGCGTTCGGCTTCTTCCAGGCCGGCGGCGAGCGCCGCGAGCGGCGTCCGCAGGTCGTGGCCGACGTTGGCGACGAGGTCGCGGCGCAGGCGGTCCGTGGCGCGGAGGCGGACCATCGCCTCCTCGATGCGGGCGGCCATGTCGTTGATGCTCGCCGCGAGGCGCCCCATCTCGTCCGCCCCGGCGTCCGGCAGGCGGCCCGTGAAGTCGCCGGCGCCCAGGCGCGCGACGCGGCGCGTCATGCGCTGGAGCGGCCGCACGAGGCGCGCCGTGACGACGGCGCCGAGGGCGAGCGCGACGAGCGCGGCGAGGAGCGCGGTGACGAGCGTCGCCTTCCGGAAGGCGTCGCGCGTTTCTCTGAGCTCCTCTGAGAGCGTCCGGTCGAGCGGCCGCACGAGGAGCGCGCCGGCGGGCAGGCCGTCCGGCGAGAGCAGCGGGGCGATCGCCCACGACCCGTCCGCTCCGCTCAGGACGACGGCGACGCGCGCGGAGTCGAGCGCCGCCAGAGCCGCCGCAGGAATGGCCGGGATGCGCCCGCCCGCCCCGAAGGTGTCCACGACGGCACCGTCGGCGTCGAGGATCGCAAGCGGGTCCGGGAAGCGCGCCGGGAGGTCGCGGCGCAGCGTCTCGGGCACGCGCAGCGCGCCGAAGGCGTCCGTCGCCGCCCGCGTCTCGACCTCCTCGGCTGCGGCGTCGAGGCGCAGCTCGATCGTCCCACGCACGAGACGCTCCGAGCGGGCGCTCGCGAACGCCGCGCTGAGCGCCACGGCCACGAGCGCCGTCGCCACCTGCACGCCGACGAGCACGCCGGCGACGCGCCAGAAGACGGTGCGGCGGGGGATGAGGGACGAGGCATGGGGCATGGGAGACCCGAGGACGCACCGTCAAGCTAGCCGGCAGAGCCCCTCATGGCCCATGCCCCATCCCCTCAATCCTGCCCCATCCCCTCAAAGAGACCGTCGAAGGCTTCGACGTGGACGGGCCAGGCGAGGCCGGCGGTGACGCGCCGGAGCACGTCCGGCGGCAGCGGCAGGTCACGGCCGTCCAGGAGCCTGCGGAGCGTGTCGAAGAGGGCATCCTCGTCGTCGTAGAGGACAGGCGCGTGGAGGAGCGGGCGGTGCAGCGCGGCCGGGATCAGCTCCGGATACGAGAGGCGGTCCGGAAGGAGCGGGTGGCAGCCGCAGTGGATCGCCTCGAGCATCGAGAGGCCGAAGAACTCGTGCCGCGAGGTGGACACGGCGATGTCCGAGCGCCACAGCAGCGCGGCGTAGTCCTGCGGCGAGGCGGCGAAGCCGACGTGCAGCAGACGGTCCGCGTAGCGGCGGACGGCGGCGTCGAAGGCGGGCGGCGCCTCGGCGAACGTCTCGCCGGCGAGGACGAGGCGGAAGCGCGCGCCGACGTCGTCGAGGCGGCCGAGGACGCGGAAGAAGGCCTCGGGGCCCTTGTCGTACTCCCAGCGGTGGTTCCAGAGGATGGCGGGCGGGCCGGGCTCCTGCACGCGCCGCGCCTCGGCGGCCGGCCGCGCGGCGTCGAGCGCCGCGAGGTCCACGCCGAGGTGCAGCACGGACGACTTGGCGAGCAGGCGCGGGAGGCGGCCGACGAGCGGGTGGTCCGGGAAGCGCCGCAGGAACTCGGGCAGCGCCGCGAACAACTCGTCGAGGTGGAACCGAGAGTTGAAGACGACGCGGTCCGCCGCGATCATCGACAGCACGTTGATGAGCGCGTACATGAGGTCGCGCGGCGGCGCATCCCCCGCCTGCGCGGGGGCAGGCTCGGGCAGCGGGTACGTGAGCTGGTTCTCGTGGAACAGCAGCAGAACAGGGACAGCCGCGAGGCGGTCCCGCGTCAGCGCGAGGAAGGCCGGCAGGTTGACCATGTCCGTCGCCACGACGAGGTCCGGCGTCCAGCCGTCCGTCGCGGCGCGCGCCCTGTCGGCCAGGGCGACGGCGCCGCCCTGCATGCGCCACTT
>JBBSQZ010000070.1:0-13026 GCA_038243565.1 Rhodothermales bacterium | reverse complement strand
GTGCCGTCGCAGACGGGACACCGCTTCAACAGCGTGTCGAGGCGTCGGGTGGTCGTGGCCTCAGGACGAGGTGCGGAGCGTGCCATGGCGAGCCAGGGAAGGACCGCGCCGAGAGTACGCCGCCTCAGTTTGCCGCCCTAGATTTTTTGACTATAGGAGGCTACTCTGAGCGATCAAAGTGGTTCGATAGCCTCAAAGTCCCCGCGCGACGTCAGAGGAAGGATGTGCGACAGCCGAGACCGGACGTGCCTCCTCGTCGCTCGCAGCCGACGCGACCGAGCGCGTCGAGTTGGAGGGCCGTGTTCGGGTCCACCGTTGAGCCGCCCAGGAGCACATGGTTGTCCAGAAAGACAATGCGGCGGTGTTCACTGGACGTAGATGAACACTCGGATTTCCGAACGGTGGGTGACACGCTGGGAGGCGGTCTGGCCGAACGCCTCGACGTATCCGAGAAATGGCCGGACACTGCTGGCGAAGTCGCCTGAGCCTCTACTCGGCGTCGCGGACCTCCTTCACGATCCGCCCAACGACTGACCGGCTCACACCGGCCTCCCCGCCCCGCTCGTCGGCAAGCACGGCGTGGATCTTTCGAACCGAGTGGTCCGTCGTCCGCGCCAACTCCTCGACGCGCTGAGAGACCGTCTCGCTCGTCGCTGGCCGCCCGACATGGCGCCCGCGTGCCTTCGCCGCAGCCATTCCGGCCTGGACCCGCTCGGCGATCAGCGCCGACTCCAACTCGGCCATCGCGCCGATGACGGTGAACATCGCCCGGCCCATCGGGCTCGTCGTATCGACGTTGTCCTGGACCGAGACGAAGCGGACGCCGAGGTGGTCGAACTCGTCGAGCGCGCGCACGAGGTGCGACACGCTGCGCGCGAAGCGGTCGAACTTCCAGACGAGCACGCAGTCGAGCTCGCGCTTCCGGGCCGACGCCATGAGCCGGTCGAGGTCGGGGCGGCCCTCCTTGCGGCCCGAGACCGCGACGTCGGTGTAGGCGGCGACGACCGAGAGCCCCGCCCGCTCGGCGAAGG
This sequence comes from Rhodothermales bacterium, assembly GCA_038243565.1. Classification (GTDB taxonomy): domain Bacteria; phylum Bacteroidota; class Rhodothermia; order Rhodothermales; family Rubricoccaceae; genus DASVSE01. The sequence continues at coordinate 11,995 of JBBSQZ010000070.1, read as the reverse complement.
CGTGGAGCCCGTCGTGCTGGAGGTCCGGCGACTGGTCGGCCGTCGAGACGCGGGCGTAGGTGGCCGTGCGGTCGCCGGTGGCGGTGGCTCTCATATAGAGAGGTGCGAGGTCGCTGCGGGTGTCCGAGAAGGTAATCCTTCCGGGACAATCCCCCGACCCGTACAGACCGCTCCCCAAGGCCGATTTGAGAGGGCCATCGGCAGACCCCTTTCGGGACACCTCGGCCGGTCTACTCAGCCGACCGGTCGCGAGCCTGCGGCTACCCACACCGAGCCGCTCGCCATCCGGGTCCGTCCCGGCCGTCGACGTAGGGGAGTGGACGGGGAAGGTGGACTCCTCGGTCGGCGCCGATCGCGGCGACCCGCGACGTCCGAGTCTTCGCCGGACGCGTACCACCGAGCCACACGGCCGCCCGGTCCGCCGAGAGGGCTGCGGCCGTGGCCACGTGACCGAGCCGCGTTTTGCCCAGACCCCGGTACCGGGTCTGCCTCATCCCCATCGCCCGTACGCCCTGACTCATCGTCGCCTCTACGCCAGCCCGAGCGGCATAGCTCGCGCGCCCCTCGTCGGTTGCGATCTCCGCCCGCAACGAGTCGAGCGCCTCCTGCTCTGGCTTCGGGTGGAGCCGAAGCGCGCGCCCTCCGCTCATCGACCGGACGCAGAGCGCTTGCGCCGGGCACGTCCGGCAGTCGGCGGGATCGAACCGGACCGAAATCGATGTCCGATGCTCCCGGTCTGTATGCTCGCTCCAGGTCCGGCTCGCCTGGCCCTCCGGACACACAGCGACCTCGCGGTCCCAGTCGAGCGTGAACTGGCCGGCTGTGTAGCCGCCCTCCGTCCGGGCCTGCCAACTCGAGTCAGGGCGGGGCGGCCCCACGAGACGGACTCCGTACCGGTCGCGTGCTGCAACGAGCAGATCGGCCGAGATATAGGCGGCATCGGCGAGGTGCTCCGCGGCCGAGAGGCCTCGGGCGTCGAGGGCCTGAAGGATCGCGTCCGTCCGAACGGCCTCGTGCACGTCACCCAGCGTCGTGTCGGCGTTGAGGACCAGACGGGGCATCTCCTCGTCGCACGCCTCGGTGAGGTGGACCATGTAGCCTATCCACGTCGTGCCGGCCTTTCGGCGGTACCTCGCGTCGACGTCGTACGGGGACTCGACGCTGTCGCCTTTCGTAGGTCCACGGCCACGGAGTTCGGAGAGGCGGGCGGAGTCCCCGTCGCGCTCGTAGTGCCGGCTCCACACGCGGCGGAGTGCTGTGATCGCCGGGAGTGCAGCGAGCCCGGCCGGTGCTCCCTCCTGGTTCACGGCGTCGAGCAGGGCAAACCCGTCGGTCCCGACGGCGACGGCGTACGCCTCGCGCTTCGCTTTGGCCTGAGGAAGCCGCGAGTCCTCGACACGCCGCTCGTACCGGTCGTACCACGCGCCGGGCGCGACAACAGCGATCCACGACGGAGCCTCCGCGGCGACCGCGTTCAGAGCCGCCCGGACGGTCTCGGCTGCCAGCTCGAGCCGGTTCATCTCGCGGACGGCGGCGACGACGTGAGTGGAGTCGGTACGCTGGCGCCCCCGAGCCTTCAGGAGCCCACGGTCGCGGCACGCGCTGAGCACCCGCTCCAGGAGAACGTGCTCTGCCTCGCCCTCGCGGAGGCGGTCCCTGAACTCGCAGAGGACGCTCGCGTCGAACCCGGCGTCGTCGAGCGGTAGTCCGAGCGCGTACTTCCAGTCGATCCGCGAGCGGACGGCGTCGGCTGCCTTGCGGTCGGAGAGGTCCTCGCGGAACTGCAAGACGGTGACGAGCGCGAGTCGCCACGGCGGATAGGCCGGCTGGCCGAGGGCCGGGTAGAGCGCGGCGAAGTCGTCGTCTCGAAAGACGGGTCCGAGCTCGTCGCGAAGCGTGAGCAGTGGCGCGCCCTTCGGGAAGGCTGCGTGGGCAACGCGGGCCGTGTCGGAGGGGACGGGTCCGGGCGTCTGGGGCTGTAACATGGTAGTGGCAGAGGGCGGCCAAGTCGAACACACGTGTCGCTTGGAGGTCCCCGCCCCGACTTCGCCAGCAGTGTCTGGCCGTTTTCTGCACGGAGCGGAATGACGTGGCCAAGTGCGGCGAGCGGCTCGAGGGGCGAACTTGCCCCGCGACATGTAGATTCCGACACCGCGTCCGCTCACGAGGTTGGATACGTTCATGCAGACCGCTCGGTGGGTCGTCCTCTACGTACTCGTGACCCTGTTCGTGGGTGTGGCCGCCCACGCCCAGAAGCCCGCCCCGCTGAGGGAGCGCCGGCCCGCCGTGGACCAGGCGCCACGGCTGGACCGTCTGGCGTCCGGCCCCTCCTTCGTCCGAGAGCACTACACGGTCGAGGACGGCCTTCCCGTCAACTGGGTCAACGACATCGCCCAGTCCGGCGACGGCTATGTCTGGTTCGCCACCAACGACGGGCTCGTCCGGTTCGACGGGGTCCGGTTCACGGTCTTCCGCACGGGCGACGAGCCCGCGCTCCAGAGCGACCGGATCACCGGGGTGGTGGCAGATGCCGGCGGCGCGCTGTGGATCACCGACACCTACGGCAATCTCGTCCGCTACGCGGGAGGAGCGTTCGAGAGAATCGACCACCTCGGGGGGCGGGCCGGCCTCACGGTCGACGGGGTGCTCGCCCTCGACCCGGTCGGGCACGTGTGGGCACGGACACCGTGGGGCCTCGCACGCACGGACCTCGCAGGCGGGCTTGTACCGGTCCCGGTCGAGACGGGCCCCGGCTCTCTGATGAGCCTCTTCTGGGAGGCCGATGGGACGCTCTGGATCGGGGCGGAGTCGGGTCTGTACCGGAGGCGTCCAGAGGGAGCCGTGAGCCTGCACACCGCGTGGCGGTCCGTGACCGATTTGTACCGAGGCCCCGATGGCGTGCTCCTTGCCAAGTCCTCCCCTCGGACGGGGGTCGCCGTCGCCCACCGGATCGAGGAGGCCGGTCCCACAGGGGCGTGGCCCCGCACGGGCCGCTCGACCCGCGACGAGCAGTGGTCATCCGACGAGGCCGGAAAGGTCTGGACGCAGCCTGCGCCCACGCGTTTGGAGAGGGACGGGCAGACCGTGCTCGAGACAGCGCAGGACATCCAGGTCGTCATGCACGACCAAGAGGGAAACACCTGGGTTTCCGCCGGCGACGGTGTGTACCGGCTCCGACCGAGCCGCATCCGGATGCTCGGGACACGCGAGGGCGTGTTCACCGACAACCTGTACTCCGTCCTCCAGGCGCGCTCGGGAGCGGTCTGGCTCGGGGCCTACCAGCCCGGCCTCACCCGGCTCGCCGGAGACCAGGCGACGTCCTACTCGGTACCGACGAGCTATGCCACCGCGCTGCATCAGGACCACTCCGGTGCCCTGTGGGTCGGCGGGTACGGGGTGTGCCGGATTGAGGACCCCGCCGCCGGGGTACGTGCCGCTCGGAAGGAATGGCACCGCGGCTCCGCGCCGGCCAGGACGAGTACCTCGACCCTGTGCAGGCCATCCACGAAGACGCCGCCGGCCGCGTTTGGGTCGGGTCGCTCGGGTCGCTCTACCTGCGCCCCAGCGGGTGCCGCTCCAGCGACTGCTGGCGAGTGGTCGGGCGGCGCGGCGACGTACAGGCCTCCGTCCGGGTCTTCCACGAGCAGGCCGACGGGACGCTCTGGATGGGGATGCGGGGCCGAGGGCTCCTCCGGTTCCGCGGCGGCCGGTTCGACACGCTCTCCGTCGCGGACGGCCTCCCCTCGGGCCAGATCCGGGCCATCTACGAGGACCCGCGCGGCGTGCTCTGGATCGGGACCGAGGACGCTGGTCTCGTCCGGCTGGACCCGCGGGGCACGTCGGACCTGCGCGCCATGCCGCTCACGACGATGCGGGCGGCCGACGGCCTCTTCGACGACGGCATCCACCAGATCCTCCCCGACGACGACGGCCGCCTCTGGATGAACACCAACCACGGCGTGTTCTGGGTCGAGCGCGAGGCACTCGAGGCGTTCACCCGCGGCGACGTCTCGCGGGTCCGCTCGGTGAGCTACACCGAGCGCGACGGGATGCGCAGCCGGGAGGGGAACGGGGGGATGCAGCCCGCCGGCATGCGCGACACCGAGGGCCGTCTGTGGTTTCCGACCCAGGACGGCGTGGCCGTGTTCGACCCGACCGAGATGACGCTGGACACGCCGCCGCCCGGGGTCCTAATCGAGCAGCTCATGGCGGGTACGGAGCGCTACCCGCGCCGCGCCGGCGCCGCACTCGTCGAACTCCGCGCCGACACGCGCGACTTCGAGATCGAGTACACGGCGCCCAGCTTTGTCGACCCGGCAAACCTCCGGTTCGCGTATCGCCTCGATGGGTTTGACGAGAACTGGGTCGAGGTGGGCGCGCGGCGGACCGCGTTCTACACGAACGTCCCCCCGGGGACGTACACCTTCTGGGTCCGCGTGCAGAACGCCTCCGGCGACTGGAGCGAGCCGTCGGCGCCGCTGACGGTCACCGTCGCGCCGTTTTTCTACGAGACGATCTGGTTCCTGGCCCTGTGCCTCGTCGGGCTCGGGCTGACGCTGGCTGGCGGCTACCGAGCCCGTGTGCGCCACCTCAAGCAGCGCGAGGTAGACCTCGGTGCAGTCGTCGCCGAGCGGACGGAGGCGCTCCGAGCCGAGAAGGAGAAGACGGAGGCGCAGGCTACCAAACTCCTGGAGCTCGACGCGGCCAAGAGCCGGTTCTTCGCGAATGTCAGCCACGAGTTCCGGACGCCGCTCACGCTCACCCTCGGGCCGCTCGAGGACCTGCGGGCGGGCGCCTACGGGGTTCAGTCTCCAGGCAGCATCCGCCAGCTAGACCTTGCGCTCCGCAACAGCCGCCGGCTGCTCCGGCTCGTCGGCCAGCTCCTCGACGTAGCCCGCATCGAGGCGGGCGCGGTCCGCCTCAACCTTCAGCGCGGCGACCTCGGCGCGTACGTCCGGACGCTCTCGCAGCCGTTCGTGGCCGCGGCCGAGCGCAACCGGGTCAGGTTCACCATCGATGTCCCCCCGACGCCCGTCTGGGTGCTCCTGGACGTGGACCAACTCGACAAGGTGGTCGCCAACCTGCTCTCGAACGCGCTCAAGTTCACGCCTGCCGGTGGCGCCATCACCCTGACCGTGTCCCGCGACGGCACGAACGCCCTCGTTGCCGTCCGCGACACGGGGTCTGGGATTGCCCCGGAGACCAGAGCGCATCTGTTCGAGCGGTTCTTCCAGGGCGAGAAGTCCGAGATGCAGCCTGGGACCGGCATCGGGCTGGCGCTGGCGAAGGACCTGGCCGAGCTCCACGGGGGCACGCTCGACGTCGAGAGCGAGGTGGGCGAGCCGGACGGGGGCCCGTCCGGGAGCGTGTTCACGCTCCGGCTGCCCCTCGCCGACCCGCCCGGCGGGCTGTCCGGCGACGGCGAGGCCGCCGAGGCGGCGCGCGTCGTCACCCACGTCGCTGCTCCACCCGACCTCCAGGGGGACGTCTCCGAGGCGCGCCCCGACGATCCGGACGAGCCGTCCGGCGACGACCGGACGACCGTCCTGGTTGTGGACGACAACGCCGACATCCGCGCCTACCTGCGCAGCCACCTCGAGCGAGAAGGGCGGTACCGAGTCGCCGAGGCCGAGGACGGCGAGGACGCCCTGGCCGCCGTCCGGCGCCGCCTGCCGGACCTCGTCGTCTCGGACGTGATGATGCCGCGCCTCGACGGCTTCGGCCTGCTCGCCGCACTCCGCGCCAACCCCGAGACCGACTTCGTGCCCGTCGTCCTCCTCACGGCCCGCGCCGAGGCCGAGGACCGCCTCGCCGGCCTCGGCCTCGGTGCGGACGACTACGTCACCAAGCCGTTCGACGCGCACGAGCTGACGCAGCGCGTCGACAACCTCATCGCAATGCGGCGGCGGCTCCGCGAGCGGTACTCGGGAGCGCCCGACGAACCGCCGGTGTCGACCGATGCGCCTTCTCACGGCTCGCGCCTCGGCACGGCCGACCAGGCCTTCGTCGATGCCGTCGAGGCGGTGGTCGCAGACCACCTCTCCGACGAGACCTTCGACGTCGGCGCGCTGGCCGAGGCCGTCGCCCAGAGCCGCTCGACGCTGCACCGGCGCCTGTCGGACCTCGTGGGCGAGGCGCCGAGCGCCTACCTCCGCCGGCGCCGGCTCGAGCGCGGGGCGGACCTGCTCCGGCAGCGCGCCGGGACAGTCAGCGAGGTCGCGTACGCCGTCGGCTTCAAGAGCGTGTCGCACTTCTCGAGCAGCTTCGGGCGCCACTTCGGCCAGACGCCCACGGTGTGGGCGGAGCCGCACGCCGCGGCGGCGCAGACGGGCGAGACCGACGGTAGAGCGCCTCGCGCAGCCGAATAGGACCTGCGCGACACGGTTTGGGACGAGGATGTAACGGCCGCCGCCAGGCCGGCCGCGAGGTTGTGTCGCAGGCTCGGGCCGTTCCCGGGCCGCTTCACGGATCCCGTTTCCTCTTCCTGCGCCTCGCGGCGTGCCCCCATGATCTCTCACCTTGCTCCCTGGCGGGTCGTCCTCGCCGCCCTCGTTCTGACCGTCACCGGCCTGACCGTCGCCGGCTGCGACTCGGAGACCGACGCCGCGCCCACGACGCTCACCGGCGACGCCGTCGCCATCGGCGACGGGACCGCCCGCACCTACGTCACGCTGTCCGCAGACGGCACGCCGACGGCCGTCGGCGTCGCGCTGACGGCCGACGCCCTCTCGGGCCTCCCCGACCACGACGGGGGGATGGGCCACGAGATGGACGACATGCACCCGCTCCCGATGCCGGCCGGGGTCCAGGCCAAGGGCGTGCTCACCGACCACCTGTCGCTCGACTGGAACCCCCACGGCCACGAGCCCGCTGGCCTGTTCACGGTCCCCCACTTCGACGTCCACTTCTACACCGTCCCGATGTCCGAGCGGATGACGTGGATGCCTGGCATGCCCGCCTTCGAGCAGGGCGCGACGCCCCCGGCGGCCGCCTACGTCCCGGCCGGCTACGCCCAGCTCCCCGGCGTCGTCCCGGCCATGGGGACGCATTGGATGGACACGACCGACCCGACCTACGCGGCGGGCGGGCCGGCCTTCACCGAGGTGTTCATCAACGGCAGCTTTGGCGGCCGGATGGTGTTCGTCGAGCCGATGGTTACGAAGGCGTATCTCGAGTCGCTCCGCGCGAGCGGCGCGGTTCACGAGGAGGACCTCGCGCAGGCCGCCGCCGTCGCCGCGACGGGCCTCTACCCGACGACGTACTCGGTCCGCTACGACGCCGCGAGGGGCGAGTACCGGATCGAGCTCGGCGGGCTCGTCCGCCGCTCGGCGGCCTGATTCTGAGCTCCGGTGCCGGAGCCTGGCCGCTCGGGCACCGCCTTCCCACCCGTCCATGTCTGAGGTCCCCACGACCCGCCCGCAACGCATCCTGCGCCGGGCTACCCTCTCGCTGCTCGGGCTCGCCGCGCTGGCCGTCGTCACCTCGGGCGCGGTCTACGGCGTCACCGAGTACCGGCTCCACGCCGTGTACGACGTCCCGGCCCGGCCTGTCGCGCTGCTCGCCGACTCGGCGGCGGTCGCCCGCGGCACCCACGTCGTCGCCATCCGCGGCTGCGCCGACTGCCACGGCACCGACTTCGGCGGCAAGGTGTTTATCGACGACCCGGCCATCGGGTACGTCGTCTCCGCCAACCTGACCCGCGGGCGCGGCGGCGTTGGGGCGACGTACCGCGCTGAGGATTGGGACCGGGCCGTCCGCCACGGCGTGAATCCGGCCGGGCGCGGGCTGATCATGATGCCCTCCGGCGAGTACGCTGCGCTGACCGACGCCGACCTCGCCGCCGCGGTGGCCTACCTCCGGTCGCTCCCGCCCACCGACCGGGTGCCCGAGTCGAGTCGGGTCGGACCGGTGGCTCGTGCGCTCTGGACCGCAGGCAAGCTTCCGTTGCTGCACGTCCGCCAGATCGATCACGCGGCCGTCCCGCCCGCGACGCTCGTCCCTGCGCCGACGGCGGCCTACGGCCGGTATCTCGCCACGACGTGCACGGGCTGCCACGGCGCCACGCTCGCCGGTGGCCCGATCCCCGGGATGCCGCCGGGGACGCCCCAGGCGGCCAACCTGACCCCCAGCGCCGGGGCCGGCCTCGGCCGGTGGACCGACACCGACTTCGCGCACCTCCTCGCGACGGGCGAGCGGCCTGACGGAACGTTCGTCGTGCCACCGATGCCGATCTCAGTGACGGCGCACCTCACGGACACGGAGGTCCACGCCCTGTGGTCCTACCTCCGAACCGTCGCGCCCGTCGCCACGCCTGTCCCGCGTACCGGCGCATGATCGCTGCTTTGGATGTCGTCCCCCAGACCTGGACGCCGGTCCGCGTCCCCGGCGGCGTGCTGCCGGACTCGACACGCGCCGAGGCGCGGGAGTGGGTCGAACGCCGTAGGACGCCCCGTGCGGCCACACAAGCCATCTGCGACGCCGAATAGGACCTGGGCGACACGTTCTGAGACCCAGATGTAACGCGGACAGCGGGGCTGACCACGAGGTTGAGTTCGAACACGGAGCCCACTCCGGCCCCACTCTCACCAGCCCATGATGACACCCCCCTCGACCTCCGGGCCTCACGACGTGCCGTCGGACTACGTGCGCCTTGAAGCCCAGATGGCTCTCCTGCGTTCAGTTTAGGTTGATCTTAGGCCACTGAATAGCGACGGAGCAGAGGAAAGGCCGCCACGAGGCGCCGCGATACAACATCGTCCGCGAGGCTCAGTATTTTCCGGGAGCCGTCCTGCCAGGTGTACCTGACCGAACGGTCGGCCCCTCGCGGGGTCGGCCGTTCGTCGTTTTCGGCCCGCAGCGGCCCCAACAGCGCGACCGCCGGGCTCCCCGGCCGGGTCCCAGGCCCCGCTCCGTCGCAGACGAGCCCGGCGGACCACAGGCCCGGCAGGTCGCCGAGCACATCGAGCGCGAAGCGGCGTGCGCCGCCCGCTCCACGTCGGCGACGGACTCCGCATCGGGGAGCCGTGCGCCGAGGTCGGCGAGGCGCCCGGTCCAAACGAGCGGTCGAGGCGCCCGGCGCTGAGCCGGTCCGGCACGTCCGCTTGAGGGAGGCCTCGGCCTCGGCGTCCCCCGGCCCTTCTGAGGGATCGGAACGCTTACCAGGCGAAAGCCCTGGGGCATTCTCTCCAAGCTGTAGGGCCGCATCCGCCTCGAGCGGCTCAGCGCCGCTCCCCACTCCAAACTGCATGTCCTCCGAAACACCGGCGCGCGGCGCCGGGTAGCCCCGGTCCACACTTCAGCCCCGCCCCGATGTCCACGCCCCCGCCTGACGAATTCCGCCCGACCTCCGAGGAAATCGAAGGCCAGAAGCTGCCCTATCCGGCCAAGCAGTCGGACATGAAGCAGCAGCCCGACTCGGATCTGTCGTTTTACAAGCCTGCCGGCAAACTGGAGGGCAAGGTCGCGCTCATCACCGGCGCCGACTCGGGCATCGGGCGGGCCGTCGCCGTCGCGTTCGCGATGGAGGGCGCCGACGTGGCGATCGTCTACAACGTGAACGACGGCGACGCGGCCGAGACGATCGGCATGATCGAGGGCCACGGGCGAAAGGGACTGTCGATCAAGTGCGACGTCCGCGAGCGAGCGCAGGTGAAGGCCGCCGTGCAGCAGGTCGTGAGCGAGCTCGGCGGGCTCGACGTGCTCGTCAACAACGCGGCGTTCCAGATGGCGCAGGAAAAGTTCGAGGACATCACGGACGAGCAGTTCCGGCGCACGTTCGAGACGAACATCTTCGGCTATTTCATGATGGCGCAGGAGGCGCTGCCGCACCTCACCGAGGGCTCCACGATCGTCAACACCGGCAGCATCGTCGGCCTGACGGGCAACAAGATGCTCATCGACTATACGGCGACGAAGGGCGCGATCCACGCCTTCACCAAGTCGCTCGCGCTGAACCTCGCCGACCGCGGCATCCGCGTGAACTGCGTCGCGCCGGGCCCCGTCTGGACGCCCAACATCCCGGGCACGATGCCGATGAGCGAGGTCGAGAAGTTCGGCCACGAGGTCGCGATGGCCCGCCCCGGGCAGCCCGAGGAGCTCGCCCCGGCCTACGTCTACTTCGCCACGTCCGACTCGTCGTTCACGACCGGCGCGATCCTCGAGGTGACCGGCGGCAAGACCTCGTCCTGATGGCCGAGCCCCAGATCCAGCCGCCCCGCGAGGGCGCGCCCGCGCCCGAATGGCCGACAGGCTGGGTGCTGCCGCTCATCGAGTCGCCCCAGACGACCGCGCCGACGCGCCGTGCGCTCCTCGAGCGCCTCGAGGCCACGCCCGAGGCGCCGACGTTTTTCGACGCCGACGCCTACGAGACGTTCGCGGCTGCCTGCGCCCGCCTCGTCCCGTCCACCGGCCTCGACGGAACGGTCGACGTGGCGCCGTGCATCGACGCGCGCCTCGCGAAGGGGAAGGGCGACGGCTGGCGCTACGCCGCGCTCCCGCCCGACGGTGAGGCCTTCCGCCGCGGCGTCGCCGCCATCGACGCCGCCGCGGCGGCGGCGCACGCCGAGCGCTTCTGCGACCTTTCGCCCGAGAACCAGGACGCGATCCTGGCGGACGCGCAGCGCGCCCGCGGCGCCTTCGCCGGCCTCGACGGCTTCGACTCCCGCCTCTGGTTTGCCGACTGGCTCTCCGAGGCGGCGGGCCTCTTCTTTGGCCATCCGCTCGCGCAGCAGGACATCGGCTACGCCGGCTTCGCCGACGCACCCGGCTGGCGGGAGATCGGGCTCGGCGAACGCGAGGAGAGAGAGCCCGAAGTAAATGCAGCTTGACGTTTGGAGTTTGAAGAGACCCGGGATCTAGCTCTGGTCGAGATGAATGGCTACCACCTATCCCATCTCCAAACTTCAAACTCTCTCACCTCGACGTTCAATAAGACCACCATGCCGTCTCATTACGACGCCATCGTCATCGGCACTGGGGCGGGCGGCGCGCCGGTCCTCGCGCGCCTCGCCGCGGCCGGCCTGCGCGTCGTCGCGCTCGAGGCGGGGCGCCTGTGGAACCCGGCCGAGGACTTCGCGACGGACGAGCTCGAGCAGGACAAGCTGTTCTGGACCGACGAGCGCATCTCCGCGGGCTCGGACGCGCTCGCCTTCGGCGCCAACAACTCGGGCATCGGCGTCGGCGGGAGCACGCTCCACTACACGGCCTACACGCCGCGTCCGCATCCGTCCGACTTCTCCATCCGCACCGAGTTCGACGTCGGCATGGACTGGCCGATCGGCTACGACGCGCTCGAGCCGTACCTCGACGAGGCCGAGGCGTTCATGGGCGTCTCGGGGCCGACGCCGTACCCGTGGGGGCCGCCGCGCAAGCAGGGCTACCCGCTGCCGCCGCTGCCGCTCAACGCCGCGGCGCAGCTCATGCAGCGCGGCGCCGAGGCCGTCGGCATCAAGACGAGCCCGGCGGCCAACGCGGCGCTCTCGGGCAGCTACTACCGCGAGGGCGTCGGCTGGCGGGCGGCGTGCACCAACCGCGGCTTCTGCCAGGCCGGCTGCAACACGGGCGCCAAGGCGAGCATGGACGTGACCTACATCCCGTTCGCGCAGAACCACGGCGCCGAGGTCCGCCCGGAGTGCTTCGTCACCACCATCACGCGCGACTCGACGGGCCGTGCGACGGGTGTCGTCTACACGAACAACGGGACGGAGACGCGCCTCGAGGCCGATACCGTCTTCCTCTGCGCCGGCTCGGTCGAGACGCCGCGCCTGATGCTGATGAACGGGATCGGCGGCGACCACGTCGGCCGGCACCTCATGGCGCATCCCGGCCTCCAGATCTGGGGCCGCTTCGACGAGCCGACGCGCCCGTTCAAGGGCATCCCCGGCGGCCTCATCTCCGAGGACACGCATCGCCCGGCCGACGCCGACTTCGCCGGCGGCTACCTCTTGCAGTCCATCGGCGTGATGCCGGTCACGTACGCCCGGCAGGTCGGCCGCGG
>JBBSQZ010000069.1:0-13044 GCA_038243565.1 Rhodothermales bacterium | reverse complement strand
GCGCCAAGCGCACCAGCATCAGGCTCGCCGCGACGAACATCGCCAGCGCGCCCAGCGCGACGCGCGTCCGCAACTCGACGCGGACGTCTTTGGCGAAGACGGCCCACGCGCCAGCGAACCAGACGGAGACGGCGGACGGCACGGCAGGGGGGACGGGGGAACGGCGAGGGGGCCGGGAGGATAGCACGCGGCCACCCGCCCCTGACCCGTGTCCAGCAAACCCGCCCCGACGCCCGACGCCCTCCGCGACCGCCTCGCCGGCGCCCTCCTCGGCTCCGCCGCCGGCGACGCGCTCGGGATGCCCGTCGAGGGCCTCAGCCACCAGAACGTCCGCACCTACTACCGCGGCATCAAGGAGATGCGGGCCGACGAGAAGCGCGGCGACCTCGCGGCCGGGCAATGGACGGCCGACACCCAGCGCGCCCGCCTCCTCACGCGGACGCTCGCCACGACGACGCCGGACAGCCCCGAGGAGGCGCGCGTCGCCTTCCACGCCGCGCTCGCCAGCCTCGACGCGTCGGGCGACCTGCGCCGCGGCGCCGTGACCGTCAAGCCGAGCAGCGCGTGCGCGGCGTGCGCCGCGCCGCTCGGCGTGCAGGCGCGCCTGCGCGGGCTCGGCTCGCTCGCGATGGCGCGGTGGGCCGGCCTGCTGCTCGCGCCGGTCGACCCGAGCCCGGCGGCGCACGTCGCCGCGGCCGTCCAGGCCGCGGCCGTCCAGGCGTGCCTCGGGCGCGACGCCGTGACGGGGGCCACCCTCATGAACACCGCCATCGGCGCTGCCCGTGACGCCGAGCGCCTCCTCGGCGCCGGCGCCCGCGTCTCGACGTGCCTCCAGGCGCTCTCGGCTCAGCTCACCGCCTTCCCGCTCGACTTGCAGGACGCGTGCAACGGGACGGGCTCCGCGGCCGACGAGGCGCTCCCGTTCGCCATCGCGATGGTGGCGCGCTCGCCTGGCCTCGTCGAGCCGACCGTCCTCGCAGCCGTCAACGTCGGCGGCGACGCGGCGGCCGTCGGGGCGATGGTCGGGGCGATGGTGGGTGCGATCCACGGCGCCTCGGCGCTTCCTTCCGAGTGGCTCGAGGCGCTCGAGGACGCCGGCGCGATCCGCGCCGAGGCGGACGCGCTGGCCGACGCCCTCGGCGCGTGAGCCTCACGGCTGCGGCACGAGCTGCCCGATACGCTCCCACTCGGGGTTCGGCGTCATCACGACCGCGACGAGCATCTGGCCGTCGTGCATCACGGCGCTCGTCCCGCCCGACTGCAGCTCCGCGTCGACCTGGTCCGGCGAGAGCTTGTACATGGCGCCGGTCACGGCGTCCACGGCGAGGCCGATGAGGCCGCCGAAGACGATGTTGCCGGCGATCCAGCCGTCGACGCTGCGCGACATCGTCATCCCGTACGGCTGGTAGCCGTCGAGCGTGAGGCGGACGCTGTGGTGGTTCTTGCGCTCGAGGTTCAGCAGGACCGGCGTCTGGCCCATCACCACGCCGTCGACCGCGACCTGGGCGCCCGCGGGAGTGCTCGAGAAGGCGATCTCCTGGTTCGACCCGTGGATGATGGTCCCGCAGGCCGGGAGCGAGAGAGCGGCGACGGCGGCCGCCGTAAGGGTGAGGAACCGACGGTGCATAAAGGTGCGGGATATGGGAGGGTGCCGGTGTGGCGGCGTGAGTATACCCCACCCTACCTCACCAGATGCGGAGGGTCTAGCGTGAGAAAGAACATGGCTGATATCAGCCATTCCCCAAATCCAACACCACCGTCATCCCGCGCCGAAGGCCGGCGCAGCCCACGGAGCGAGCCCACGGCGAGCGCAGTTGAGGGATTTCGACAGCCTGCCCTGAGCGAAGCCGAATGGGCGGGGACTCTGACTGCAGCGGCTCCGGTAAGGCGTCGAGATCCCTCGACAAGCTCGGGATGACGTTGATTTTGGATAGAAGTAGGACGACGACATCCAGAACTTAACGGCCCTGCCTCATTGAGGGGGACAGCCAGAGCGCCTCGGAGCGGCGCCGCGATGTGTTCGTAACCGAGGCGCTCGCCCGCCGCGATGGGCGCTCGGGCGGGGGGTTCTGAGCACCGCGGTCCTACCGGGCGCCGTCGAGGCGCTCGGCCCAGGCGCCGTAGATCTCGTCGAAGACCTGGTCCAGGCCGACCGTGATGTCCCAGCCGGGGTAGTGGGCGCGCATTTTTGAGAGGTCCGAGATGTAGCAGATGTGGTCGCCCGAGCGGTTCTCGTCGGTGTACGTCGCGTTCATCGGGCGGCCCGAGAGCGCCTCGGCGCGGGCGAACGCCTCGACCATCGAGACCGAGTTGGCGCGCCCGCCGCCGATGTTGTAGACCTCGCCCAGCCGCGGCGCGTCGATGAAGCGCTCGATGAAGAGGGCGACGTCGCGCGCGTGGATGTTGTCGCGGACCTGCTTGCCCTTGTAGCCGAAGACGGTGTACGGCCGGCCCGTCGCGTTGCACCGGATGAGGTAGCTCAGGAACCCGTGCAGCTCGACGCCCGAGTGGGCGGGCCCGGTGAGGCAGCCGCCGCGCAGCGCGCACGTCGGCAGGCCGAAGTAGCGGCCGTACTCCTGCACCATCACGTCCGCGGCCACCTTCGAGGCGCCGAAGAGCGAGTGCTTGGACTGGTCGATGCGGAACGACTCGGGGATGCCGTCGGCGAAGGCCGGGTCCGCGTAGTCGTAGCGCGTCTCGAGCTCCTCGAGTTTGATCTCGTTGGGCGCGTCGCCGTAGACCTTGTTCGTGCTGAGGTGCGCGAAGGGCGCGTCGGGCGCGTGCCGGCGCGTCGCCTCCAGGAGGTTCAGCGTGCCGACGGCGTTGGTGTCGAAGTCGTCGAACGGGATGGCCGCGGCGCGGTCGTGGCTGGGCTGCGCCGCCGTGTGGACGACGGCGTCGGGCCGGACCTCGGCGAGCAGGGCCAGGACGCCGTCGCGGTCGCGGACGTCGAGCTCGTGGTGCCGGAAGGCGCCGTGGTGCGTGTCCTCGAGGCGCTTCTGGTTCCAGCGCGTGTCGCCCTCGGGCCCGAAGAAGACGGCCCGCTGGTTGTTGTCCAGCCCGTGGACGGTCCAGCCGGCGTCGATGAAGTGCTCGGTGACGGCAGAGCCGATGAGGCCCGACGAGCCGGTGACGAGGAGCGTGGGCATGAAAATGCGGTTTAAGGTTTAAGGCTTAAGGTTAGTTTCAGAAGGGACATTCCCTTAAACGTTAAACCTTAAACCGTCTTTGCAAGGACGGCCTCCATCCGGTCGGCGATGGCGGCGATGGGGAAGGCAGCCTCTGCGTAGGCGCGCGCGTTGCGGCCCATCTCCTCGCGGAGGTCCGGGCGCGTGGCGAGCGCCTCGGCGGAGGAGAGGAAGGCCTCCATCTGGTCCGGCGGGACGACGAAGCCGGCGCGCTCGCGTGCGACGATGCGCGCGGCGAGGTTCTCCGCGGGCACAGCCAGGAGGACCGGCCGGGCGCCGCAGAGGTACGCCAGCACTTTGGAGGGGACCGAGAAGACGCCGGCGTCGGGCTCGAGCACGGCCACGAGCACGTCGGCCGCGGCCATCGCGTCGGGCATCTCGGAGAACGGTTTGAAGCCGTGCACGTCGAGGCACGTCAGGTGGCGCGCCGTCGCCTGCTCGCGGAGGTAGTCCGCGCCCGGCCCCTGCGAGAGGACGACGACGCGGACGGGCTGGCCCTCGATCTCGCGGCCCTCCATCGCCACGGCGAGGTTCAGCAGCAGGTCCGGGTTGTGCTTTAGCGCGAGCGTGCCGGCGTAGAGGAAGACGAAGGCGTCGGCGATGCCCGTCTCGCGGGCCCACGCGTTCGTCGGCAGCGCGAGCGGCAGTTCCTCGACCGGCGCCCAGTTCTCGACCGTCGTCATGCGGTCGTCCGGCACCTTCCAGCCGCGGAGGATCGGCCGGAAGTCGTCCGTGATCATCACCACGTGGTCCGACTGGCGCAGCAGCTTCGCCTCGAGGCGCACGTAGTGCCTGCCGACGAGCGCGCCGGCGATGGGGATCTTGCTGGCGAGGATGCGCTCGGCGGCGATGCCGATGATGTCCTGGAGCCAGAAGACGAAGCCGGCCTCGAGGCGCCGCGTCTCGGCGAGGAGCATCTTCTGGGCGTCGAGCGGCGTGTTGGCCGAGAGGACGACGTCGGGGCGGAAGGCGCGGGCAGCGTCCGAGACGAGGCGGCCGTACTCGCGCTCCTGCTGGAAGCGCCGTTTGAAGTCGTACTTCTCGAGCGGCGCGGCGAGCGCGAGGGGGCGCGTCTCGAAGCGCGGCGGGTCGTCCGGGCGCGGGGCGGTGGCACCGCCGGGCGTCGTGGTGAGCGAGGCGCAGGACGTGTGGAGGACGTCGTGGCCGCGGCGGGCGAGCTCGCGGGCGAGCTGGGCGGGGTACGGGTAGCCGCCGAAGTCGTTCGAGAGGATGCGCATGGTGCGCCGAGGCGTGGCGGGAATCCAGACAGGAACGCGCGCAGCGGGGCGTCCGCGGCGCGCGTCGAGGCGGGCAAGATACGGGCGCCGCCGCCGCGGGCTCAGCGCGGGGCCCGCTCGGCTTCGCTCACGGCAGGCGGTCGAGGCGGCAGAGCAGCTCGTCGAGCAGCGCGCCCTGGTCCTCCTGCACGTCGAGCAGGCGGCCCCACTGGGCGGTCATGAGGTGGTCCAGCTTCTCGTGCAGCATCCGGACCTCGATCTCGGCCTTGAGGTTCACCAGGTAGTCGTGCTCGGCGCGGTCGCGGTCGCGGGCCTCCTTGCGGTTCTGGCTCATCATGATGACCGGCGCCTGGATCGAGGCGAGGCACGACAGGACGAGGTTGAGCAGGATGAACGGGTACGGGTCGAACGGGCGCGGACCGAGCACGAGCACGTTGACCGCGATCCACGCGGCGAGGACGGCGAAGAACGAGAGGATGAAGGTCCACGAGCCGCCGAACGAGGCGACGCGGTCCGCGACGCGGTCGCCCATCGTCATCCGCGCGTCGTCCGCGGCGTCGACGTTTTCCGAGACGAGGCGGTTGGTGGTGAGCGTCTCCAGGACGTTCTGGTCGGCGGGGGAGAGGTCGTCGCGGTCGGCGAGGAGCGTCTGCGCGAGGTGCGCCATGCGGAAGCGGTGCGCGTCGGCGGCCGAGAGCGTGTCGCCGTCCGTGAGGCGGGGCTGCTCGGCGCGGGCGAGCGCGGCGACGCCCGGGCGGAGGGCGGCGACGAGGACGCGGGTCGGGTCGTCGGGAGCGTCGCTGTCGAAGGCGTGGCCGCAGGTGGGGCAGGTCATGGGCGGTCGGTGACGAGGCGGCGCACGCGGATGGACGTGCCGAACTTAGCCGCCCGTCTGCCCGCCCTACCGTGGCCCGTCTGCGCCGTCTCGCCCCGCTGCTCGGCCTCGCGGCCGTCGCCGCGGCGCTGTGGCTGCTGGACCGCGAACTGCGCGGCTACCACCTCCGCGACGTCGGCGCGGCGCTGCACGCGCTGCCCGGCTGGCGCCTCGCCGCGGCGCTCGGCCTGACGGCGCTCAACTACGCCGTTCTGACGGCCTACGACGCGCTCGCGCTGCGCTACGTCCGCGAGCGGCTGTCGTACGGGCGGACGGCGCTGGCGTCGGTCCTCGGCTTCGCGTTCTCGATCGCGCTGGGCCACGCCGTGCTGACGGGCGGGGCCGTGCGCTACCGGCTCTACAGCGCGTGGGGCGTGCCGGCCGAGAAGATCGCCCGCGTCGTCGCGTTCTGCGGGCTCGCGTTCTGGGTCGGCTACCTCACGCTCGGCGGGCTCGTGCTCGTCGTGGCGTCGCCGTCGCCGGGCGGGTTTCCGGTCTCGCCGCGCGCGCTCGGCGTCGTGTTCGTGGCCGTGTTCGCGGCGTGGCTGGGCGTCAACGCGCTGCGGCGCGAGCCGCTGCGCGTGCGGCAGTGGTCGGTCGAGCTTCCCGGCTGGCGGATGACGCTCGGGCAGGCGGCCATCGGGTCACTCGATCTCGTGATCGCCGCCGCCGTGCTCTGGGTACTGCTGCCGGCCGGCTCGATCCCGTTCGAGCACCTGCTGGCCGCGTACCTGCTGGCCGTCGTCGCGGGCGTCGTGAGCCTCGTCCCGGGCGGCCTCGGCGTGTTCGACGTCGTCCTGGTGGCGCTGCTCGCGCCGACCGTGCCGGCCGGCGTGGCGCTCGGCGCGGTCGTGGCGTACCGCGGCGTCTACTACCTGCTGCCGCTGGCGCTGGCGTCGGCCGGGCTCGTCGCGACCGAGGCGGTCCGGCACCGCGTGGCCGTGGCCGGCCGGGCGGCGGACGCGGCGCAGGCCGTCGCCGACGCAGCCGACGTGTGGCTGCCGGCGCTCGTCCCGCGCGCGCTCGCCGCGGCGACGTTCGTCGCCGGCGCCGTGCTCGTCGCGACGGGCGCGCTGCCGGCCGTCGGCGAGCGGATGGCGTGGCTGGCGCGCGTCGTCCCGCTCGAGGCCGTCGAGGCGTCGCACTTCGTCGGCAGCGTCGCCGGGGCGGCCCTGCTCGTCGTGGCGCGCGGGCTGTGGCACCGCCGCGACGGCGCCTTCTGGACGGCCGCGGCGCTGCTCGCGCTCGGCGCCGCGGCGGCGCTCGCAAGGGGCGTGGACTACGTCGAGGCGTCGGTGCTCGCGCTCGCGCTCGTGGCGCTGCTGCCGTGCCGGCGCTTCTTCCCGCGCCGCTCAGCGCTCCTCTCGGGCCCGGCGGCGCCGGGCTGGGTCTTCGCCGTCGGCCTCGTCCTGCTCGGGACGCTCTGGCTGGGCTTCTTCGCCACGCGTGAGGTCGCGTACTCGGACGAACTCTGGTGGCAGGTCGCCTTCCGCGCCGACGCGCCGCGCTTCCTGCGCGGGATGGCCGGCGCGGGCCTCGTCGTGCTCGTCGCCGGCGTGGTGCGCCTCCTGAGATCCGCCCCGGCCGCCGTCGGCGTCGAGCCGACGCCGGCGGCGCTGGAGCGCGCGCGGGCCGTCATCGCGCGCTCGGGCGACACCGAGGCGTGCCTCGCGCTGCTCGCCGACAAGCGCCTGCTCTTCGCGCCGGACGCCGCGCCGGGCAGCGCCACCGACGGCTTCGTGATGTACGCCCCGCAGGGCGGCTCCTGGATCGCGATGGGCGGCCCCGTCGGGCCGGACGACACGCGCGAGGCGCTCGTGTGGGCCTTCCGCGGCGCGGCCGAGGCCGCTGGCGCGCGGCCCGTCTTCTACGAGGCGCCCGAGCGCGACCTGCCCCTCATGCTGGACGTCGGGCTGGTGCCGTACAAGCTCGGCGAGGAGGCGCGCGTCCCGCTGACGCACTTTTCCCTCGAGGGCAGCACGCGAAAGCGCCTCCGGCAGTCGCTGCGGAAGGTCGAGGCGGCGGGCTTCACGACCACCGTCGTCCCGGCGGACGCGGTCCCGGCGCTGCTGCCCGATTTGCAGCGCGTCTCGGACGCGTGGCTCGGCGGCAAGGCCGGCGCCGAGAAGGGCTTCTCGCTCGGCCTCTTCGACCCGGCGTACGTCGCCCACTTCCCCGCCGCGGTCGTCCGCGCCCCGGGCGGCGCCGTCGTCGCCTTCGCCACGCTCTGGGCGAACGACCGGATCGCCGGCGCCCCGCCCGTCGAGGCGAGCGACGCCCACGACGAGCTCTCCGTGGACCTCATGCGCTTCGACCGCGCCGCGGCGCCGCAGGGCGTCATGGAGGCGCTCTTCGTGCACCTCATGGTGTGGGGCGCGGCCGAGGGCTACCGCGCCTTCTCGCTCGGCATGGCGCCGCTCTCGGGCCTCGAGCGCGGCGCCGCCGCGAACGCCCTCGCGCCGCTGTGGAACCGCGCCGGCGCGCTGCTCTACCGCCACGGCGAGCACGTCTACAACTTCCAGGGCCTGCGCGGCTTCAAGGCGAAGTTCGACCCCGAGTGGACGCCGCGCTACCTCGCCGTCCCGCGCGGCCGCCTCGCCCTCGCCGCGGCGCTCGTCGACGTCACGGCGCGCATCTCGGGCGGCCTCGCCGGCCTAGTGCGGAAGTAGGATGGGGGAGGGGGGATGGGGGATGGGGTGAACGAGGCGCCGCGGTTTGTTCCGACGCTGACACCTGCCCGAACCGCCGATCTGCAGGGGCTCGGCTTGCCGCGCCCACCGTTCAGGATGCCGCCGCCGCCACCCGCACATCGCGCCGCGTCGATCCGCGCCGCGCCGATCCGGCGGATGTGCCATTCGGATGGGGCAGGCGCACAGGTGGGGATTCGGGCACGTGCTGCGCCTCGCCGATTCCGCGCGGGCGCCGCGCCGCGACCTGTGCCATCTTCCGGCCCCTCGACCCGCGCCCGCAATGGCCGACCGCCCCATCGCCGTCTACGGCGCGTTCGCCGCGAACCTCGCCATCGCCGTGACCAAGTTCGCGGCCGCGTTCGTCACCGGCTCGTCCGCGATGCTCTCCGAGGGCATCCACTCGCTCGTCGACACGGCGAACCAGGTGCTGCTGCTCGTGGGGCTCAAACGCTCGGCGCGGCCGGCCGACGCCGCGCACCCCTTCGGGCACGCGTCCGAGCTCTACGTGTGGGGCCTGCTCGTAGCGGTCGCGCTGTTCGGCGTCGGCGGCGGGCTCGCGTTCTACGAAGGCATCTCGCACCTCCAGCACCCCGCCGAGATGTCCGACCCGGGGTGGAACTACGCCGTCCTCGGCGTGGCCTTCCTGTTCGACGGCGGCTCGTGGCTGCTCGCGCTGCGCGAGCTCAAGCGCGACCACCCCGGCACGAGCGCGTGGGAGGCGTTCCGCTCCAGCCCGGACCCCTCCATCTACTCGGTCCTCGCCGAGGACACCGCCGACCTCGTGGGCATCGTCTTCGCCGCCGCCGGCATCGCCATCGGGCACGCGACGGGCAACCCGATGTGGGACGGCATCGCGTCGATCGCCATCGGCGTGCTGCTCGCCGGCGTCTCGGCCGCCCTCGTCCGGACCGGCCGGAGCCTGCTCACGGGCCGCGCCGTCGCGCCGGCCGTCGTGGAGTCCATCCAGACGATCGCCGAGGCCGACGCCTCGGTCGAATCCTGCGCGCCGCCGCTGACGATGCAGCTCGGGCCGGACTCCGTCCTCGTCAACGTCGAGCTCGTGTTCCACGACGCGCTGCGGGCGCCCGACGTCGCCGAGGCGTCGGTCCGCATCGAGGCGGCGATCCGGGCCGCGCACCCGGCCGTGACGCGCGTCTTCACCGAGGCCGCGCCGCGGGGCGGGCCGCTGGGCTCAGCGCCCGAGGAGCAGCCAGCCGGCGGCCAGCGCGCCGGCGTACGCCAGCACGACGCCCGCCCCGACGCCGAGGCGCGCGAGGACTGAGCGTCCGCGCGCGTAGTGATCCGCCCACACCGTCGCCGCGGCGAGGAGCGCCTCGGCCGGAAGCACGTACGCCGCGACCGGCCCCCACATCGGCACGCCGACGGGCGTCCAGATCGGCAGCACGCCCGAGAGCGCCTCGGACGCCGCGAAGACGGCCAGCCCGAGCGCCGCGCCGGCCGCGACGCCCCACACCGGCCCGCCGCGGCGCTCCGCCGCCCGACCCGCCAGCACGATGGCTGAAAGGGGGATCGCCCACGTGCCGGCCATGAACACGGGAATCTGCCCGACGAACGGCGCGCCCGTGTCGGGGAACGCGATCGTCCTCAGCCCGACCGCCAGGAACTCGTCGGGCAGCACGAGCAGGACCGACATCGGCGCGACGAGCGCATACGCCGACCGCCACGCCGCGTCGCGGCGCCACACGCCGACGCTGACGACGGCCACGTGCCAGAGCACGACCGCGGCGAGGATCCGCATCCCGAGCGGCCCGGCGGGCGCGGCGAGCAGCGCGGCCGTCGCGAGCGTCCACGCCGCCGTGAGCAGCAGCGCGGCGCGGTCCGAGGCGGATGATCCGGGCGCCATCAGCGGTCGTAGAGCGCCGCCGTCTCGCGGGCGGACGCCGCGACCTGCTCGGCGAGCGACTCGGGATCGACGACGCGGACCGCGGCGCCGAAGGCGCGCACGAACGCGACGACGTCGGGCGTCACGCCGACCTCGAACGAGACGACGACCGAGCCGTCCGGCCGCGTCTCCTCGGTGAGCTGCGTCGGGTGATACGCCTTGCGGCGGAACGACGATGCGGCCGCGGCGGACACCTCGAGGCGCACCGTCTCGACGTCCGTCGCGGCGAAGCCGCCGAGCGACTCGCGGACGTACGCGTCGAGGTCGAAGCCGACCGGCGCGCCGCCGAACGCCTCGCCCGGCTCGGCGGCCTCGACGTCCGGCAACGCGTAGCGCACGACGGCGTCGCGGCGCAGGTCGCGGGCCACGAGCTGCCACGAGCCGCCGGCGACGACGATGCCGTAGGGCTCGCAGCGGTAGTCCTCGCGGCGCTGCCCGCGCGCGTTCGTGTACGTCATCCGCAGCACGCGCCCGTCGCGGACAGCCCGGCGGACGGCCCGGAACACGTCGCGGTCCACGACCTGCGTGCCCGGCCCGATGGCCGCCATGCGGCCGTCCTCGGGCTCGAACGTGAGCACGGTGCCGTCGGGCGGGACGAGCTTGGCCACGGCCGCGTCGAGCGCCTCGGCGAGGGCGGTGTGCTCGAAGGCCGGCCGCGCCGCGGTGACGGCCATGTGGACCGCGAGCGCCTCGTCCTCGGTGAGCGGCTCGGGCGGCGTCAGCAGCGCGAGGTCCTCGGGGGCGTAGCTGTAGAAGGCGCGGCGGCCCTCGGCGCGCGTCCGCAGCGGCGGCTCCTGCGCTCCGAGGGCGGTCACGATGCGCCGCGCCTGCCGCTCGCTCACGCCGAGGAGGGCGCAGATCTCGCCGGGCGAGACCTCGGCGCCGGTGCGGAGGTGGCGGCGGAGCGTGTCGGCGGAGTCGGGGCGGGCCATCGGGCGCGGGGCAGGCGGTGGCGCAATCTACCGGACGCCGGGCGTCCGCTGCCTCTGTTGCTTGACGCCCTGTGGACATGGGACGACCTTCCGAGCCTCTTCCGCACGTGCTCGACATGACGGCCCTCCACCTCGCCCTCGCCGACGGCGGCTTCGTGCTCTGGGCGGAAGGTGCGCCGTCGGACCCGCCCGCGGGCGACGACCGGCACCCGTTCGTGCCCGAAGGTCTCGCCGAGGTCCTGCGCCTCGTCGGCATCCCGGACCGCCGGCCCGTGCCGGTCGACGTCCGGGCATGGCTGCCGACGGCCGGCGGGCGCCCGCTGCCGTCGAGCCCGCTCCTCGAGGCGACACCCGAGACGGACGCGCCCGCCGATGCGCCGACGCTCGCGCCGTGGCTCCTCAGCGCGCTCCGCCTCGCCCCGGCCGACGCCCTCACGCTCCTCGCGGCGGCGGACGGGCAGCGCGTGCTCGCGCCGGGCGTGCTCGTCGGCGACGACCTCGCGTTCTGGGCGCGCGCGTTCCGCCTCGCCGCGGCGCTCGTCGCCCGCGAGGCGTTCCTGCCCGGCCTCGCCGCGACGGCCGACGGCTGGCGCGCCCGCTGGGAGCCCGTGTTTGCCGCCGACGACGCCGACCGCGCCGCGCGCCTCGCCGAGGCGATGCCCGGCGCCTGCCGCGCGCTCACGCTCGCGACGAATGCGCCGCCGGACGCGCCGCCGGACGCGCCGCCGGACGCGGCGCCCGCCGCCGTCCTCCGCGATGGCCTCACCGTCGTCGTCGACGCGCTCGTCCGCAGCGCCGTCGCGGCGCCGGCGAAGAAGGCGGACAGTACCTACGACCGCTGGCTGGCTGCCCTCCGCACGCCCGCATCGAGCGCACACGCCGCGGGCGTGATGGACGACGACGACGGCCTCGAGGACCTCGCCGCCGCCATCGCCGCGTGGCGCCGCCGCCTCGACGCAGCCGCCGAGGCGCCCTTCCGCCTCACGTTCCGCCTCGACGAGCCCGACCTGGAGACTGGCGACGACGAGACGTGGACCGTCCGCACGCTCCTGCAAGCCGCCGACGACCCGAGCCTGCTCGTCGACGCCGCCGACGCGTGGGAGCCGACGACGGAGACGGCGGCCCTCTTCGCGCGCCGCGGCGTGGAGCCGCGCGCGGCGCTTCTCGCCGCGCTCGGGCAGGCGATGGACCTCTTCCCGGCGCTCGAAACGAGCCTCATGCACGGCGCGCCCGGCGGCGTCGCGCTGGACACCGAGGCGGCGTACCGCTTCCTCACCGAGACGGCGTGGCTGCTCCAGCAGGCCGGCTTCGGCGTCCGCCTGCCGGCGTGGTGGGCGCGCCGCGGCGGCCGCCGCCTCACGGCCACGGCGACCGTCCGGAGCCCCGCGATGCAGGCGCCCGGCAGCCTCTCGCTCAGCCGCGTGCTGGACGTCGACTGGGGCGCGGCGCTCGGCGGCGAGGCGCTCACGATCGCCGAGCTCGAGGCGCTCGCCACGCTCAAGACGCCGCTCGTGCAGCTCCGCGGGCAGTGGGTCGAGGTCGACGCCGACGCCATCCGCGCGGCGCTGGACTTCTGGCGCTCGACGGACACGCTGACCGCCCGCGACGCCGTCCGCCTCGCGCTCGGCCTCGACGGCGGCCGCGGCCTGCCGGTCGAGGCCGTCGAGGCGACGGGCTGGATGGGCGACTTGCTCGCGCGCCTCGGCGACGCGGACCAGGTGGCGCCGCTCGAGGCGCCCGCCGGCTTCGAGGGCACGCTGCGGCCGTACCAGGCGCGCGGCGCCGGCTGGCTCGCCTTCCTCCAGCAGTGGGGCCTCGGCGCCTGCCTCGCGGACGACATGGGCCTCGGGAAAACCGTGCAGACGCTTGCGCTTATTCAACATGACAAGGAGGGCGGTGTGAAGAAGCCCGTCCTGCTCGTCTGCCCAACATCCGTCCTCGGCAACTGGCAGCGCGAGGCGGCCCGCTTCACGCCCGATCTGAACGTCGCCGTCCACCACGGCACGCGCCGCGCGAAGACCGCCGCCGACTTCAAGGCCGAGGCGAAGGGCCAGGACCTCGTCCTGACGAGCTACGCGCTCCTGCACCGCGACGAGGCGCTCCTCAAGTCCGTCAAGTGGCAGGCCCTCGTGCTCGACGAGGCGCAGAACGTCAAGAACGCGAACACGAAGCAGGCGCTCGCCGCGCGCGCGATCCCCGCCGAGCACCGCATCGCGCTC
>JBBSQZ010000068.1:0-13069 GCA_038243565.1 Rhodothermales bacterium | reverse complement strand
GCGGACGACGGGCGGCCGCTGCTGCGCTTCTACTCGTGCGGCCCGACGGTCTACTCGACGGCCCACATCGGCAACTTCCGGACGTTCCTCACGGCCGACCTCGTCGTCCGCACGGCCGAGGCGCTCGGCTGGGCCGTCCGCTACGTCTCGAACGTCACCGACGTCGGGCACCTGACGGAGGACGACGTGGCCGACGCCGCGGGCGAGGACAAGATGCAGAAGGCCCTCGAGTCCAAGGAGGGCGCGCCCTTCGCCAACGTCTGGGACCTCGCGCGGCACTACACCGAGACGCTCCTCGCCGACTGGCAGGCGCTCGGCCTGCGCGAGCCGGACGTCCGCCCGCGCGCGACGGAGCACGTCCGCGAGCAGATCCAGGCCGTCGAGGCGCTCATCGCGTCCGGCCACGCCTACGAGACGTCGGACGGCGTCTACTTCCACGTCCCGTCCTTCCCGGCCTACGGCCAGCTCTCGGGCAACACGGACGCCGAGGCGCTCGTCGTCGATGCGCGCGGGACGGTGCAGGACGGCGAGAAGCGCGACCCGCGCGACTTCGCGCTGTGGAAGAAGGACGACGCGCACCTCATGCAGTGGTTCAGCCCGTTCACCGAGGGCACGACCGGCGGCTGGGGCTTCCCCGGCTGGCACCTCGAGTGCTCCGTGATGGCGCAGAAGTACTTGGGCGAGACGATCGACCTGCACGGCGGCGGCGAGGACCTCCGCTTCCCGCACCACGAGTGCGAGATCGCGCAGGCCGAGGCCCTCAGCGGCAAGACGTTCTCGCGCTACTGGATCCACACGCGGTTCCTGCAGGTCGAGGGCGAGAAGATGTCCAAGTCCAAGGGCAACTTCCTGACCGTCCACGAGCTCATCGCGCCGCCCGAAGACGGCGGCCGGGCGGACTGGGGCGCGCCGGTCGACCCGCTCGCGCTGCGCCTCGTGCTCATCTCGGGCCACTACGCGCGCCCGTTCAACCTCACGCGCAAGGCGCTGGACGACGCCGCCAAGAACGTCCGCCGCTACGCAGAGGCGCTCGTCGCGGCCGAGGCGGCATCGGGCGACGGGCCGGACGTGCTCTCGGACACGCTCGTCGCCGCGGGCGACGAGATGCTGGCGGCGATGGCGGACGACCTCAACACGCCGGTCGCGATCGCGGCGGCCTACCGCGGCGCGAATGCGATCCTGGCCGCAGTGCGCTCCGAGCCATTGTCGGCCGCCTCGGGCCGCGCCGCGGTGGCCTTCCTGGACCGCGTGCAGGCGCTGCTCGGGATCGTCCGAAACGAGGCGCCGGTCGCCGAACTCGAGGCGCCGGACGACAATCTCACGGCCCGCGTCGAGGCGCTCCTCGTCGAGCGCACCGAGGCGAGGGCGGTGAAGGACTGGCCGCGCGCCGACGCCCTCCGCACAGCGCTGGACGACCTCGGAGTCGTCGTGATGGACACGCCGGCGGGCCCGACGTGGGCGCGCCGCACCCCCTGACCCACCATGCGCTATCTCGCATTCGCGCTCTCGCTCGGGCTCTCGGCCGCAGCCGCGGCGCAGGGCGCCGACTACCTCGTTGGGCGGCCCTACGCCGGCCTGCCCGGCAACTGGGCAGAAATCCGGGGCAGCACCCTCGGTCGACTCCCCGGAGACGACCGGGAGTACGCCCTCTCCGAGTTCAGGCGCCTCGACGATCAGGCTGCGCTCGCACTCTACCACCGCCTCGACCGGTACCAGGATGACCGGTACCCGATCTCGACCATCCTCGCGGCGCTCGAGGTGGACGACGTGCGGGAAGGCGAGACGGTGACGGCGACCGAGTGCGAGCTTCGTGACGGCCCGGCCGGCGCGCGTGTCGTGGCCGTGGCGGGCGAGCCCGTGTTCGTCGAGCCCGACGAGGTCTACCGGTTCGGCCCGGTTCGCCTCGCGTGGATGCTCGACCGAACGGCCGTCCGGTTCGTCGCGCTCGACCCTGCCCGCGTCGTGTGCCCCGACGATCATCCCATCGACTGACCGCTTTCCCATGTCCTACGACGCGTCCGACTACTCCTACCTCGACGGCGGCCTCAAGCGCATGCTGGACCGGCTCCAGAACGAGGGAACAGCGACCAAAGACCTCGACGCCGATCAGCTGCTCCGCGACGACCCCAACGCGGTCGTGCTCGGGCTGCTGTTCGACCAGCGCGTGCTCGCCGAGACGGCGTTCTGCGGTCCGCTGAAGCTCAAGGAGCGCCTCGGGCACCTCGACATGGCGCGCGTGGCGGCGATGGACGCCGAGGCGTTCCAGGCCGTCTTCGCCGAGACGCCAGCCGTCCACCGCTTCACATCCTCGATGGCGGCGCGAACGCAGGAAGTCGCGCGGCACCTCGACGCGGCGGGCGGCGCGCAGACGCTCTGGGAAACCGGCGCGTCGGCGGACGTGGAGAAGCGCATCCAGGCACTGCCAGGCTTCGGGCCGCTGAAGGCGAAGAAGCTCGCGCACTGCCTCTTCTACTTCGGCCACCGCGACCTCAGCGAGTAGGCGCCTCGGCGGAGTAGCGCGCGAACAGGGCGATCTGCAACACCGACGCGAGCGTCTTTCCGAGGGCCAGCGCCGCGACGGCGCCGACCACGCCGAACGGCGGCACGAGCGCAAGGCCCGCCGAGACGGCCGCAGCGAAACCCGCCACATGGACCACGAAGCCGACGTTCGGCCGCCCGATGGCCCACAGGCCCGAGTCGGCCGGGATGCCCGCCGCCTCGGCGACCATCGACGCCGCGAACGCGGCGACGACCGCGCCCTGCCCGGCAAACGCGTCGCCGTAGAGCAGGACGAGGAGCGGGCCGCCAGCGACGCCGAGCACGGCCGCCACGGCCGCGACCGCGCCGACGAGCGCGGTCGTCGACCGCCAGACGACGCGGCGAACGTCGCGGGCGCCGCCGCGCGCGACGGCGGCCGCGATGCTCGGCGTGAGCACGTTCGAGAGGCCCGACAGCAGCGGCGTCGTGAGCCCGACGACCTTGCCGGCGGCGTCGAAGAGGCCCGTCGAGGCGGTTCCGGCGAGCGTCGCGAGGAGCCACGGCATCGCCGTCTCGCGGCCCGCCAGCGCGACGCGGCTGCCGGCGATCCAGCGGCCGAAGCGCCACGCCTCGGCGGCGTCGGCGCGCGCCGCGGCGCGCTGCGGCGCGAGGTCGCGGCGCCGGAGCACGGCCCAGACGGCGACCGGCAGCCCGCACGCCAGCCCGTAGACGCCGTACGCCGCGACGACCGTCAGGCGGCCCGACCAGAGCGCCGCGGCGAGCCCGCCGACGAGGGCGGACGCCATCGCCGCGTCCAGCGCCAACGCCACGCCGACGCGGTGCTCGGCGAAGGCGGCGCGGCGCGCGAACTCGAGCGCGAGGCGCACCGGCATCAGCAGCGCCACGACGAGCAGGACAGTCCCGAGGCCCGGGTTTCCCGACGAAAGCGTCCACGCGCCGCCCCCTGCGATGGCGACCGCGACGAGCGCCGCGAGGCCCATCGCCTGCGCGAACGCGTTGCCGAGCGCGCCCGGCCGCGCGTCCTCGCGCTGGCTGAAGACGGTGTACGGGATCGTCACGAGCGCCTCGAGCAGCGTCTCGGCGAGCACGATCAGCGTGAAGGCGAGCGTGTACGTGCCCAGCCCGTCCGCCCCGAGCGCGCGGCCGACGAGGACGCTTGCGGCGAGGCGCGCGCCCGAGACCGCGGCCTGGTCCACGAGCGCGAGCGCGCCGCGGCCGGCGATGCCCGCCCAGAGGCCGGCGACACGTGCCCGCAGGCCGTCCGTCAGCGCCATCCGATGATGCGGCGGAGGCGCTCCGAGACGCGCATCGTCCACGCGAAGCGGCCCGAGAGCTTGGCGTCCAGCGTGGCCCCCGTGTCGTCGTCGTAAACCGTGATGCGCGGCCAGTCGACGGGCAGTGTGCCGGGCGTGAGCGGGTCGCCGTCGGTCGTGAACGTCGACGAGACGCCGAGATCGAACGCAGCCTCGGTGAGGTCCCCGCCGGCGAAGCCCATCGCCGTCCGGCCGAAGGGGAAGGCGAGCGGCGGGCGACGCACGCCGAGCGTCCGGTCGAGCCACTCGAGGTTCACCGCGAGGTCGCGGGCGAGGTCGCGCGGCCGGCTCACGAAGACCTCGTGGGAGTGCGTGTGGGCGCCGAGCGTCACGAGCGGGTCGGCGTGGAGCGTCTGGATCTGCTCGAGCGTCGCCGGCAGGTAGTCGTCGGATTCTAGCGCGTCGCGGTGCTCGAGCGCCCAGTCGTCGAAGGGGAACGGCTCGGGCGAGTCGACGAAGGCGGACGCGACGAAGGCGGCGGCCGGGACGCCGGCGGCGCGCAGGATCGGCAGGGCCTGCTGCTCGACGGACCCGAAGACGTCGTCGAAGGTGACGGCGACGCGCTTCGGCGCGCGCCCGCGGTCCGCGACGAGGTCTGCCAGCGAGACGAAGGTCCAGCCGCGGCGCTGGAGGCCGGCGATCTGCGCGGCGAGCGCCTCGGGGCGGACGTTCAGCGTCGGCGCGGGCAGGCCCGGCACGTGCTTCACGACGCGGTGGTAGACGAGGATGCCGCACTCGCGGCCCGTCGCCGGCCCGAGGACGGCGCGGGCCGCGACGGCGGCCCAGCCAGCGACACGGCGGACGACAGTGATCACAGCTCGATCGGGGAGGGTCGGCGGGGCGGCGGGGCGTCGGGACGAGCGGGAGGCGCCTCGGGCGTCAGCGCCTCGGGCGTTAGCTCGTCGAGCGGCAGCGCGTCGAGCGCGTCCATCTCGGCGGGGACGTCGAAGGCCGGGCCGCGGCCCATCGCGGCGAGGTAGACGCAGCGCAGCGCCTCGGTGCTGCGCCGCCAGTCGTAGTGCCGCGCGCGGGCGACGGCAGCGATGCTCATCCGGTCGTAGGCGGCCGGGTCCGATGCGATCTCGCGGACGGCCGCGGCGATGCCCGTGACGGCCTCGCGGGGCGTCGTGACGGGCACCTTGATGCCGCACGCCGGCGTCACGATGTCCGCGACGCCCTGGTGGTCCAGGCAGATCACCGGCAGGCCCTGCCCGAGCGCCTCGAGGACGACGTTGCCCGACGTGTCGCGGAGGCTCGTGAAGACGAGCGCGTCGGCGGCGGCGTAGGCGCGGCTCATCTCGGCGTGCGGCACGAGGCCGGGCGCGGTCGTCGTGGGCAGGCGCGCGAAGGCGGCCTGCTCGGGGCCATCGCCGAGGACGGTCAGCGTGGTGGCGCCGGGCGTCTCGCGCTCGAGCTGCTCCATCGCGCGGATCATCAGGTGCGCGCCCTTGCGGTTGAGGCAGTCGCCGACCCACAGCAGGCGCAATGGGCCCGGCGCGCGGTCCGCCCAGCGGCGCGGCGCGCCGACGGGGCCTGTGCCCGTCTCGAGCATCCGCACGCTCTCGACGCCGAGCAGCCGGCGGACGTCGCGCTGCACGGTCGAGTTGGCGGAGAGGAACGGCGCCGCGGCGTGCGCCGCGCGGTGCAGCCGCCGTCCGGCGACGAGCTGGAGCCGGTTGAGCGCACTGCGGACACCCTCGCGCAGCGCCATCGACGGCCCGCCGGAGAGCAGAAACGCACGCGGCGTGTTCTGCGTCCCGCCGACCGGGCCGAGCACGAACGGCCGCCCGAGGCGCCAGCCGTAGCCCGGCTCGCGGAAGCTCACCCAGTTGACGTGGTGCACGAGGTCGAAGCGGGCGTCGGCGTCGAGGCGCCGCGCGAGCGCCAGCGCGTGGCGCTGCCAGACGTTGTAGGCCACCCACGTGCCGCCCGGCAGGCGGCCCAGCAGGCGCTCCAGCCGCGACGTCCCGAGGAACGCCCACGTGAGGCCCGGCACGGCACCGTTCGCCGCCTCGAAGGCGCGGATCTCGTCCGCGTCGCGCCCCTCGCGGCAGATCACCCACGTGTCGAAGTGCTCCGCGCTCCCGACGGCGCGGTTCCAGCCGACCTTCTCCTCGGAGCCATGCACGGGACTGCACGCGTGTGCGAGCAGCAAGACGCGGGGGCGTGGATCGGAACGGTCGGGCATCAGTCGGGCAGGAGCGGTGGCACGGGAACAGCATAATGTGTGCCGCGGCGCAACCTGCGAGACTAACGTTTCGGGCGGGCACTTTCACGCGCCGTGCGCGGTAGGGTGAGAACCCCCGAACCTGACCCGTCTCCCGTGCTCCCGCCGTCCGCCTCCCTCCACTTCCCGACGTCGGTGTGGGCTGGACTCAACGCGTTCGTCGTCGCGCTCCTGCTGCTGGACCTGCTGGTCTTCAACCGCAAGAGCCACGCCATCGGCTTCCGCGAGGCGGCGAAGCTGGCGGCGTTCTTCGTCGCCGCGGCGCTCGCCGTCAACGCGTTCGTGTGGGTCTACGTGGGCCAGACGGTGAGCGCGGCGGCCGGCCACGCCGCCGCGCTGACGTTCCTGACGGGCTACCTCGTCGAGGTCTCGCTGTCGGTCGACAACCTGTTCGTGATCGCCGTCCTGTTCGGCTACTTCGCCGTCCCGCCGACGTACCAGCACCGCGTGCTGTTCTGGGGCATCTTCGGCGCGATCGTGATGCGGGCGGGTATGATCTTCCTCGGCGTGGCCCTCATCGACCGGTTCGCGTGGCTGCTCTACGTCTTCGGCGCCTTCCTGCTCGTGACGGGCCTGCGGATGTTCCGGCACGACGAGGAGGCGACGAACGTCTCGGAGAACCGCCTGCTCACGTTCCTGCGGCGCATCCTGCCGGTGACGGAGCACTACCACGGCGACCACTTCTTCGTCCGCCACGCCGGCCGCCTCTTCGTGACGCCGCTGTTCCTCGTCCTCGTGATGATCGAGCTCACGGACGTCGTGTTCGCCGTCGACTCGATCCCGGCCATCCTCGGCGTGACGACGGACCCGTT
Organism: Rhodothermales bacterium; assembly: GCA_038243565.1. Classification (GTDB taxonomy): domain Bacteria; phylum Bacteroidota; class Rhodothermia; order Rhodothermales; family Rubricoccaceae; genus DASVSE01. Next base: position 6,218 of record JBBSQZ010000068.1, on the reverse strand, counting down.
CCTCGCGTACGGCTCGAACATCATGGCAGTCGTCGGGCTGCGGGCGCTGTACTTCCTGCTCGCGGGCGTGATCGAGCGCGTGCGCTACCTGCACGTCGGGCTGGCGCTCGTGCTGTCGTTCATCGGCCTGAAGATGCTCACGGAGCCCCTCCTGCACTACGTCGGCGTCGAGCTGCCGACGTGGCTCTCGCTCGTCGTCATCGCGACGTGCCTCGGCGGGGCCGCGCTCGCGTCGTACATCGTCGCGAAGCGCGAGGGCCCGCCGGCGGGCGACCTCACCGTCGGCGAGCCCCCGCCCGGCCTCCCCTTCGACGCCGACGACCGGCACCTCGACGAGACGCTGGAGTCGCGGTAGAGGGTGGATCGTGGATCGAACGTGCCCCCACCTCCCTACTTGTCATCCTGAACTCGTTTCAGGATCTGAATCTCGTCTTTATCCAGCTGCCTAAAATGCAGACCCTGAAACGATTTCAGGATGACAATTTCTGATTGGCGTGGCAGGTGTGATGAGCGGCGCACGTTTGGAACTTTTCGACACGCTTGGTCCAAGCCTTCCGCCTTCCGCCTTCCGCCTTCCGCCTTCCGCCTTCCGCCTTCCGCCTTCCGCCTTCCGCCTTCCGCCTTCCGCCTTCCGCCTTCCGCCTTCCGCCTTCCGCCTACGCCGCGGCGTCCGGGACGCTGACCCGGACGGTCGTGCCACCGTCGGTCTCGAGCTCGAAGGTGCCGCCGAGGGCGGCGGCGCGGGTCCGCATCGAGGCGACCCCGAAGCCGGAGATTCCGGCCGTAGCGCCATCCCCTGAGGCGCCGACGCGCACGGCGAAGCGGCCGTCATCGACGACCTCCACGACCGTCATGCCGCCCGAGGCGCGGATGCGGACGTCGAGGCGCTGCGCCTGCGCGTGCTTGAGGCTGTTCGTGCACGCCTCGCGGGCGATGCGGTAGAGGTGGAGCGCCATCTCGGGGCCGAGCGTCTGCCCGGCCGGCCCGTCCAGCGTCACCGTCGCGACGGGCGTGGCGCGGCCGCGCGTGCGGTGCCGGAGGTCGGCGGCGAGGCGGTCGCGGAGGTCGCCGAGCGTGACCGCCGTCTCGCCGAGCGCCCAGATGGACTCGCGGAGCTGCGCCATCGTCTCGCGCGCGTCCGCCTCGACGGCGGCGAGGGCGTCGTCGCGGACGCCGGCGGCCCCTTCGAGCCGCACCAATTCCACGTCCGCCAGCAGCGTCGAGAGCTGGGCGCCGACGTGGTCGTGGAGGTCGCGGGAGATGCGCGCGCGCTCGTCCTGAACGAGGCGCTCGCGGGCGAGCCGCGCGACCTCGGCGCGGAGGCCGCGCTGCGACGCCGTGCGCACGCCGCCGACGAGGCCCGCGAGCAGCAGCAGTAGGGCGCCGCCGCGGACAGGCCACGTCTGCCACCACGCCGGGCGGATCTCGAACGGCACGGCCGCGTGGGCGACGGCGCCGGCCGACGACGACGCGCGCACGCGGAGCGTGTAGCGGCCGGGCGCGAGGTTGGTGTACGCCGCCTCGCGGCGCGCGTCCGCCCGCGACCATTTCGTGTCGAGGCCCTCGAGGCGGAAGGCATAGCGGTTCTGGCCGGGCGCGGTGAAGTCCAGCGCCGCGACCTCGAACGCGACGGCCGTCTCGTCGTGGGAGAGGCTCAGCGTCGCCCCGGCCTGCAGCGTGCGCGGCAGGCCCATCACGCGGATGGCCGTGACCGCGACTGGCGGCGGTGGGCCGGCGGCGGCGACGCGGGCGGGGTCGAAGCGGTTGTAGCCGGCGATGCCGCCGGCGAGGAGGCGGCCGTCCGGCAGCGCGAGCGCCGCGCCGCCGTTGAACTCGTCGCCCTGCAGCCCGTCCTCCGTCCCGAAGGCCGTGGCGCGCTCGGTGGCGGGGTCGAAGCGGGCGACGCCGCGGTTGGTCGTGGCCCAGAGCGCGCCGGCGCGGTCCGGCGTGAGCGTGTAGACGGTCTCGTCCGGCAGGCCCGCCGCGACGCCGACGTGGCTGAACGTGGCGCCGCCACGCCCGGGGATGTAGCGGTTGAGGCCGCCGCCGTACGTCCCGACCCAGAGGCGTCCGGCGCGGTCGCGGGCGAACGCGGTGACGTTGTTCTGCGAGAGGCTTCCCGAGCGGCCCGGGTCGTTCTCGACGTGCTCGACGACGCCTCGCGCGGGGTCCACGCGGTCCGCGCCGCGGCCCCAGATGCTGACCCAGACGGTGCCGTCGGCGTCGGGGAAGACGGTGTAGCCCTCGCCCCCGGCGAGGCGGCGGCCCGTCGGGAAGCGCGTGGCGAGGCAGTCGATGGCCGGCTGCGGGGCGGCCGTCTGTGCGGCCGCGACGCGGCAGAGGCCGGGGCCGTAGGCCGAGATCCAGAGCGTCCCGTCGGGGCCGAGGGCGACGCGCGTCGCGCGCATGGCGCCGGCGTCGCGGGGGAACGGGACGCGCGTCCAGCGGCTGCGCGGGGCCGTCGCCGAGGCGCGGCGCCACAGCGCGCCCGGGTCGCCGGTGGCCCAGAGCGCGCCCGCGCGGTCCACGGCGAGGCCGCGCACGTCGACGCCGCGAAGCGCGGCCGGGAGGTCCGGCGCCTCGAGACGCCGGCCGGCCGCGTCGACACGGACGAGGCCTCCGCCGAACGTCCCGACCCACAACGCGCCGCGCCCGGCGTCGGCAAATGCGGCCGCCTCGGTCACCGGGAAGCCCGCCTCGGGCGACATCCGGAACAGCTCGAACGGCGTGCGCCGCATCCGGTTGAGGCCGCCGGTCCACGTCCCGACCCAGACGACGCCGCCGCGGTCGGCGAGGAGCGTGCGGGCGCCGTCGGTGCTCATCGAGTGGTCGTCGCCGGCGTCCGTTCGGTAGGCGACGAACCGCGGGCGGCCGGCCTGCGCGCTCGCCGCGTCGTCGAGGCGGCAGACGCCGCCGCCCCGCGTCGCGGCCCAGAGCACGCCGGCACGGTCTCGGATGACGTCCTCGACGGCGTCGCTGCAGAGCGAGGCGCCGTCGGCGGGGTCGGAGCGCAGGCGCGTGACGGCGCCCGTCTGCGGGTCGACGCGGGCGAGACCGCTCGCGCCAGCCCAGACCGTCCCGTCGCGGTCCACCCAGACGGCCATGACGCCCGCATCGCCGAACGCCTCGGGGCCGATGAACAGGCGGACGACGCCGCGCGCCGGGTCGACGCGGAACAGGCCCGACATGGTGGCCACCCAGAGGTCGCCGTTGGGCGCCTCGCGGATCTCGCGGACGTAGACGCCGTCCTCGACGTCGGCCGCGGCGCGGAGCGCGGCCCCGAGGTGCCGGAACGTGCCGGCGGCGGTGTCCATCAGGTCGAGGCCGTCGCCGGTCCCGACCCAGAGGCGCCCGCGGCGGTCCACGAGCAGCGCCTCGGCGCGGTCGTCGGCGAGCGACGCGGGCTCGGCGGCGGCGTGGCGGTAGCGCGTGGCGACGCCCGTGGCGGGGTCGAGGCGGTTGAGGCCGCCGCCGTAGGTCCCGACCCAGAGGAAGCCCGCGCGGTCCTGCGCGAGCGCGGCGGCGAAGGAGCTCGAGAGCGTCGTCTTGTCGTCGGGGTCGTGGCGGAAGTGCGTGAAGCCGTAGCCGTCGTAGCGGTCCAGCCCGACTTCGGTGCCGACCCAGAGGAAGCCCGCGCGGTCCTGCAGGAGCGCCGGGACGGTGTTCATCGAGAGGCCATCCGCCGTGCCGAGGCGGTCGAACTGCACGTTGAGCAGCGCTGTCTGCGCGCGCGCTGCGCCTGCGGCGAGGCCGAGGAGGCAGAGTGCGGTCGGTACGAGCGAGCGAAGCGGCGGCATGTGTTGAAGATAGCGGGGGGCGAAGGTATCGGCGGTTCCACTTCGCGCCGCAGATGCTCCGCGCCACCCCTCCGATTTCTTGCCGGGCGATTCGCGCCCGCTCCTCGAAACCGCGCCTAGCCTGCGCGTTCGCTTCTACTCCCCTCTCCCGCTCGGTTGACCGTCCTCCTCGATCTCAAGCGTTCTTTCCTGCGATGACCGTCCTTCTCGACTATGGCATCGGAAACCTGCGCTCGCTCGAGCGCGCCTTCGGCCGCGCCGGCGTGCCCGTCGCGCGCTCGGGGCGCGTCGCGGACGCGCGGGCGGCCGAGCGCCTCGTGCTGCCCGGCGTCGGTGCGTTCGGCGCCTGCGCTGCGGCGCTGCGCGAGACAGGACTGGGCGACGTCGTCCGAGAGCGCGTCGCGGCGGGCGTGCCGCTACTCGGCGTGTGCGTCGGGATGCAGTTGCTGTTCGAGCACTCGGACGAGGGCGATGCCGCCGGACTCGGCCTGCTGCCTGGCCGGGTCGTCCGCTTCTCCGCCGAGATGCCGGGGCCGGACGGCCGGCCGCTGAAGGTCCCGCACATGGGCTGGAATGCGCTCGAGACGCGCCACCCGCACCCGACCATCGACACGCTGCCGCCCGAGCCGTTCGTCTACTTTGTCCACTCGTTCCACGCCGTCCCCGACGACCCCGCCGACGTCGTCGCGGTGGCGGACTACGGCGGCCCGGTCCCGGCCGTCGTCGCCAGAGAAAACGTCGCTGGCGTGCAGTTCCATCCCGAGAAGAGCGGCCCGGTCGGCCTCGGCATCCTGCGCGGGTGGATGCAGGGTTGAAGGGTTAACAGGTGGACGGGTGGGTCTCACCGTCCTTCGCATGAAGGAAATACAGGCCAAACTTACCCCGTCAGCTCCACCCGTCTTTCCCCTTCCACCCGTCCACCTTCACACCCTTCCACCCTTCCCATGCTCGTCATCCCCGCCATCGACCTCCGCGGCGGCCGCTGCGTGCGCCTGCGGCAGGGCCGCTACGAGGACGAGACCGTCTACTTCGACGACCCCGTGCGCATGGCCAAGCTGTGGCGCGTGATGAACGCCAAGGTGCTGCACCTCGTCGACCTCGACGCGGCGCGGACGTCTACGGATGCGATGCCGGCGGACAACCGGGCCGTCGTGGCCGAGGTCGCGGCCGGCCTCGACATCCCCGTCCAGGTCGGCGGCGGCATCCGGACGCTCGACGACATCGAGGCGATGCTCGCCGTCGGCGTCTACCGCGTCGTGCTCGGGACGGTCGCCGCGCGCGAGCCGGACCTCGTCTCCGAGGCCGTCCAGCGCTTCGGCGCCAGCCGCATCGTCGTCGGCATCGACGCCAAGGACGGCGAGGCGCGCACGGAGGGCTGGGAGCAGGGCTCGGGCGTGGACGCCGTGGACCTCGCGCTCGACATGGAGCGCCGCGGCGTCCGGCGCCTCATCTACACCGACATCGCGCGCGACGGCACGCTCGACGGGCCGAACCTGGGCGCGTACCGCGACATGGCGTCGCGCCTCGGGCAGACGCGCGTCACCGCCTCGGGCGGCGTCGGCGGCTACCGCGACCTGCTCGCCCTGCAGGCGCTCGAGCCGCTCGGCGTGGACTCGGTCATCGTCGGCCGCGCGCTCTACGAAAACGCCTTCCCCTGCCAGCAGTTCTGGTGCTGGCACCGCAAGCAGGACGTCGACCTGGACCAGTTTTCTTCAGCTCCGCTGAAAGGGTGACAGGTGGCATGTGAGCAGGTGGCAGGTGCCGCTCGCTCGACGCACCTGCCACGTCTCCACCTGTCACTCATCGGATGTTGACCAAGCGCATCATTCCCTGCCTGGACGTCCACGACGGGCGCGTCGTGAAGGGCGTGCAGTTCGTGAACCTCCGCGACGCCGGCGACCCGGTGGAGCAGGCGCGCGTCTACGACGCGGCCGGGGCGGACGAGCTCGTCTTCCTCGACATCTCGGCGACGACCGGGGCGCGGCAGACGACCCGCGCGGTCGTCCGCGCGACGGCCGACGTGCTCGGCATCCCGCTGACCGTCGGCGGCGGCGTCCGCACGGCCGACGACGCCGGGGCGATGCTCGACGCCGGGGCGGACAAGGTGGGCATCAACTCGGCCGCCCTCGCCCGGCCGGACCTCATCGCCGACATCGCAGGCCGCTACGGCGCCCAGTGCGCCGTCCTCGCCGTCGACGCGCGGCGGACGGGCACGACGGCCTCGGGCTGGGAGGTCTTCTCGCACGGCGGCCGCACCGCGACGGTCCGCTGCGCCATCGCGTGGGCTACGGAAGGCGAAGCGCGCGGCGCCGGCGAGATCCTCGCGACGAGCATGGACCGCGACGGCACGAAGGGCGGCTACGACCTCGAACTGCTCCTCGCGCTCGACGACGCGCTGACGATCCCGGTCATCGCGTCGGG
>JBBSQZ010000067.1:0-13276 GCA_038243565.1 Rhodothermales bacterium | reverse complement strand
GTCGCTGCCACTGCGGGCGAGCCCGGGCGGGAAGCCCGCCGCCGCCGAGGCCGTGTAGTCGGTCGAGCCGAGACGGACGGCGATGGACGACGCGCCGTGGTTCTCGTGGTTCACGATCCGCAGGTAGACCGGCTCGCCGACGGCGGCGAGCGTCTGCTGGAAGCGCGTCACGGACTCGTGGCGGCTGCGGCCGGGCTCGGCGAAATAGAATGTCCGGTCCGGGATCGTCGCCTCGATGCGGTGCGTGTGGCGCAGCGCCCACGAGTAGTCGCCGCGCTCGCCGGCCGGCGTGGCCCAGGCGCCCGTCATGTCGCGGTTGACGGTGAGATCGGTGTGGCCGCCCGGCGGCGGCGCCTCCTGGTCGACCATCAGCGAGCCACGGACCTCGACCGCACCTGGCAGGCGGACCGCCACGCGCTGCGCGGGCGTCGTCACGAGCACGAAGCCGTCCCACCGCAGCGTCCCGGCGACCGTCAGGTCGCCCTCGACGACGAGGATGCCGTTGCCCGTCAGCGTCGTGCTGGCGGGGACGGTGAGCGGGCCGACGACGCGCACGATGCGCGGGCTCGGGTCGTCGGCGTCATCGAAGTTGCCGTATGTCTCGGTGCCGGAGACGACGTGGCCGCCCGTGAGTGTGCGGTCCGGCCGCCCCATCGCGGAGAGTGCGCGGCTGTAGAGCTCGGCGAGCGTCGGGGCGCCGGTCTCGTCGAGGATGCCGGCCATGCCGGCCTGGACCGAGAGGCCCGCGCCGCCGCGGCGGAGCTGCGCGCCGAGCGCCGCGTCGAGCGTCGGCAGCGACATCGCCGTGCCGAGGCGGTAGGCGGTGAAGCGCGTCGCGTCGAAGTAGGCCGGGCGCGTCGTGCCGTCGGGCGCCGTGCCGGCGATGCGCGCGGCCGCGTCCACGGTGGCGACGGAGACGGGTGCGTCGAGCCAGAGCGGTCCGGGGAAGTCGGCGAGCGCGAGGCGGTAGCGGCTCGTGACCTGGTGCGCGACGCCCCCGGCGTAGCCGGTCACGGTGACGACGGCGACGGTGTTGCCGGCCTCGAGGTGGTAGCCGTCGACGCGGGCGCGGTCCGCGCCGAAGCGCAGGTCCGTGGGGATCGTCAGGGATGAGCGGAAGCGGCGCGTCGCCGGGTCCACCATGTCGCCGACGGCGGCGGCGTGGGCGGATGCCGCGACGCCGCGGGCCAGCGCCGCGCTCTGCGACTCGCGCTCCTGGCCCGCCGCGGCGAGGTCCGGCCGGCCGGCGGTGAGGACGTAGCTGCCGAGGGCGGCGGCGGCGACGACGAGCAAGACGAAGCGTCCCATGGGAGGCGGCGGAAGGTTCGGGCAGCGTCACGAAAGCGCCGTGCCGGTCTCGCGCCGGGCGCCTTCAGCGCGCGTCTCGGTCGCGTCAGCGCACCGGGCCGAGGTTCTGAGGGCGGACGGTCGCCTCGGCGCGGGACACGAGCGTCGCGCGCGTCGAGCGCTGGTCGGCCGCGGCATGCCCACTCCCCTGCCCCGCGACGGCGACGCGGATCTGGACGTGCGAGACGCCGGGGGGCGGCGCGCCGTCGCGGGCGAGCCGCCCGGCCGCGGCGCCGAACGCGACGCCGAAGTCGGAGACGACGCCCATCGGCCGCGCCGCGTCGGTCCCGACCTGCCGCGTGAGGTGGTACAGCGCGAGGCGCTGCCCGGCGACCGTCGCCGTGTCGCCCGCGGCCGTCAGCCGGTAGCGCACGACGGCGGGCACGGGCGCCGCGTCGGGCGCACTCCGGACGAGCGTCGCGAGCGTGTACTCGGTCGTGACCGAGTCCGTGCGGGCGAGGCGCGTCGGGTAGGAGCCGCCGATGAGGATGGCGGCCTGGTCGCGCGGCAACAGGTTGTCCGTGTCCCGCGCGACGACGTCGAGGACGGCCTCGGCGCGGGCGCGGCTCGTGTCGGCGAGCGTCGCCTCGATGGCCGCAAGGCGGTCGCGCGTCTGGAGCACGAGCAGCGACGCCAGCAGGATGACGCCGGCGACGACGGCGATGAGGTGGTCGTAGAGGGCAGGCATGGCGGCGGGCGCGGATCGCTCAGGAGTGGAGGAACTGACTCGCGGGCGTCACGCGGACCGGCAGCGTGGCGGTGACGCGCGTCTGGCCGTCCGTGCGGACCTCCGTCACGGTCACGACGGCGACCTTGGCGGTCGTGACGAGGCTGCCGGAGACCGGCGCGAACGTGGCCGGGTCGGCGTAGGCGACGTCGATGTGGACGCGGAGCAGGACGAGGCCGAGCGCGGCGCGCGCCGTCTCGGTGCGGTCGTAGCCGGCGTAGTCGTCGATGTCGTCGAAGGCGGCGACGGTGGCCTCCTCGCGGGCGCCGAAGCGGGCCTTGGGCGTGAGGCCGGTCGTCTGCCCGGCGAGGCGCATCGGCTGCGTCCGGTCGAGGTCGGCCTCGTCGAAGGCGGCGTCGGTGAGCGTCGCGGCCCAGCGCTCGGCCGTCGCGAGGGCGGCGGCCTCGGTCTCGCGGCGCACCTCGGCGCGCTCGTCGGCGGCGAGGGCGCGGTGGCGGCTCAGCCCGAAGAGGCTGAACACGAGCACGGCGGCGAGGCACAGGAGGGTCTGCTGCATGGCGGGCGGCGGCGGGTTCGTCCGGCGTCGGTGCAGGGCCGTGCCGGGCGCAGAGCGGCGGCGTTCACCGCGGCGCGATGGAACCGGGGCGTCACGGCGCGCGGGCGTCGGGGGCGGCGGGCGCGCGCGGGTCCCGGGCCGGGATGCGGCTCGTTGCGAGCCGCCGCAGCGCGACCGGCGGATGGATGCGGCGGCATTCTGCGAGGGGGCACGGCACGCCGTGCCCCTACGGGTCGGTCCGACCTTCCCCGATTCCCCATTCCCTGACGGCCGTTGCCCATTCCCCACCACCCGTACCTTTGCGCCATGACGCGACTGCTCCTCGGCCTGACGGCCCTCCTGATCCTGCTCGGCGCCTGCGCCGACGACCCGGACTCCACCCAGGCGCTGCTCCAGCGCATGCGCGCGCGCTACGACGCCAACCGCGGCGCCGTCGGCGGCTTCGTCGCTACCGGCGGCGGCGCCCGCGCCACCTTCGGCCCGCTGCCGGACTCCACCGCGGCCCTCGACCCGCCCGGCGTCGAGCCCACGACCAGCGCGCCGCCCGAGCCGGCCGCCGTCCAGCTGCTCATGCAGCAGCTGCCCAACGTGCGCCTGCTCGCGGACACGCTCCGCACCGCCGGCTTCAACGGACCGCGCGACCTCCACGGCCACCGCGTCTACGTCCTCACCCGCAACCCGACCGCGCCGGACCAGCCGACGCTCTTCGTCGTCGTCGACGCCGAGACGTTCGACATCCGCGAGATCGAGCAGTCGTTCAAGCCGGACACGCTCCAGCGGCCGCTCGTGCAGCGCCTCGTCTACGACGACTTCCGGACCGTCGACGGCTTCACGGCGCCGTTCCGGATCCGCCAGATCACCGAGGGCATCGACCAGCTCATCCCCGAGACCGAGCGCATCGTGATGGGCGGGCAGGCGACGCTCGCGCGCGGCCAGACCGACCTGCTGCCGCCGGGCCCCGAGCGCGAGGCACGCCGCGCGCGCTTCGACGCCGACGTCCGGCTCTACACGAAGGGCGAGCGCGAGACGGTCCTCCGCATCGACAGCCTCCGCGTGATCCCGAAGGCGCCGGGCCGGTGACGCGCGGCGGAGCCGCGTCCGACGCGTCGGCGTTGCTCGAGGCCACGCTCCTCTCCTCTCGATGATGCTCTCAAACGCCGTCGCCGTCGTCACCGGCGCGAGCGAAGGCATCGGCCTCGCCGTCGCCCGCTCCCTGATCGAGGCCGGCGCGACCGTCTACGGCCTCGCCCGCTCCAAGAAGACGCTCACCGCCGTCGCCGCCGGCCTGGGCGACCGCTTCGTCCCGACGCCGTGCGACGTCACGGACGCGACCGCCGTCAGAGCCGCCATCGACGGCGCCGCCGAGGCGGCCGGCCGCCTCGACGTGCTGGTCAACAACGCCGGTGTCGGCCGCTTCGGCGACGTGGACGACCTCGCTGAGGCGGACTGGGACGCGCTCGTCGCGACGAACCTCACGGGCGTCTTCCTCGCGACGCGCGCGGCCGTCCCGCACATGAAGGCCGCGGGGCGCGGGCACATCGTCAACGTGGCGAGCATCGCCGGGCTCGTCGGCAACGCGGGCCTGAGCGCGTACAACGCGACCAAGTTCGGCGTCCGCGGCTTCTCCGAGGCGACGATGAAGGAGCTGCGCCCGCACGGCATCAAGGTGTCCTGCCTCTACCCCGGCTCCGTCGCGACGGGCTTCGGTGGCTCGCCGCCCAAAGAGACCGCGATCCCGCCCGAGGCCGTCGCCGCGACGCTCCGCCACGTCCTCGAGGCGCCGGACTCGACGCTGATCTCCGAGGTCGTGATGCGCCCGATGGTGGTCGGAAAGGGATGAGCCCTGACGCGGGTCGGTGGTAGGAGAGTTTGGAGTTTGAAGTTTGGAGAGGACGATCACCTGCACCAGAGCGGGCTTTCTCTCCAAACTCCAAACTTCAAACTCTACCGACCTCAGGATCTAATACGATCTCATACCCCTACGCGCGGCGCGTGGCCGAACTCGCGGTCGAGGTCCGCCGGGTCCGGGATGACGGTGTCGAGGACGCGGGCCGACGAGAGCACGCCCGGCATCCCGGCGCCCGGGTGCGTCCCGGCGCCGACGAGGAACAGGCCGTCGACGTCCTCGGAGCGGTTGTGCGGGCGCATGTAGGCGCTCTGCATCAGCGTCGGCTCGAACGAGAATGCGGCGCCTTTCAGCGAGAGGTAGTCGTCGTGGAAGCCCTGCGGATCCAGCGTGATGCTCGCCGTGAGGTGCTCCTCGAGGTCTGGCAGGACGGATTCCGACAGGGCCTTCTCGATGGCCTTCCGGTAGCGCTCCTTCGTCCGCTCCCAGTCCGTGCCGGAGTCGAGGTGCGGGACGGGCGCGAGGACGTAGAACGCGTCGTGGCCCTCGGGCGCCATGCTCGGGTCCGTCGCCGTCGGGCGGTGGAGGTAGAGCGAGAAGTCGTCGGCGAGCAGCTTGTCGTGGAAGATGTCGTCGAGGAGCTTCTTGTAGCGCGGGCCGAGCAGGATCGTGTGGTGCGCGACGTCGTCGTACCGTTTGTCGGTTCCGAAGTACCACACGAACAGGCTCATCGAGAGCTTCGCTCGGTCGACCTTCGCGTCCGTCCACGTCGTGCGGTGCTTGCCCGAGACGAGGTGCTTGTAGGTCCACGCCGCGTCGGCGTTGGAGACGACGAGGTCGGCGTCGATCGTCTCGCCGGACTCGAGGCGGATGCCCGTCACGCGCGGCTTCCCGCCCGGCCGCGGCACGGCCACGATCTCGTCCACCGTCTCGCCGAGGCGGACCGTGCCGCCGAGGCGCTCGATGAGGTCGGCGATGCCGCGCACGAGGGCGCCAGTCCCGCCCATGGCGTACCACACGCCCCAGTGGCGCTCGAGGTACGCGATGAGCGCGTAGATCGAGGTCGTCGAGAACGGGTTGCCGCCGACGAGCAGCGGGTGGAACGAGAAGACCTGCCGCAGCCGCCTGTCCTTGATGTACTTCGCGACGAGCCCGTAGACCGTCCGGTGGCTCTCGAGGGCGACCATCGACGGGATGATCTTCGCCATGTCCATCGCGCGGCCGAAGGGGACGTGGCCGAGCTCGAGGAAGCCGGTCTCGAAGATCTGCTCGCTCTTGGCGAGGAAGCGCTCGTAGCCGGCGACGTCGTCCGGGTTGAAGCGCGCGATCTCGCGGCGCATCGCCTCCGCGTCGCCGGTGTACTCGAACGTCTCGCCGTCGGCGAAGCGGATGCGGTAGAACGGCGTCACCGGCACGACCTCGACGTGGTCCGCGCGGCTCTCGCCGGCGATGGTCCAGAGCTCGTCGAAGAGGAACGGCGCGGTGATGAGTGTCGGGCCGCCGTCGAAGGTGTAGCCATCCTGCTTGAACACGCGGGCCCTCCCGCCGGGCTGGTCGAGGCGGTCCACGACGGTCACGCGGTAGCCGCGGACGAGCAGGCGCACGGCGGCGGCGAGCCCGCCGAAGCCGGCGCCGACGACGACGGCGTGCGGCGCGTCCGGACCGGCTTTGACGGGCGGGCGGTCCGTGTTGAGGCGTGCGTCGGTGCGCGTGGCGAGGCGTCGGACGAGGGTCGGCATGGGCGGGAGATCAGCGTCCGGCGAGTATCGCGCGCGGCGCCGCGGCGTTCCGCCGAACGGCGCGGCGTTTCGTTGAAGCGGGCGGCAGAGCGCTCAGAACCCCCCGTCCGGCCGCGCGCATGTCGCGCCATTCTGGATGGTCTGCGTTGCGCGTCCAAACTGTCTCCCTCGTTGAGGGGGCAGCCTGATCGCCTCTGAGCGAGCCTCGGGCGCCTCGGCAGACGCACGGTCCTCCTTCTCGCGATAGGCGCTCGGGCGGGGGGGCTGACCGGCGCCGCGCCCGGATCAGGCGCGGCCTCGGGCCGGCTCCGGCATCTGGCCGGCGAAGCCGTCGCCGGCGACGTTTTCCGGCATCTCGGCCGGGACCGGGGCGCCGACGAGCGTCCGCGCGTCCGCCCGCCCGGGCACGTCTGCCTCGACGCGGTGCCACGCGACGCGGTGCGTCCGCGGGCGGCCCGAGGCGTCGGCGACGGTGTGCGTCGCGAGGAACGGCGCGTCGCCGGGATTCCAGAACCACGCCGTGAACAGGGCGCGCTCCGTGTCCGAGAGGCCGAGCGCGGCCGTGACGGCGGCGAAGTGCGGGACGTCGCGGACGGTGCAGCCGGTGAGCGCGCGGGCGCCGCCGGACCACCGGCGGGTGTTGCCGCCAGCGTCGAACGAGGCCACGGTGACGCCGGCGGCGTCGAGGATGCGGCGGAGCGACTGCTGGCCGGCGGTGAGCTGCTGCACGCGCTGGTCCACCATCAGATCGAGGGTGTCCGTGAACGCCTCGACGCGCTGCTCGAGGCGCCGCCGCACGGCGAGGTCCGTCGCCTGGATCACGACGGCGTCCGTCTCACCCATGCGAAACGCGCGCAGCGAGACGTGGACGGGCCGCGCCTCGTCGTCGGCCGAGACGAGGCCGTAGTCGATGCCGCCGATGGCGGCGCCCTCGGCGAGGCTGCGGTGCGCGAGCTCGAACAGGGGCGTGAGCGGGAAGACCTCGTCCAGCACGGCCGCGTGGCCGTCGCGGATGACCTCGGGCGGCATGCCCGTCGTGGCGTAGAACGCCGGGTTGGCCTCGACGAGGCGCCCGTCGAGCGTCGCGAGCAGGATGGGGCTCGGGTTGACCTGGTAGAGCGCGGCGACGTGCTCGCGGAGGCCGGCGCGCTCCTCGGCCTCGCGGCGCAGGCGCGCGGCGACGGGCGCGAAGGCCTGGGCGAGCGGCCCCAGCCCGGCCGAGGCGCGGCGCAGCGCCGCGGCGTCGGTCTCGCCCTTCGCGATGCGCTCGCCGAAGGCCGTCAGGCGCTCCGCCGTGCGCGGCCCGTCGGCGCGCGCGCGCAAAACGAGCAGGCCGACGACGAGGCCCCACAGCACGAACGCCCACACGAGCGTCTCGCCGACGCCCGTCCAGGCGCTCCGTGCGCGCGCCGCCGTCGCGACGACCAGGCCCGTTCCGCCGACGGGCGCGGCCGCCACGCGGTACGTCGTCGTCCCGACGGCGACCTCGGCGGGGCGCCCGCCGCCGGCCTGCCGCATCGCGACGGCCCAGTCGACGGCGCGGCCGAAGTCGGCGTCTGAGGCGGCATAGACGGTGCCGGCGTCGTCGGTGAGGACGCGCTCGATGCCGTCGTCGAGCGCGGCGTAGGGAAGAAAGGCGGCGGCGATGCGGGTCGGCGCGGCGGGCGCACCGGCCTGGTTGGCCAGCGCTGTCGCCTCGGCCTGCGCGTGCGCGCGGAGCACGTCCGCGGACGCGGCGTCGGCCTGCCGCGCCTGCGCAGCGAGGTGCAGCCCGGCCGCGAGGAGCGCGGCGAGCGTCACGGCGGCGATGCCGACGAGGGCGGAGCGGACGGCCGGCGTGGAAAGCGTCATGGCGGGAAGTGCACCCGGGAGCCTCAAGCTAGGCTCCGCCGCCGGCCGGTGCGAACAGGTCCGCGAGATCGGCCCTCCGGTCCACGGCCCGCAGCCCCTTTGCCGTCGCCTCGACGCGCGCCGCGGCCGTCTCGGCGTCGTGCTCGAAGACGAGCGTCCAGTTTTCCTCGGCCGCGCGGGCGAGCAGGCGCTCCTTCTCGGCGATCGTCAGGAGCGGCTCGACGTCGTAGGCCATGCCCCACAGCAGCGGCACGTGCGCCGTCGTCGGCACGAGGTCGGCCGGATAGAAGAGCGTGCCGGCGTCGCCGTGGATGAGCGGCAGCTGCTGCCCGTGCGTGTGGCCGTCGACGATGACGGTCTCGATGCGGGGGAAGGGCTCGCCGGGGCCGTCGTGGAGCACGAGCTGGCCCGACGCCTCGAGCGGGTCGAGGTTCTCGGGCAGGAACGAGGCCTGCTCGCGCGGGCTCGCGTGCGCCCAGTCCCAGTGCCGCGCCTGGACGTGGTGCGCCGCGCCGGGGAACGTCAGGGTGAGATTGCCGGCGGCGTCCCGGGTCGTCGCGCCGCCGCCGTGGTCGAAGTGGAGGTGCGTGAGGAAGACGTCGGTGACGTCGGCGGGCGCGACGCCGAGGGCGGCGAGGCCGGGCAGCAGGTCCGAGTGCGCGTGGTCCACGGCATAGATGCGCCGGAACGTCTCGTCGGCCTTGTGGCCCATGCCGGTGTCGACGAGAATCGTGCGGCCGTGGCCGCGCAGCAGCAGGCAGCGCATCGCGAGCGGGATGCGGTTCTGGTCGTCGGCGGGGATGTGGCGCTCCCAGAGGGGCTTCGGGACGATGCCGAACATGGCGCCGCCGTCGAGGCCGAGGCGCCCGGCCTCGACGGTGTCGATCTGGTATCCGGCGTGAGTCATGGCGGAAGGCGGAAGGTGGCGTCTTTTTCCTAACGGGTCATCCCGGACCCCGATCCGGGATCTCCTGGATGATAGAACGTGCAGCCGTGAACCGTGTCGCGGATGGGGCCCGCGGCATCCGGGAAGGGGGACACAGCACCCCTACGGGTCGGTCGGCGGTTCGGGCGGGCGTCGGCGGTGGAACAAACCGCGGCACCTCGTCCAACCGATCCACGATCCACCTATCCCTCCCCCAGCTCGGGAAACCCTGTCGCGTGGCCGTCGCCGCGGGCGAGCGTGCTGATCTTCTTCGCCTCGCGGACCCGCGTCAGCAGGCGCCCGAGGTGCTCCGAGAGGACGGCGAGGCGCTCCGCCTCGTCCTCCGTCGCGAGCAGCGCCTGCTTGTGGTCGAGGTCCAGCCCGGCGTTGCGGCCGACGATGAACGACAGCGGCCACGGCTCGTCGTAGAGGCTCGGGCGGACCGTCTCGCCGGCGAGCTCGAGCAGCTTCATGTGGCGCGCGACGACGCGCTGGCGGACGCGCGCCGGCGCCTCGGCCGCGGCGTCCTCGACCGGCGCGACGTCGGTCGTGAGGTACGGGCGGTCGCGGTGGATGTCCAGCACGCGGAAGCGCTCCTCGCCGACGGCGACGATGTCCAGCCGGCCGTCGTCGTAGCGGGTCGCCACGGAGCGGATGCGGGCCGTACAGCCGACGGGCGCGAGCGCCGCCGGCGACGCGTAGACGATGCCGAACGGGCGGTCGTCGTCCAGGCACACGCGGACCATTTCCTTGTAGCGCGGCTCGAAGATGTGCAGCGGCACCGGCTCCCCGGGGAGGAGCACGATGCCGAGCGGAAACAGGGGGAGGCGGGAGGCGGGCCCCTCGGAAGAGCACATAGAAGGCAAACAGGGGCAGATCGTCGGGGCTTACACGGCCGAACAGTCGCGGTTCTCCCGCGTCGGGGATTCGCGCCGCGGCGCTCTGGCGAAGCGGCGCGGTAGCTTGCCGCCCACCCGCCACTGCCTCGTGACGCCCCGCCCCGCCCGTCTGCTCCAACTCGCTGTGCTCGCGCTCGCCGCGGGCGCGGCTTCGGCGCAGGCGCCTGCCGTCCCGCCGCCGTTCGGCTCGGCCGATGACCTGTTCGAGTTCGGCACCCGCGACGGGGACGCGCCGCTCACGGTCGGCCTCTTCGGCGGCGCGGCCTACCTGCCCGACACGTGGCGCGCCGCGGCCCGAGCTGAGGTCGCCGTCCGCCGCGGGCCGTTCAGCGCCGCCGCGGCGCAGACGCTCCACCTCACGGCCGGCGGCCTCTACGGCCCCGAGGCCGACGAGCTCTACGACGTCCTCCGCGCCGTCGAGTTCGTGCGCCTCGACCGGACGGCCCGGCAGCCGCTCTACGCGCGCCTCGGCCCGGCCGAGCGCGTCTCGCTCGGCGCCGGCGCCCTCGCCCGCAGCTACCGCACCACGACGGCGTGGGACGAGCGGACGCTCGGCGCCGAGGCGGCCCTCGACGCCGGCCCGATTTCCATCGCCGCCTTCACGGACGACGTCCGCATGACCGGCGTCGCCGGCGGCGAGGCGACGCTGCGGACGCGCGCCGGCGTCGGCCCGCTCGGCGGGCTGCGGCTCACGCTCGGCGCCGTCCACGACCTCGGCCTGCCCGCCCGCGGCGACTCGGCCCTGACGGGCGTCGAGGCGACGCTCGCCGGCAGCCTCCGCGGTGGCCGCTTCGCCGTGGACGCGCCGTTCGCCGTCTCGCCGTTCGTCACGGCGGCCGCCTACACCGGCAAGGGCCACACGCTCGGCGTCGGCGCCGACGTGGACGCGTTCCGCTTCTCGGATGCGCTCCGTGCACGTGTCCGTGCCGCCGTCTTCGTCTCGTCCGCCCGCTTCCTGCCCGGCGCCGTCAACCCGTTCTACGCGCTCTCCAACGCCGACGAGCGCATCGTCGCCGGCCTCTCCCGCAGCGAGGCGGCCGGCGACTCGCTCGTCGGGACGCCGCTCGACAGCCTCCGCGGCGGCGTCGACGTCGTGCTCGACGTGCGGATCGTGGCGTTCGGGCGCTTCGAGGCGTCGCAGTACGTCCGCCGGCACATCGGGGCGGACCGGGCGAGCGCCTATGGCCTTCGCCTCGCGGCGCGCCTGCCGCGGCGCGCCCGCGCCGAGCTCGCCCTCGAGCGGCAGGGCTTCCGTGGCCTGTGGAGCTTCCTCGGCGGGCTGGGCGACGAGAACGCGCTCGTCCTGGACGTGACGGCGCCGGTCGGGCGCGGCGCGCAGCTGTTCGTCCGCTCGCGCTACGGCTACCGCCGCCTGTCCCAGAGCGGGCCGGACCGCTTCCTCGCCGAGCGCCGCTTCGAGCCGCTCCTCGGCGTCCGCGTCGCCCTGCGGTAACAGCCGAGGACAGAAATTTGCCCACACGCCCTAACTGTGTCATCCCGGCCCCCGAGCCGGGATCTCCTGGACAGTGGAACGTGCTTTAATCCGCTCGTCGTGCGCCGACCAACATCGAGGAGATCCCGGATCAAGTCCGGGATGACATATTTTAATTATCACAACGAACATCGCTCCGCGCAGGGGCGGAACGTATCGAGGCGCCTCGGTCAACCGATCCACGATCCACGATCCACGACCCACCCGTCAGTCGTCCACGGCCTCCTCGACCGTCATCAGGAGCGCCTCGAGCAGCGTCACCACGGCGTCGGCGTCGAGTGGCAGCAGGACCTGGTGCGAGAAGCCGCGCGCCTCGAGCTCGGCCTGCCCGAGCGCCTCCGTGGAAACGCGCAGGACGGGTGTCCCGGCGTAGCCGGGCACCTTGCGGATGAGCGCCACGCGCTTCGCCTCGGCCTCGGGCGTCGCCTCGGCGACGAAGACGGCGTCGTAGGCCAGCTTCTTCGCCTCGCGGACGGCCTGCCCGGGCGTCACGGCGTCGCAGACGTTTCCGCGCGCGCCGATCCACGCCCGGAGCTCGTCCACGTGCTCGCCGATGCCGACCGCGAGCAGCTGCGCGCCGCCGAGCGCCGGGTTGTCCGCCGCTGCCGCTGCCCGCCGCTCGGACGCGCCCATCGCGCCCCAGCGCGGAAGCACCATCCGCACCGCCGTGCCCTCGCCGACGACACTCTCGACCGTGACCGTCCCGCCGACGACGCCGACGAGGCCGCGGACGATGGCGAGGCCGAGGCCGTTGCCCTCGTGGCTGCGCGCGAAGCCCGTCGAGGCCTGCTCGAACGGCTTGAAGACGGCCTCGGTGAGGTGCGCCGGGATGCCGATGCCGGTGTCCAGGACCGAGATCACGACGTCGCGCTCGGTCGCGTCGACCAGCACCGTGACGCTGCCGGCCTCGGTGAACTTGATCGCGTTGCCGACGACGTGCGCCAGCACGCGCTCCAGCACGCTGCGGTCCATCGCGGCGGGCACCTCGAGCGTCTCGGGGAGCACGGCGAACGCGAGCCCGCGGGCGGCCGCGAGCGGCGCGAGGTGGGCGACGCTCTCGCGGACGACGCGCGCCGCGTCGACCGTTTCGTTGAACGTCGCGACCGTGCCGGACTGGAGCGCGAACATGTCCAGCATCCCGTCGACCGTCGCAAGGAGGCGCTGGCCGCCGCGCTGGATGCCCTCGGCGAGGTCGCGGTAGGCGTCGCCCGCCTCGAACAGGAGCATCTCCGAGA
The DNA here is from genome assembly GCA_038243565.1 of Rhodothermales bacterium. Classification (GTDB taxonomy): domain Bacteria; phylum Bacteroidota; class Rhodothermia; order Rhodothermales; family Rubricoccaceae; genus DASVSE01. The sequence continues at coordinate 698 of JBBSQZ010000067.1, read as the reverse complement.
AGCCGAGGATGGCCGTGAGTGGCGTCCGCAGCTCGTGGCTCGTGTTGTCCAGGAGGTCGTCCTTGAGCTTCTCGGCGCGGCGCAGGCGCGTGTTGGCGTCGCGGAGGCGCTCGCCGAGGCGCTGGATGCGCTGGTTGCGCGCGCGCGCCGCCTCGAGGCGCAGCCGGGCCTCGTGCAGCCGCCACGCGGTGAAGGCCCAGATCGCGCCGAGCAGCGCGAGCAGGTAGAGCGTGTACGCCCACCACGTGCGGTACCACGGCGGCAGGATGCGGAGCTTGAACGTGGCCGTCGTGGAGACCTGCCCGATGTCATTCCGGCCGCGGACCTGGAACGTGTACGTCCCCTCGCGGATGCCGATGAACTGGGCGACGCGCTCCTCGGTCCACGGCCCCCAGGTCTCGTCCTCGGAGCCGAGCAGGCGCGTCTGGTACTGCGTCCGCCCGGGGCGGTCGAAGAGGACGGCGGCGAACTCGAAGCGGAGGCCGCGCACGCGCTTGATCGGCAGCACGAGGTCCAGGCCGTTCATCCCGGTGAGGCCCGTCGCGCCGCCGTAGAAGGTGGTGAGGTCGCGGGCGGTGACGCGGCGGACGAGCGCCGGCCACTCCCGCGGGCCGGGGTTCACGCGCGTGTCGTAGCGGATGAGGCCGTCCGACGTGGCGACCCACGCGACGCCGTTCGCCTGCTGGAAGACGTCGGCC
>JBBSQZ010000066.1:0-13295 GCA_038243565.1 Rhodothermales bacterium | reverse complement strand
CTCGCCCGTGGCCTCGAGCGCGAGCTCGACCGCATCACCGAGACGCTCCGCCTCGGCCGCCCGGCCCTCGTCGGCCTCATCGGCGACGCGCCGGACCCGTTCGCCAACCACCAGGTCGTCGTGTTCGGCATCGACCGCAGCAGCCCGATCACGTCAACTCTGGACGTGTACGACCCCAACGCGCCAGGACAGACGCGCTGGATCAAAACGGCCCCAGGCGAGGCGCCGGGCACCACGCGCATCACGACGAGCCTCCCGACCGGCACGAGCGCATCGGGCAGCGTCCACATCGCGACGCAGCAGAACCGGCTCTCGCACCTGTTCGAGATCAGGGTGTGATGCAAAGCGCCTCGTCCTTGCATGTCTCCCTCGACCCTGTAACCTTCTACAGGCTCACCTTGGCGTGGTCGTTGGGCGTCGGCGGCTTGCCCGTGAGGGCGGCCTTTACGTAGCCATAGGCGTAGACGACGGCGCTCGACGGCGAGTCCCAGTACTCGGCGCGGTGGATGTCGGCCTTGAGCAGGCGGATGTCCGGATCGTCCTTGCCGTCCGGGAACCACGTCCGCATCGGCTCGGACCAGAGCTCGTCGATCTTGGCACGGTCGTTCAGCACGGACGCGGTGCCGGCCATCATGACGTAGTTCTGGTCGTCCGGGTCCGAGAAGGCGACCGAGACGTTCGGGTTGGCCTCGATGTGCTCGATCTTCTCCGAGTCCGCCTTGGTAAAGAACCACAGCGTGCCGGCGAAGTCCTCGGCCTGGATGCCCATCGGGCGGCTCCACAGCGCGCCGCCGTCGTCGACGGTCGTCAGTGCGCAGACGTGGACGTCCTTGATGAGGCCGGCGATCTTCTCGACCTGCTCGGCGTGGGTGGGCGTGTCGCTCATGGTAGGGTGGGGGAGAGTGGCCCCTCTGCACGCCCGACGCGCGACGCGGTTCGCAGAAACGGGCGAGTGCCTCGAGGACGGATCCCGTAGAGACGCCCCGCCGGGGCGTCTCCGCGCCACCACCGCCCGACCGGGGCCGCCGCCTGACCGCGTTTTCGCCGGACTCCGGCGCTCGGTGCGGGGATCGCGGCCGGTCCCGAGACGCCCCGGCGGGGCGTCTCTACAGATGGGGCGGGTGGAGTCGCCGGCGGTTACGCGTGGGCTGCGCCGACGCTACGCGTTGATCGCCTCGCCGTAGGCGTCGCGGAAGGCCTCCATGACGGCCTCCGAGAGCGTCGGGTGTGGGTGCATCGCGTCCATCACGTCGTGCGCCGTCGCCTCGAGCGCGCGCGCCGTGACGACCTCGGCGATCATCTCCGTCGCGTCGTGGCAGATGATGTGGGCACCGAGGATCTCGCCGTACCGGGCGTCCACGACGACCTTGACGAAGCCGGACGTGTCGCCGATGGCGGCCGCCTTGCCGGACGCGGCGAACGGGAACTTGCCGATCTTGACGTCGAAGCCGGCCTCCTTCGCCGCCGCCTCGGTGTAGCCGACGGACGCGATCTGCGGGAGGCAGTACGTGCAGCCGGGCACGTTGAGGTAGTCGACGGGGTGCGGCTTCGTGTCCGTCTTGCCCATCGCGTGCGCGATGCCGTCCACGCAGACGATGCCCTCGTGGCTCGCGACGTGCGCGAGCCACGGCCCGCCGATGACGTCGCCGATGGCGTAGACGTTCGGCACGTTCGTCTTGTACTCGGCGTCGACCGTGATCGCGCCGCGCTCGTGGGCGACGCCGATCTCGTCGAGCCCGAAGCCCTCGACGTTGCCGACGACGCCGACGGCCGAGAGGACCTGGTCTACGTGGACCGTCTGCTCGCCCTTGGACGTCGTGATCGTGACGGCGCAGCCGTCGCCCGACGTGTCCGCCTTCGTCACCTGGGCGCCCGTCATGACCGTCACGCCCATCTTCTTGTAGGCCCGCTCGAGCTCTTTGGACACGTCCGCGTCCTCGACCGGCACGAGGCGGTCCTGGAGCTCGACGATCGTCACCTTCGTGCCCATGTGGTGGTAGACGTAGCCGAACTCGACGCCGATGGCGCCGGCGCCGACGATGAGCATCGAGCCCGGCGCCGTCGTCTGGAGCATCGCCTGCTTGTAGTCCAGGATCTTGACGTCGTCGACGGGCAGCGTCGGGATGGCGCGCGCGCGGGCGCCCGTCGCGATGATGATGTTCGTCGCCTGGATCTCGGTCGCCTCGCCGACGGTCTCGCCGTCCATCGTCTCGGACGGCTGGACGCCGATGCGGCCCTGCCCGAGCAGCGTCGCGGCGCCCATGAACACGTCGACCTTGTTCTTCTTCATCAGGAAGCCGACGCCCTTGTTCATCTTGTCCGCGACGCCGCGCGAGCGCTTGACGACGGCCGCGAAGTCGACCTGCACTTCGGCGCCGTCGCCCATCGAGAGGCCGTAGTCGCCGAGGTGGCGCATCTGGCCGGCGACCTCGGCCGACTTCAGGAGCGCCTTGGTCGGGATGCAGCCGATGTTGAGGCACACGCCGCCGAGCTTGTTCCTCTCGACGATGGCGACGCGCAGGCCGAGCTGGCGCGCGCGGATGGCGGTCTCGTAGCCGCCGGGGCCGGAGCCGATGATTGCGACGTCGTAGGGGGCGTTGGCCATGATCTGAATCGGGGTGGGAAGGGTTTCGGACGTTAACGGCCGCGCGCGCGCGGGGCCCCGCCGAGGCGTTGAAGAGCGGGCGGAAAACGGGCGGTGTGCCCGATAGCTGCTGCTACTCGTCCGCCGGCCCGAGCACGTCGTCTACGGAGAGGACTTCGACCGGGCCGAGATTCAGGGCGCGGACGTCCGCCTCGATCGCGCTCCGGTCGCCGACGACGATCACGGCGACGCGGTCGGGGTCGATGTCCCGCGTCGCGACGCGCGCGAGGTCGGCCGCGGTGACGGCCCGGATGCCGGCGGTGTAGCCCGCGTACGTGTCGAGCGGCAGGTCTTTGAGATAGAGGTCGCCGATCATCCCCGCGATGCCGGCCGCCGTCTCGAACGGCTCCGGGAAGGAGAGGGCGACGTAGTTGCGGGCCTTCGTCAGCTCCTCGGCCGGGACGGGCTGGCGGATGCCCTCGAGCTCGTGGAAGAACTCGGTGAGCGCCGGGCCGGTGACGGCCGTCTGGACGTCCGCCGAGGCGGTGAACGGGCCGGGCGCGGAGCGGAAGTCGAACGCCGAGCGCGCGCCGTAGGTGTAGCCGTGCGTCTCGCGGAGGTTCTGGTTGAGGCGGCTCGTGAACGACCCGCCGAGGATCGCGTTGAGCACCTGGAGCGCGTAGAAGTCCGGCGTCGAGCGCGCCACGCCGATGCGGCCGATGCGGACGACCGTCTGCGCCGCGCCCGGCTTGTCGACGAGCACGACCGTGCGGCGGGCGACCTGCGTCGGGGCGGGGATCGTGGCGCGCGGCGGGGCGGGGCGGTCCGGCCACGCCGCGGCCCCGAAGAGGCGCTCGAGCGTCGGCGTGATGGCCGCGCGGTCCAGCGCGCCGACGACGACGAGGGCCGCGTTCGTCGGCCGCACGACGGTGTCGTGGAAGCGGACGAGGTCGTCGCGCGTGACGGCCCGCGCCGAGGCGGGCGTGCCGGCCGAGGAGCGGCCGTAGGGGCTGGCGTCGCCGTAGAGCGTCCGGTCATAGATGACGCTGGCGAGGCTGCGCGGCTCGTCGCGGCGCTGCGCGAGGGCGGTGAGGCGGCTCGCGCGGAGGCGGTCGAGCTCGGCCGGCGCGAACGTCGGCCGCAGCGCCACGTCGGCCATCAGCGGCAGCGCCGCGTCGAGCTTCGAGACGGGCGCGTGCAGCCGGACGGCCATCGCCTCGAGCCCGGCCCCCGAGGACAACGTGACGCCGAGGAAGTCGACGGCGTCGGCGAGCTCGAGGGCTGTGAGCGTGCCGGCGCCCTCGTCCATCATGTCGGCGGTGAGCGTCGCGAGGCCGCCGAGGCGCTCCGGGTCGCTCGTCGCGCCGGAGCGGAGGAGCAGGTCGATCTCGGCGACGGGCACGCCGGGCTTGGCGACGAACAGGACGGGCAGCCCGTTCGAGAGCGTGAACCGCTCGATGGCCGGCGGGCGGAACGTCGGGTCCGGCCCGAGCGCCGGGCGCACAGTCGGGTCGACCGTCTGGGCCGAGGTGCTCCCGGCCGCGAGCAGGACGGCGAGCGTCGCGGCGAAGCGGGCGGCGCGGCGGAAGGAGGCGCAGGTCATGGGTTGGGTGGGAGCGGTTCGCTGGATCGGAAGGGCATGGGGGATGCCGGGTAAACCCGGACCTGGGCACGGGGCATGGGGCAATGCGGAGGTTGAGGACAGATGTCGGAGAAATGCGGCTGTCCCCGTTCTCTTCTCATGGCCCATCCCTCATGCCCAAGGCCCCTTCACCCTCAATACTCCGGCACGGCGGTGGTGCTGCCGGGCAGGGCGAGCGCCGTCTCGCCCTGCGGGACGATCGAGAGGGCGACGCGGCGGCCGAGCGGCAGGAACGACAGCGCCGCGTCCGTAAGGTCGCGCGGCGAGAGGGCGCGGAAGCGGTCGAGGTCCTCCTCGAAGAAGTCCGGCGTACCGGTGAAGGTGAGGTAGCCGTTGAGCGCGTCCGCCTTGTCGCCCGCGCTCTCGAGGCCGTCCAGGAACGCCGACTCGACGCCGTTGACGACGCGCTGGAGCTCGCGGTCCGTCGGCGGCTCGGCCTGGATGCGGGCGATCTCCTCGTCGATCACGGCGCGGAGCTCGTCGAGCGAGTGGCCCAGGCGCGCGGTGGCGATGACGTAGAACGCGCCGCTGAGCGAGTTGCCGTCCTGGAACGCGCTCACGTCCTGCGCGATCTGGAGGTCGTAGACGAGGCGCTTGTAGAGGCGGCTGTTCTTGCCGCCGGCGAGGACGTCCGAGAGGGCCAGCGTGGCCGCCTCGCCCGGCGCGTAGCGCGCCGGCGAGAGCCACGCGAGGTACAGGCGCGGCAGCTGCACGCGGTCCTCGAGCACGAGCCGCGTCTCGCCCACGAGGCTGGCCGAGACGACGGTCTGCGGCGGCGGCTGCGGCCCGCGCGGGATCGGCCCGTAGTACGCCTCGACGAGGCGCCGCGCCTCGGCGAGGTCGATGTCGCCGGCGACGACGACGCTCGCGTTGTTGGGCGTGTAGTAGGTCCGGAAGAAGGCCGCAACGTCGTCGAAGCTGGCGGCCGAGAGGTCGGCCATCGAGCCGATGACGGGCCAGTGGTACGGGTGCCCCGGCGGGTAGAGCGTCTGGCCGAGGACCGAGAAGGCGAGGCCGTACGGCCGGTTCTCGTAGGACTGCCGGCGCTCGTTCTTGACCACGTCGCGCTGCCCGTCCACGCTCTCGGGCGACATCGCGTCCAGGAGCGACGCCATCCGGTCGGCGTCGAGGAAGAGGGTGAGCGCGAGCGCGTTGGCCCCCGCGTCGGTCGTGTAGTTGGTCCGGTCGCTCGTGGTCGAGCCGTTGGAGTTGCCGCCGGCCTCCTCGAGCCACGTGTCGATGGCGCCCTCGGGGACGTGCCCGGAGCCCTCGAACATGAGGTGCTCGAAGAGGTGCGCGAAGCCCGTCCGCCCGGCCGTCTCGCGCGCGCTCCCGACGTGGTACCACGTGTTGACGCGGACGCCCGGCGCCGACGGGTCGCGGTGCAGCACCACGTCGAGGCCGTTGGGCAGCTGGAACCGCTCGTACGAGACCGAAAGCGCCGGGCGGGCGTCCTGCGCCGCGGCCGGCCCGGCGAGGGCGACGGCGACGGCGAGCCAGGACGCGCGGAAAGGGAAGGAGGGCATGCGGGCAGGGAAGGGACAGGCGCAAGCTAGATCATCCGGCCCCTCAGTCGAAGCGGTACGAGATGCCGATGCCGACGCCCGCGTCCGGCGCGTCGTCGTTCAGGCCCACGTTGAAGAAGGCGTCGACCTGCACGTCCTGCGAGAGGAGCGCCGTGAGGCCGGCGCCGGCGAGGACGGGCGTCCCGCCGGCGTCGTCGAGGCCCGGGAAGGCGGCGATCTCGACGTAGGGAGCGAGCGTCCCAAAGGCGCGCGAGACGCTCGCGACGGCGTTGAGCGTCGTGCTTCCGTCGCCCGTCACGACGCCCGGCGAGAGCGTCCACTCGAAGGCGCCCACGTCGAACGAGGCGGGCACGTTGAGCTGGAACGCGACGTCCTGCCCACCCTCGATCGGCACCAGCAGCTCGGGGATGAGGGCGAGCGAGAAGCCGCTCACCGGGACGGCCACCTTGGCGCCGAGCGTGAGCACCGAGAAGCCGACGTCGGCATCGGTGTCACCGTCGGAACGGACGGCGTCGAACACGGACGTCTCGGCGCGGACCTCGACGCCGGGCGTAAGGCCGTAGCGGACGGCGACGGGGACCGAATACGCCTCGCCGCCCGAGCCCAGGAACTGCGCCTCGGGCAGGCCGGCCTCGACCTGGAAAACGCCGGCCCCGACCGTCGAAGAGGAGAAGGCGAAACCGGGACGGTCGGCCTCGATCTGCGCCGAGGCGCCGGCCGAGACGAGCAGCGCGGCGGTGAGGAGCGGGAAGCGGAGGGGCATGGCGGGAGGCGGAGAGAGGGTGAGCGGTCGGACGTTTGGATCGTCCCGGAGTTCGCCTCCACGGCTCACCGTCCCGGCAGGATCCGCGCCCGGCCGCGCTGACGCTGCGAGCTACTCGCCCCGCTCGAACGTCAGCCGGTCGCCGGCGGGGGAGACGAACGTCAGCGTCGCGGATCGCCTCGGCGCGGGCGCCGCCGAGCGCCGTGACGCCCGTCGCGGCGCCGTGATGCCGCGCTCGAAGGCGGGCGGCGACGTCTCGAAGAGCACGCGGCCGCCGCCGCCGCGGATCTTCGCGTGGAGGCGGTAGTCGGCGCCGGCCACGATCCGGGCGCGGTCGACTTGGAGCGAGAACGGCAGCGGCACCTGCCGGCCGTCGGCCGGAACGCGCGTCTCGGCGATCGTCCCGCCCGCGTCGTCCTGAAGGCTGACCGTGGCGACGGCGTCGGGCGGCAGCGCGATCCGCTGCCGGTACGTGACGGTGCCCGACAGCGTGACGGCGTCGGCCGTGGGCGGCGCGACGGTGGCGGCGGGCATGCAGGCGCTGACGAGCAGCAGGAGCGGGAGCAGGCGGATCATGGGAGTGGGGAGCTGGTGAGGCTGAGCCCGGACCAGCCGGTCGTCGCGAGCACGACGAGCGCAGCGATGGCGGCGGCGTGGACCCACCGCCGCCGGGCGACGATGAGCACGGCGAACAGGGCCTGCGACGACCAGGTTGAGCGCTGTGAGCGTCACGACGCCGTCGCGAGACCCTGCTCGTGAGAGACGCCGAGGGGGACCGTGCCGCTCACGAGCGCCGCGAATCGCGGCCACTTGGTGCGGGACGTCTCGGCGATGGCGGTAGCGTCCCAGCCGTCCGCGCCGGGCGGCTGGTCTCACGTGCCGGCAACGTGCTCGAACTGGGCGAGCGGTCGTGGCCGGTGGCGCAGGCGGCGACGCCCTGCCCAGAGGACCGGCGGGGTGAGCGAACGCAGGGCGGACCTGAGGGACATCGGCGTGCAATCAGACCGCGCGAGCGGCCGCGATGAAGGTCCAGCTCCCGTCCTCGAGGTCGCGGTCCAGGTGGGGGAACGGGCCGAGGGCGACGGGCTCGAAGCCGGCCGCCTCGAGTGCGGCCTCGATCTCGAGGGGGAAGAAAAACCGCATCTCGTGCCGCTCCTCTGCGTGGGCCACGACGCGGTCTCCCTCTAGCGTCCACAGCCGGTAGTCGACCGTGCAGCGGTGGTGGCGGGCGTCGAGGTGCCCTGAGGCGGCGCGGAGGATGGTCCGGCCGTCGCCGGCGTCGATCACCCGGACCCGCTCGCCGGGCGGGTCTGCGAGGACGGCCGGGCCGTACCACCCGTCGAACACGAGGAGGCCGCCGCGGCGGAGCGCGCGCCGCACGCCGCTGAGCGCCGCCCGCAGGTCCGCGTTGGTCGGCAGGTAGCCCAGCACGGCAAACAGGATCAGCGCGGCGTCGTAGGAGCCGGCCTCCGGGAGCGCCTCGTCGAGGCGCCTCAGGTCGCCCTGGGTGAAGGTCACCGTGAGCCCGGCCTCGGCCTTGGCCTTCGCCTGCGCGATCATGGCGGGCGAGAGGTCGATGCCGGTCACGTCGTAGCCCCGGCGTGCGAGCGGGAGCGCGTGTCCGCCCGTCCCGCACCCGAGGTCCAGCACGCGGCGAACCGGGACCGCCGCGTACGTCCCGAACGCGTCTTCGACGGCGTCGACCTCGGTCGCGTAGTCCTTGTCCTGGTAGAGCCGGTCGTAGGCGGAGGCGTAGGCGTCGCCGAAGGGGGCCTGCGTCATGCGAGCACCTCGCGCACGGCGTCTGCCACCCGGTCGATGTCGTCCTCCTGCAGCGTGAGGCCGGAGGGGAGGTAGAGCCCGCGCCGCGCGAGCCGCTCCGCGACCGGGTGCCGCTCCCCGGCGAACAGCCCGCGCGCGTGGAAGGCCGGCTGCTCGTGCATGCCGAGGAAGAACGGCCGCGTCTCGATGCCGCGTGCGGCGAGGCGGGACGCGAACGCCTCGGCGTCGAAGGGCACGTCGTCCGCGAGGACGACGCCCACCATCCAGTGCACGCTTTTCGCCCAGGGCTGTTCGGTCTGCATCGTGATGCGTGGGAGGGCGCCGAGGCGCTCGGTGTAGGCCTGCCCGATCCACCGCTTCCGTGCGACCGCCGCGTCGGCACGCTCGAGCTGCGCGACGCCGAGCGCCGCCTGGAGGTTAGTGAGGCGGAAGTTGTGCCCCAGCGTCTCGTGGTAGAACCGCCGCGGGCCGAAGCCGAGGTTCCGGACCGCCCGGAGGCGCTCCGCGAGCGCCGCGTCGTCGGTGAGGACCATGCCGCCCTCGCCCGTCGTCAGGATCTTGTTGGCGTAGAAGCTGAACGTGCTCACGTCGCCGAAGCCGCCGCACCGCTGCCACACGCCGCCGCCGGGCGCGTCCCGGTTGGTGCGGTACTCGGCCCCGTGCGCCTCCGCGGCGTCCTCGACCACGGCGAGGCTGTGGCGGCGGGCCACGTCCAGAACCGGGTCCATGTCGACGGGGTGGCCGTAGATGTGGACGGGCATCACGGCGCGCGTCCGCGGCGTCACGTACCGGTCGAGGTCGCGCACGTCGAGCCCCCACGTGTCCGGGTCGGCGTCGACGAGCACCGGCGTGGCGCCGGCGTAGACGACCGCCTGGGCGCACGAGACGATGGTGAACGTCGGCACGAGGACCTCGTCGCCCGGCCCGATGCCGAGGGCAGCGATGGCCGCCTCGAGGGCGACCGTCCCGTTCGAGACGGCCACGCCGTGGCGCCGGCCGCAGTAGCGGGCCCACCCGTCCTCGAAGGCGTCGACGAAGCGCCCCATGGACGAGACCCACCCGGTCGCGACGCATTCGGCGACGTAGGCGGCCTCGTTGCCGTCCAGCAGCGGCTCGCTGACAGGGATTCGGGGGAGCGTCATCAGAAGTGCCTCTTCTCGTCCGGACCAGCATACGGTCCCTGCTTGACCTCGAGGATGACCGTGTCCTCAGTCATCCGGAACCCGTGCCCGCCGCAGAGCAGCAGCGCCACGTCTCCCGCGCCGAGCGTGACGGTCTCGACGAGCACGTCGTGGTCGTCGTAGATGTCCATCTCGCACGTCCCGGACCGGAGGACGAGCACCTCGGACGTCCCGGCCAGCGTCCGCGCAACGGGGCGGTGCGTGTGGGGCGGAATCGTGTGCCCGGCGGGGTGGACGATGAGCCCGAGCTGGAGCGGATGCTCGTGCTGCGTGAAAAAGGTCGTTGCGTCGGGTGACTCGGCCGCCCGCACGACGAGGGCATAGAGACGTCCACCGGTCGCGATGGGCTGAACTCCAGTGCCTGGCAGTCCGATCATGACGCGACCGAGAAAGGAGCCGCCCCACCGCGAAGCCGCTCGTCTGCATCCGAGACGATGGACTGGACGGCTGCCAGGAATGCCTCTGGCGACCACTCGGCGAGCCGCGCCTGGCCACGTGCGGCGAGGCGGGCGCACAACTCCGCGTCGGACCACAGGCGCCGCACGCCCTCCGCAACCGCTTCCGTGGATGCCGGGTCGACGAGCACGGCGGCGTCGCCGGCCTGCTCCCGGATCCCGCGGATGTCGCTCGTGAGGACGGGCTTTCCGAAGGTCCACCCCTCGATGACCGGAATGTTGGTCGGGCCGAAGAACGTCGGCATGACGACGCCCGCCGACTCGGCGTAGAGCGCAGACATGAAGGCGTCCGGCACGTAGCCCAAGATGTGCACCTGCCGCTCCACGCCGAGGCGCCGTGCAGCCGCGAGAACCCGGGCATGCGTCTTCTCGCGGAGCGCCCCGGTAGACGACCCACACAGGACGACATGGACCTCGTCGCCCCGGTGCCGGAGCAGCCCCAGCGCCTCGACCAGGCGGAGGTGGTTTTTGTGGGGCCAGAACTGTGCGGGATACAAGAGATAGCGCTCCGGCAGGTTGAGCGCGTCTCGTGCGTGCGTTCGGTCGGCCTCGCTCACGGACGGATCGAGGTAGGACGCGGGCAGAAACGGGAGCACGCGAACGCGGTCCGGGTCCGCGCCGTGCGCCTCGTAGGCGTCGAGGACATCCTCGCGCCCCACCTCGGAGTCGACGAGGAGCAGGGTCGCGTGGCGCGCGAGGTTGCGGAAGAGGTACTCGCGCTGCTCCAACTCGCCACCCTTCGACACCTCCTCGAACTGGGGCTGAAGCCGGTGCTGGAGATCGTGGATCGGAGCAACGAAGGGCCGTTCGGATTCGAAGGCAAACGTGCTGGACGACGTGTAGAACAACCAGTCCAGACGCTCCCGGTCGATCCATGCGGCCAGCTCAGGCTGGGAACGCACCGTGTCCGGGTCGGGGCGGTCGCTCCGGATGGTCCGCTTCGCGGAAGCGAACGTGTTCCGCAAGCCGTTTCCGAACCGCCCGGTTCCGGCGAGGCGGCTCGCCAGCCCGACAAGGCCCGTCGCCGGAATGAAGCGGTGGACAGGCTCTCCGCCGAACAGCGGGGCCGACGTGTTCTCGGCTCGACCTGCTGCGTAGACGGCCACGTCGAGGCGTGGATGGCCATCGCAGATGGACGTCAGAGCGTCGACGAGGGTCAGGGCGTACTGATGGCCTCCTCCGTCGTGCGGCCGAGTCCCCACGACCGCCCCGATCCGTCGCACCGGAGGCACCGCCAGGCTGGTCGATTCGGGACGATCCACGAGGCTGGACGGAACTGTGAGCATTCGGGTCGAGCGTCAGGGGAAGTGAGGTGCTCGGTGCACCCGGTTGGTCTTCAGAGCCTCAGAGTACTGTACCGAGGCATGGCGCGAGTAGCGGGCGTCAAGATCCTCTTGCTAGCTCCTATTTCCAACACTTCCAGGCGCTTTTTAAGAGGGTGCCGGGTCCTGAAATGCAGAAACGCCGGTCTCTGGCATCAGGGACCGGCGTCTGGTAGCCCCGGCCGGACCAGCGTTAGAACCGTCGGCCGTCGCGGCCACCAGGCGGCTCGCGGTCTACGCCCGGCGACACCCTCATCTGATCCGACCCGAAAGGGCATCCGCATGTGCAGCCGTGCCTCTGGGCGCGTCCCAGGTCGGCTGCACGCTCGGCCTCCTCGAGCGCCCCGTCGGCGTGACGCACGGGTGCGACTGGCCCCCCGGCACGCTAGCTTGGCCCGTCTCCGCTGCTCGTTCCCTTCACCGCTCACCCTGAGATGCGCTTCACCGGTGTCCTCCTTCTCGCTCTCGCCGTCGCCGGCGGAGCCCACGCCCAGCGCCCCGCTGCCTCGGCGCCCATCTACCCGTTCGAGACGTTCGCGCGGACGCTCGACAACGGCCTCCGCGTCGTCGTCGTGCCGACGACGATCCCTGACGTGGTCTCGCTCCAGCTCGTCGTCGGGACCGGCAGCCGCGACGAGATCGAGGAAGGCCGCTCGGGGTTCGCGCACTTTTTCGAGCACATGATGTTTCGCGGGACCGAGGCCGTGCCGGCCGCCGAGTACCAGCGCATCCTCACCCGGGCCGGAGCCGACCAGAACGCCTACACGACCGCCGACCGGACCGTCTACCACACGACGTTTCTCAAGGAGAGCCTCCCCGAGATGATGCGCATCGAGGCCGACCGCTTCCAGAACCTGTCGTACTCCGACGACGCCTTCCGCACCGAGGCGCGGGCGGTCCTCGGCGAGTACAACAAGAACTTCGCGAACCCGGTCCAGAAGCTGCTCGAGGCGCAGGCCGCGGCCGCGTTCACGACGCACCCCTACCGCCACACCACGATGGGCTTCCTGGCCGACATCGAGGCGATGCCGGAGGCCTACGACTACGGGCAGGACTTTTTCCGCCGCCACTACCGCCCCGAGAACGTGACGCTGCTCGTCGCCGGCGACGTGACGCCGGACGCCGTGTTCGCCCTCGCCGAGCAGCAGTTCGGCGGCTGGGCGCCCGGCTTCGTGCCGACGGTCGTCCCGCAGGAGCCCGCCCCGGCCGGGCCGGTCTTCCGCCACGTGACGTGGGACGGCCCGACGCCGCCGTGGCTCACCGTCGCCTTCCACGCGCCGGCCGCCTACTCCGACGACCCGGCCGAGGTCACCGACAACATGGCGATGAACGTGCTCACGACGCTCGCCTTCGGGCCGTCGTCGGACCTCTACCGGCGCCTCGTGATCGAGGAGCAGACCGTCGACCAGCTCTTCGCCTTCGCCGGCGACAACCGCGACCCGGGCCTCGTGACGGTCGGCGCGCGCGTGAAGGACGGCGCCGACGTGGCGGCCGTGCGCGACGCGATCCAGAACGAGCTGGCCCTCTGGCGCCTGCGCGCGCCCGACGCCGGCCGCCTCGACGCCCTCAAGCGCGCCGTGCGCTACGGCTTCGCCGCCGGGCTGGACAACACCGAGGGCGTCGCCGACGCGCTCGTGAACACGCTGGCCGTCTGGCGCGACCCGTCGCGCCTCAACCAGATCTACGAGCGCCTCGACGCGCTCACGCCCGCCGACGTGCAGCGCGTCGCCAACCGCGTGTTCACGGATGCCGGCATGGTGGTCGTGACGCTCTCGCAGGAGCCGCTGCCCGAGGCCGCGATGGCGCCCGGCTCGGTCGACACGCCGGCCGCGTCGATCAGCCTGCCGCCGGAGAGCGAGCGCACGGCCCTTCCGCCGCCGCCCGTCCCGCCGGCTGCCTGGCAGCGCCGCCCCGCCGCCACGCCCGCCTTCGAGACGCTCCAGCTCGCCGGCACGTCGCCGCTCGTCACGCTGCGGATGCTGTTCGCGACCGGCGCTGCCGACGACCCCGCCGGCAAGGAAGGCCTCGCCGAACTCACCG
>JBBSQZ010000065.1:0-13340 GCA_038243565.1 Rhodothermales bacterium | reverse complement strand
GCAACACGGCGACGCTCACCAACGTGGCCATCACGGGCAACACGGCCGGCTCGGCGCCCGGCTTCGGCGGCGGCATTCACGTCACCGGGGCGGCCACGGTCGAGGTGACCGGCGGCACGATCAGCGGCAACACGGCCGTCGCGGGCGGCGGGCTCTGGGTGAGCGCGACGGGCCGGCTGACGGCCCGCAGCGGCACGGTCATCGCGGAGAACACGGCGACGGGCGCCGCCGCGGGCCAGGGCGGCGGCGGCCTCTACGTCGACGGCGGAGCGGCGACGCTCGTAGACGTCGAGGTCCGCGACAACCTCGCGACGGGCGCCGCCGGGTTGGGCGGCGGCGTGCTCGTCCGGGGCGGGTCGCTCTCGGTCAGCGGGAGCCTGCTCGTCCAGCGGAACCAGGCCAGCCGCGCCGGCGGCGGCATCGCCCTCGACGGGACGGGCGCGCCGGTGACGGCGACGATCACCGGGACGCCCGTCTCGTTCAACACGGTCGGCGCGGCGTCCGGCACCGGCGGCGGCATCCACGCGGTCGGCGCCGTCACCGTGACGCTGACGAACGCCACCGTCGGGTCGAACACAGCCGTCGTGGGCGGCGGGATCTACCTCGGCTCGGGCAGCACGCTCGTCGCGCGCGGCGCGACCCTCAGCACGAACGTGGCGACGGGCGCCACCGCGGGCCAGGGCGGCGGCGGCCTCTACCTCGGCGGAGGCGCCGCGGACGTGGCCGGAAGTCTGTTCAGCTTCAACAGCGCGACGGGAGCCCGCGGGTCGGGCGGCGGCCTGCTCAACGCCGGAGGCACCGTCACGGTCCGGCGGACGGAGTTCCGCGAGAACCAGGCCCGCGGGTCTGGAGGAGCCGTCGAGGAGGCCGCTGCGGCGCCGCCGACCGGTGTCCCGAGCCGGTACGTCGCGGTCCTGATGAGGCTCAACCGCGCGGGGGCGGACACCGTGGCCGGCATCGGCGACGGCGGCGCGTTCCACCTCACGGGCGCCGCCGACGTCGAGGTCGACAGCAGCACGGTCTCTGCGAACACCGCCACGCGGGACGGCGGCGCGTTCTGGGCGGCGGGCGGCGGGCGCCTGATCGTGAACGCGTCGTCGGTCGAGGAGAACGCGGCCGTGCGCGGCGGGGCGGCGTTCTTCTCAACGGCCGGCGAGGGCGTCGTCGCCTTTTTCCGCAGCCTCATCGCGGGCAACACGGCGTCGGTCGCCGGCGGCGGCGTCTTCTCGGACGGCGGGCGCGGCGGCGTCCAGATCTCGACGCTCTCGGGCAACCGGGCGCCGCGTGGCGGGGGCCTGTTCAACGCGGGCGGATCGGTGACCGTCATCGACGCGACCGTCGCCGGGAACGTCGCGACGGTCTCGGGCGGCGGCCTCGCCTTCGCGGGCGCCGGCAACCAGACGGCGATGAGCAACTCGATCCTCGCCGACAACGTGGCACCCACCGGGGCCGACTGCTTCGGCTACCTGCTGACGCTAGGGCCCAACCTCATCGAGACGCCGGAGGGCTGCGGCGCCTCGGCGACCATTTCGGGCGTCGACCCCGGCCTCCAGCCCCTCGCCGACAATGGCGGTGCGACGCGGACGCATGCCCTGACGGCGGCCAGCCCGGCCGCGCGCGCAGGCCAGACGACGTCTCCGTTCGACCAGCGCGGCTACACCCGGGACGCTCCGCAGTCCATCGGCGCCTACGAGTTCGACGGGGTGGTCGTCGCGGACGAGCCTGGCCCCGTTGCAGGCGCAGCCCCGGCCGTGTTCGCGCTCTCGGCGCCTGCGCCAAACCCGTTCCGAAACGCGACGACGCTGCGGTTCACAGTGGCGACGGCTGGGCCCGTCGAGCTCGCGCTCTACGACACCATCGGGCGCCGGCTCCAGACCCTCTACGCCGGGGCGCCCGGTGCCGCAGCGGCGGTCGAGGTCACAGTCGACGGGGCGTCGCTGTCGCCGGGCGTGTACGTCGTCCGTCTGACCAGTGCGTCCGGGACGGCGACACAGCGGCTGACCGTCATCCGCTGAGGAACGGGCCGGGGACGCGCGTCCGCCGGCGCCTCGGCGGGCGGCAGGCGGAGCGTGAACGTGCTCCCGGCGCCCTTCTCGCTCTCGACGGTGATGTCGCCGCCCATCAGCCGCGCGAGGCGCTGCGCGACGGACAGCCCGAGGCCCGAGCCCTCGTAGCGGCGGTCGTGGCCGTCGCTCTCCTGCTCGAAGTCGCCGAAGATGCGAGCCAGGAACGGCGGCGCGATCCCGACGCCCGTGTCGGCGACGCGCACGACGCTGCACCGGTCTTCGACCCCGACGGTCACCGTGACGCTGCCCGCCTCGGTGAACTTCACGGCGTTGCCGACGAGATGCTCGAGCACGCGGGCGACGGCCGCGCCGTCGGCGAGGGCTGCGGTGGGCTGCGGTGGGCTGCCCGTCACGGCACTGACGCGGGGCCGTCGCCCGGCCCGCTTAGCTTGCCGCGCCACCCGCCCGCCGTCGCATGAGCGACCCCACGACCGAGACCCTGGACACCGCCGCGTCGCTCGACGACGGCATCGAGACGCTGCCCGGCATCTCGGAGCGCCGCGCAGCACCGCTGCCCGAGGCTGTCCCATGACGCTCCACCCAGACACGCTCGACATCTCGGCGCAGAAGCTCACGGACTATCTGCTGGCGCTGGAGCACCCGGACGGCCGCGGAAAGGCGCTATTTTTCGAGCGCACCGGGTTCTCAAGGCACCATCCCGACCGCCTCGCCGACGCGCTGATGGCTCACGCCGCCGCTCACGCCGCTACGCTGGAGCCGTCACCTTTCGGGGAGCGGTTCGTCGTCGACGGCCTGCTCGACACACCATCTGGACGGCGCGTCCACGTCCGCGCCGTCTGGTTCCGCGAGGCTGGAACGTCGCGCGTTCGCCTCGTGACAGCCTACCCCATCCGACCATGACCGAGCTCGACCGCGTCGTCCTGACCGAAGACCTTCCCGGGACGGGCCTCGTCGCGGGCGACGTGGGCACGGTCGTGCTCGTCCACGCCGTGGGCGGCGTCGAGGTCGAGTTCGTGACGCTGCGCGGCGAGACCGTCGGCGTCGTCTCGGCGCGGCTGGACCAGGTGCGTCCCGTCGGGCCCCGCGAAGTCCCACACAGCCGGGCCTTGGCCGCATGAGCGACCTGACCACCGAGACCGCCGCGTCGCTCGACGACGGCATCGAGACGCTGCCCGGCATCTCGGAGCGCCGCGCCGAGCCGCTGCGCAAGGCCGGCGTCGCCACCGTCGGCGACCTCTTCCGCTACTACCCGCGGCGCTACCTCGACCGGAGCACCGTCACGCCGATCCGCCAGATGCAGGCTGGCCCCGTGACGGTCGTCGCGACGGTGACGGCCAAGGCGCTCATGCCTGGCGCCGGCGGGCGCAGCCGCTTCGAGCTCCGCGCGACCGACGCCTCCGGCGGGACGCTCAAGTGCGTCTGGTTCCGCGGCGCCAACTGGGTCGGCAAGAGCTTCGCCGTCGGCGACCGCGTCGCGTTCCACGGCAAGGCCGAGCAGTACGGCTCCGCCTTCTCGATCGCGCACCCCGAGTTCGACAAGCTCGACGACGCCGCGGCGGCGCTGGACACGGGCCGCATCATCCCGCTCTACCCCGGCGGCGCGGCGCTCGAGAAGGTCGGGATTACGAGCCGCGCCTTCCGGCGGATGATCTACGGCGCGTTCCAGACGCACGGCCTCACCATCCCCGAGGTCCTGCCCGAGGCCGTCAGATCCGAGTTTGGGCTCATCGACGGCAACGTCGCCCTCCGCGCCATCCACTTCCCGAAGGACACCGCCGAGCGCGGGCGCGCCGAGCGGCGCCTGAAGTTCGAGGAGTTCTTCTTCCTCCAGCTGCTGCTCGCGCTCACCCGCGGCCGCCAGAAGCGCCACCCCGGCCTGACGCTCGCCGGCCACGGCCCGCTCACCGACCGCTTCCTCTCCGAAGTCCTCCCGTTCTCGCTCACGAACGCCCAGCAGAAGGCCCTCCAGGACGTGGCGCGGGACACGGCGTCGGGCGCCCAGATGAACCGCCTCGTCCAGGGCGACGTCGGCTCGGGCAAGACGGTCGTCGGCGTCGCGGCGATGCTGATGGCCGTCGACGCCGGCCACCAGGCCGCCTTCCTCGCGCCGACGGAGATCCTGACCGAGCAGCACTACTCCAACCTCAAGCGCTACCTCGAGCCGCTCGGCGTCGAGGTCCGCCTGCTCATCGGCGGGCAGCGCAAGAAGCTGCGCGAGGAGATCCTCGAGGAGCTCGCGACGGGCGCGGTGCAGGTCGCCGTCGGGACGCACGCGCTCATCGAGGACACCGTCGCCTTCAAGTCGCTCGGCCTGGCCGTCGTGGACGAGCAGCACCGCTTCGGCGTGATGCAGCGCGCCAAGATGCAGCGCAAAGGCCAGCGCCCGCACACGCTCATGATGACCGCGACGCCCATCCCGCGCTCGCTCGCGATGACGGTCTACGGCGACCTCGACGTGACGACGATGGACGAGCTGCCCGCCGGCCGCAAGCCCATCGACACGCGCGTCTACCCCGATTCCCGGCGCGACGAGATGCTCGCCTTCGTCCAGGAGCAGCTCCGAGAAGGCCGGCAGGCGTACGTCGTCTTTCCGCTCGTCGAGGAGTCCGAGTCGGAGACCCTTGCTGACGTGAAGGACGCCGAGTCGGGCGCGGCCGAGCTCTCGGAGCGCCTGCGGCCGTACCGCGTGGACCTCGTCCACGGCCGGATGCTGGCCTACGAGAAGGAGGAGGCGATGGACGCGTTCAAGGCCGGCGAGACCGACGTGCTCGTCGCGACGACCGTCATCGAGGTCGGCGTGGACGTGCCCAACGCGACGGTGATGGTGATCGAGCACGCCGAGCGCTTCGGGCTGGCGCAGCTGCACCAGCTCCGCGGCCGCGTCGGGCGCGGCGCGGACCAGTCCTTCTGCTTCCTCATGGCCGGATTCAAGCGCACGGCCGACGCGACGGAGCGCCTCGAGGCGATGGCCGGCTCGACCGACGGCTTCGTCATCGCCGAGCTGGACCTGAAGCTCCGCGGCGCCGGCGACTTCTTCGGCACGCGCCAGAGTGGGTTGCCGGACCTCAAGATCGCGGACGTCGTGCGGGACCAGGACATCCTCGTCGAGGCGCGCGAGGCCGCCTTCGCCATCGCCGAGGCGGACCCGACGCTCGCAGACGCCGCGCTCGCCGAGACGCGCGCCCACTTCGGGCGGACGGCCCCGCGCTCGCTCGGCTTCGCCCGCGTCGGGTAGGCCGGAACCTTCGGCCCGCCTCGGGCGCTTTCAGCGGCCACCCGCCCGCGCCGCGATGACCGCCCAGAAAGTCTTCGTCCTCACCCACCAGTCCCGCGACGCCGCACAGGCGCAGGCCGCGCTCGACGAGCTGCTGCGCGCCGGGTGGACCGTCGTCTCGACGGCGCCGATGGGCGGCGGCGGGCAGGCCGTCGGCTTCGCGAGCGTCCTCGTGCTCGAGCAGAAGGGCGCGGCGGCGGCCGGCCTCCTCGAGCAGATCGAGGAGGCCATCGAGGCCGAGCCCGAGGCGAACGCCGTGCAGGATCCGCTCCTGCGGCGCCTCCAGGACGACGCCGACGACCTCGGGCCGGTCGAGAACTGACGCGCGGCGGCGGCGGCTTGCGTCGAAACGTATGTTTGGCGCAGTGCCTCACGCCTGCTATGCGCCTTGTTCTCGCCTCGCTGCTGGCTGCCTTTGTCGCGTTCCCGGCCACCGCGCAAAGCCCCGCCGGCTGCACCCTCGATGGGACACTCACGGGCGTCCTGACAGGCTCCAAAGCCGTCCCCGCCACTGCGTCCGCGGCCCGCGGCGCCCTCTTTGGCTTCCTCAACTTCGACGGCAACCTCTCGCTCAACGTCTACGTCAGCGGACTCGAGGGCGACGTTCAGGACGGAACGATCCGTAGCGGCGACGCCGGCACGCGGGGCCCCGTCCTGTTCACGGCGACGGAGCTGTCCAGAAGCGGTGAGGATCTCACGGTCCGGTTCCAGGTCCAGTTGGGCCGAGCGCAGGCGGCGCAGCTTGAGGCCGGGGCGCTCTATGTCAGCATCGAGTCGGACGCGTTCCCGGAGGGAGAGCTTCGGGCGCAGATCGAGGCGTCGACCGACCTCGACAACGCCCGCGAATGCGGCGCCGGGACGGCCGTGACCGTGTTCGGCTACGTCGTTCGCGCGCGGGGGCGGGCCGCGTACGTCAACGACGAGACGGGTGGCCTGGCGCTGTTTCAGCCGTCCGGGCCGTTCTTCGAAGCCGTGCAGAGCGGCGCGGTCCGGCCCGGGACGGTCGTCCGGCTGACGGGCACGCTCAGCGACGCGCGCGGGCAACTCCAGATCGGCCCCGGCGATCTCGCCTCGTTCGAGGTCGCGCAGCGGCTGTCCGAAAACATCGACCGCCGCGCGCGGGTCGTCACGCTCGCCGAGATCGCGGCCGACCCCGAGGCGCTCGAGTCGGTCCTCGTCGCCGTGCCCGGCGTGACGCTCGCCGGCGGCGCCGGCGGCACGTTCGAGCCGTCTCGGACCTACGCTGCCGACGACGGCTCGGCGCCGGCCGGGCCAGTCACCGTCCGCGTGCCGGCCGTGCCGGAGACCGCGGTTCCAGGCCAGCCGGTCCCAACCGGCCCGGCGACCGTGCTCGGCGTGCTCGGTCAGTTCTCGGCCGCGATGCCGCCCGAGGGCGGCACCCAGATTCTCGTCATCGAGGACGGCGACCCCGACTCCCGGGGGGCCGTCCGGGTCGTCCACACCGCGCCCGACCCCCGCCTCGCGACTATCGAGGTGGCGGCCGACGGGCGCTCGGCCCAGGTCGCGTTTCGCTCGGCGACGGGCCTTCTCTCGGTGCCGGCCTACACGCCCGTCGAGGTCTGGGCGAGCAGCGACGCCGCGCAGGTCTCGGCGAGCGCTACGGTCGCAGTAGTGCCCGGCGACGCGCCGACTGTGCTCGTTCTCGGGGGCGTCGCCGATCCGAACCGGTTCGCTGCCAACCCCGACGGCGCCGGCACCGCGCTCAGCCTCTACCAGGTGTCGCCACTCATCACGTTCCCAGACGACGACGTTGTCGGCATCGCGTTCGTCAACGGAACGCCCGACGCGCCCGGCGTCGATGTCCGAAGCGGACTGCGCGGCCCGGTGATCTACGCGACCGATCTGGGATATGGGGGCGGCCCGTACCAGATCGGCCTCGGGGCGCGGCCCTACTCCTTCACCGTCGCCCGCGGGCTGACCTCGTTCGGCTCGTTCGAGGTCGACCTGTCCGGCCTCGACGGGCAGACGGTGCTCATGATCACGAGCGGCTTTCTCGACCCGGCGGCCAACCAGGGCGGCCCCGAGATTGGCCTGCTCACCGTACGCGAGGACGGGTCGACGGTGCTGTCTCCGCGTCTCGCCACAGCAGGCGAGGGCGCGCCCGGCGCTCCGGCGCTCCGCGTCGCGGCTACTGCGAACCCTGTGCGGAGCCAGACGGCCATTCGCTACACGCTCCCGGCACCCGGCCGGATGCGCCTCTCGGTCGTGGACGTGCTCGGCCGCGAGGTGGCCCTGCTCGCGACGGGCGAGCAGGCCGCCGGCACCCACGAGGCGCCGTTCGACGCGTCGCGGCTGGCGCCGGGCGTCTACACGCTGCGCCTCGTCGCGGCTGGCGCTGCGGCGACGGCCCGCATCACGGTCGTCCGCTAGGCGGCGGGAGCGCCTCGGTCTGCGCCTCGGCGCCCTCGCGGTCGCGCGTGCGCTGGAAGCGGCGGCCGTAGGCGGGCGGGAACAGGAAAAGGCCGTACGGCTCCTGCCCGTCCTTCTGGAGCGACTGGTGGTGCCTCCCGTGCGCTCGCTTGACGGCCTTCGCCGCCGGGTTGGCCGTCTGCATGCGCGCGAAGCGGCCGTGCGTGTACACGTCGTGCAGCACGAAGTAGAGGCCGCCGTAGACGGCCACGCCGAGCCCGAGCGGGAAGGCCGTGCTGCCGAGCGGGTCCTCGCGCCCGGCCCACATCGCGCCCATCGACGCCGCGGCGAAGCCGGCCGAGAAGAGGTCGTTGGCCTCGAACCGCAAGGTCGGCGAAGCCCACGGCCCGTGGCCGTGCCCCGGCTCGTGGTGCGTTTTGTGAACGCCCCACAGCGGGCCGTGGAAGACGAAGCGGTGCAGGACGTAGGCCGAGACCTCCATCCCGGCGAAGGACGCGGCGGCGAGCGAGGCGAAGCGGAGCACGGGCAGGCGGAGCGATGGGCGTCCACCTACGCCGCCATCGCGGCCGGGCTCCCGCCGTCGCAGGCTACCCCGCCGGGTTAGAGATTTTCCCGGCGGCCGCCGCGCCTCTTGCGAAACGAGCGCGAATCTCCTTACTTGTCCGGATACCCGCTCCCTCCCACCATGCCTCTGCGCGCCCGGCCGATCGCCTGCCTGCTCGTGGCCGCGCTCGCGGCCGGCCCCGCCGGCACGGCCGCGGCGCAGGGCGGCTTCCAGACGCTGGACCCGTTCTACCGCGGCGAGGCCGCGCAGCGCAGCTTCGACGGCGGCTTCGCGCTCTCGGCCGAGGCGGCCGTCCGCGACGCGGACCTGCTCGGCATCGCCGAGCCGGGCACGCCGGCGAGCCCGCTCGCCTTCTCGGGGCGCCTCGACTACGCCCTCCTGCCGCAGGTGGACCTCTCGCTCGTCGCCGACCTCACCGGCGGCGTCGGGCGCGGGCCGCTGGGCCTGAGCTGGGTCGTCGTGAAGCCGTACTGGCACAACGAGCAGACGGATTACGCCGTGCGCCTCGCCGTGGACCCCGCGAGCGAGGGCGGCCTCGGCTTCCGCCAGACCGATGTCGCGTTTCTCTCGACGACGACGCTCTCGCCGTCCGTCACGACGGACGTGGCGCTGGGCATCCGGCGCGTCCGCGCGGGCTACACGCCCGCCACCGACGAGGCGCTCGACGCCGGCACGGTGAACCCCGAGGGCTTCCTGCGCGGCGCCCCCGGCGACGGCGTCGTCCGCGTCGTCGGGCAGGAGCTGCGCGTGTCGTGGGGCTACAACATCGTCTTCGACCCCGCCGGCAGCCGCCTCGCGCTGGGCCTCGTCGCCGAGGCCGGCGACTACGCGCTCGTCCGCACGGACGCCACGCCCGACGACGGCCCGGAGCGCATCCGCAGCGGCATCGGTTGGCTCCGCACGGGCTTCGAGTTCTCGCGGCCGTCGTTCCAGCTCGCGCCCTTCCTGAGCCTCCCGATCGTGACGTGGGCGGACGTCCGCGGCGAGCCCGTCCGCTACGGGCCGCGCCCCGAGAAGCTCCGCGCCGGCCTCCGCGTGATGCTGCGGTAGAAATTCAAATGCGGTTTAAGGTTTAAGGTTTAATGTTCTGACCTGCACGCCTTAAACGTTAAACCTTAAACCGCATTTCCCCGTGACCCTCGGCATCGTCTCGGACACGCACGGCGTCTACCACCCCGAACTGGACGAGGTCTTCGCCGGCGTGGACCTCATCCTGCACGCCGGCGACGTCGGGCCGGGCGGCATCGTGGAGCGCCTCGAGCGCCTCGCGCCGGTCGTCGGCGTGTGGGGCAACATCGACGGGCCGCCGGTCCGCGGCCGCTTCGGCGAGCACGCGCGCGTCATGGCCGGCGGGATGCGCGTCTGGATGACGCACATCGGCGGCCACCCGAAGCGGTGGGACAAGCGCGTCAAGGAGTTGATCACGGCCGAGCCGCCCGACCTGTTCGTCTGCGGCCACAGCCACATCCTGCGCATCGAGCGCGTGAAGGCCCTCGGCGGGATGCTCTACGTCAACCCCGGCGCCGCCGGCACGCAGGGCTTCCACCAGGTCCGGACGTGCGTCTGGATGACGATCGAGGACGGCAAGGCGACGGCGGCCGACGTGATCCACCTCGCCGATGACCGCCGCACCGGCTAGCTTCCGGCATGGACACCCCGGATACGCGCCGCGCGCTCGCCTCGCGCGAGCAGGAGCTCCGCACGCTCCTCGAGCTGTCGCAGGCCTTCGGCCGCGACCTCGAGCCCGGCGCCATCCTCGCCCGCCTCGGCTATGCGCTGATGGGCCAGCTGCTCGTCGGCCGCGTCGCGGCGTTCCTGCGCGCCGCGGACGGGCGCCTCGAGCGCGTCTCGGGCGAGGCGCCGGACGTGCCCGCGGCGCTCGCCGATCTCGAGGCGCCGGCCGCTCTCGACGAGGGCCCGCTGACCGAGGCCGGCTTCGCCGTCGCCGTGCCGCTGCGCGCCGGCGCCGTCTCGCGCGGCGTCGTCCTCGTCGGAAAGCGCGCCTCGGGCGGGCCGCCGGACGCCCGCGCCTTCGACTTCGCCGCCGCCCTCGCCGCCCTCGCCGTCGGGGCGCTCGAGACGGCGGACCGCGTCTCGGAGCGCGTCGCCGAGCGCGTCGCGACGGAGCAGGCGGCCGAGGAGATGCGCCTCGCGCGCGGCATCCAGACCGGGCTGCTGCCGCGCACGCTGCCCGCCGTGCCGGGCCTCGACGTCGCCGTGCGGTGGCGGCCGAGCGCCGCCGTCTCGGGCGACACCTACGACGCGCACGCGCTCCCCGACGGCCGCCTCGTCGTCGCCGTGGCGGACGTGGTGGGCAAGGGCCTGCCGGCGGCTTTGCTCACCTCGACGCTCCAGGCCGGCCTGCGCCTGCTGCGCCCCGACGGGCCCGACGCCGGCGCCTCCCTCGCATCGGCCACCCGGCGCCTCGACCGCCTCATCGCCGAAGCGACCGAGCCGCACCAGTTCGCGACGCTCGCGTGGGCCGTCGTCGCGCCCGCGACGGGCCGCGTGTGGTCGGTCGCGGCGGGCCATCCCGCGCCGCGCATCCGCCGCGCGTCCGGCCACGTCGAACTGCTCGACGCCGGCGGCCCGCTCCTCGGCGTCCTCCCCGAGGCCCGCTTCTCGGCCGGCGAGGCGCGCCTCGCGCCGGGCGACGCCCTCGTCCTGTTCTCGGACGGCCTCACCGAGGCGATCCGCCCCGGCGGCGACGAGTGGGGCGAGGACGGCCTCGACGACGCCCTCACCCTCGGCCCGGACGCCGACGCCGACGCGCTCCTCGAACGCCTCGTCGCGGCGTCGGACGCCTTCGCCGGCCCGTTCGCTGCCGGGCCGCGCGACGACCTCACGGCGATCGCGGTGAGGCGGGCGGAGGCGCGCTGACCCGGCTTCTGTGCCGAGAGAGTTTGGGGTTTGAAGTTTGGAGAGAACGAAGCGCTCAGCGTTGGTCCGGGACCGTCCTGGTCCACGCAGACCCTTTACCCTCTTCGAACTCGAAACGTCAAACTCCTGCCTCTCCCGTACCTTTTCGCTCCCTGCCCGATGCCCCGCCTCGCGCTCGCCGCCCTGCTGATCCTCGCCGGTACGCCGCGGAGACCGTCTCGGACGCCGCGGGCCTCGCCTTCTCCGTCCCCGCCGGCGGCTACCGCGTCGTCACGCTCCGATGATCCTCGCCACGCCGACCAGCCTCTTCCGGCAGACGTTCGAGCTCACCGACCCGGACGGCTCGGGCGTGCCCTTCGGCGAGATCTCGCTGCGCCTCTTCGGCGGCGGCCGCCTGACGATCGGCGACGTCGACTTCGGCCTCGAGGCGCGCGGCCTGCTCAAGACGACGACCGCGCTCGTGCGCGACGCGCAGACGCTGGCCGTCGCGACGCGCCCCAGCGCGTTCCGCCGGCGATATGATGTCGAGGTCGAGGGCGCCGTGCTCGGCCTCGAGGCCGGGCTGACGCTGGAGCTCGTGCCCGAGGGCTGGTTCGGCCGCCGCTGGACCGTCCTCGCCGACGGCCTCGACGCGGGCCGCGCGGACTGGTCCGGCGCCGTCCGCCCCGCACTCCGCGCGGACCTGTCGGACGCGCTGCCGCTCGCCCTCCAGGCGTTCGTCGTCGCCGTGATCGTCGTCCAGCGCCGGCGCGAGGGCAACAACGGCTGACCGTCCCGCGCCGATCGCTCGCGAGTGGGACAGGGCGCCCGACCGGTCCGCCTTACGCGCCCCGCCTCCTCACCTTTCCGATCTCCCGTGATGCGCCGCCTTCTCTCTCTCGCCTGTGCCGTCGTCCTCGCCGGCTGCGCCGCGACGGCACCGACTGTCGTCCCGCCGGCTCCCGCACCCGGCGACGTCACGTTCACGATCCTCCACTTCAACGACGTCTACGAGATCACGCCCGTCGAGGGCGGGCGCTCCGGCGGGCTCGCGCGCGTGGCGACGCTGCGGCACCGGCTCCTCGCCGCGGACCCGAACACGCTCACCGTCCTCGCCGGCGACCTGTTCGGCCCGTCCGCGCTCGGCACCGCCCGCGTCGACGGGCAGCGGCTGAACGGGCGGCAGATGGTGGCCGTCCTCAACGCCGTCGGCGTAGACGTGTCGGCGCTCGGCAACCACGAGTTCGACGTCTCCGAGGCCGATTTCCGGGCGCGCCTCGCCGAGTCGCGCTTCCCGTACGTCTCGGCCAACGTGGCGCCGCCGGGCGGCGCCGCGGCGTTCCCGAACGTCTCGCCGAGCGTCGTCCTGCCCGTCGTCGTCGCGCCCGGCGACACGCTGCGCGTCGGCGTCGTGAGCGCGGTCCTCCCGTCGACGCAGAAGCCGTACGTCGTCTACACGCCGCCCGTCGAGGCGCTCGCGGCCGAGACGGCGCGCCTCGCCCCGCGCACCGACGTCGTCGTCGCGCTGACGCACCTCACCTTCGCCGACGACGCGACGATCGCCGCGACGGTCCCCGGCGTCGACCTCGTCCTCGGCGGGCACGAGCACGAGAACATCCGCGCGTACCGTGGCCCGGCGTTCGTCCCGGTCCTGAAGGCCGACGCCAACGTGCGGACGGTCTACGTCCACCACGTCACGGTCCACCGCACGACGGGCGCGGTCGAAGTCGCCTCGGACCTCGTCGAGGTCACGGACGCGATCCCGGACGACCCGGCCGTCGCCGCCGAGGTCGCGCGCTGGGTCGAGGCCGGGACGGCCGGCTTCCGCGCCGAGGGCTTCGACCCGGCGCGCGTCGTGACGGTCACGACGGAGGCCCTCGACGGCCGCGAGGCGACGGTCCGCACGCGCCCGGCGCGGCTCGGTGCGCTCACCGCCGAGGCGTTCCGGCAGGCGGCGGGCGCGCCCGAGGCGGCGCTCTTCAACAGCGGCTCGGTCCGCGTCGACGACGTGCTCCTGGCCGGTCCGTTCACGGAATACGACGCGATCCGCGTGCTCCCCTTCGGCGGCGAGGTCCTGACGGTGCGGATGCCGGGCGCGCTGCTCGCGCGCGTGCTCGCGCAGGGCGAGGCCAACGCCGGCTCGGGCGGCTACCTCCAGACGGCCGGCATCGAGCGGACGCCCGCGGGCTGGGCCGTCGGCGGGCAGCCGCTCGACGAGGCGCGG